>JASJCE010000337.1 GCA_030066155.1 Desulfobacterales bacterium | reverse complement strand
ATGAAAAGAAGGGGACGCGGTCCTTACCAGAGGTCCCCTGGTCACTAAAAGGAGAGCCAAGCCAGATAGTACTTGTTTTATGTGGCGTGAATTTAGCCTGGCCGGGCAGGACCGCTGACGATTTATTATTCCTCACACCGCATAGAAATGTTTTCCTGTGTCTTCAAGAAATGGTGTCGTCAGTTTCTTCCTGAAACCCGAAGAACCTTTCCCTTTTAACGCCACAGATACCTTCTATTACCTGAATGACCTTATCATAGATTTTTGAACCGCCGCCACGACCTGTTTTTGAACCAGTAAAAAAGATCGTCTCAATTTCATGTTTGGCCATCCACTCTCGAATTAAAGATACGGTGTCATCGAGAGAATGGGTCCCCAGATTGACGTTCAGAAGGGGCTTGTTGTGACCATCAGCCAAGTTTCTAACCGCTTTAGACCCGACAGGCATTTGACCGTAAGTCAGGACTACGGTACCGTCGGAATCAATGATGTTCTTTTCAAGCCTTTCAAAATAACTGGGGTTTTCAATCTCTTTTACATTGTAATGGCTCGGCAAGACGCCAGTGTCTGTTTTCCTGTTACGGTAACACCAACCTTCATGCGGTATCTCCAGCCTTATGGCGGCATCGAGGGCGGCTATTTCAACACCAGACTTGCCTCCTGATATGATTTTCTTGATCATAATGGGAGTGAATACATGATTTGGAGGGGATTATGCAATAAAAAAGGCGGCCATATTTTTTTCGCGGAATTGGTTCAATATTGATTGAGGACGAAGTTTTATCAATTACCATGGCTCTCCGCTCTCAAATCTTTTCTGAACACCGCGAGCGCGGATAGTTTCATTAATTCAACAACCATTGGATCATGATCAAAGTGGCTGATGAGAAACAGATAGGTCCTTTTAATCTCATGTTTCACATATTCAAACTTTAGAAAATACGCCATAACGGGATTGGCTTCATATGCGCATTGGCGGAATCGATCGCCAGCGTTTTCGAGTCGAATCCCGATGCAAAAATGCTGGTGGTTGTCGGAAATAATCTTGTCCTCAAAAAACTGGAGTGGCAGGATCAAGTTGCGAACAAACACGGGTCGATTGGACAGTATCTATACCAAAAGCATCGGAAGCTGCGGATGACTTCAATCGGGCAGGTTATCGGAGAAACGGTTTTCGAGGATGGTTTTCGGCGGGAGTTTGGTCACATTGATGGGGCGGTTGCCGTGGATTTGGATGAGCGGTTTGCTGGGTGGAAATTGGGGATTGTGGAGTCAGTGGCGATTAAACCTGCGGAGGTTTGAGAACTGTTGGATGGGGTGGTGGTATATTGAAATTTATTTGACAGCTTGGGCAATTTATGGATAATAAAGATTATCATTTATATTCAAACCCTTAAGTTGGATTCCAACGGAGGGCTTATGTTTTGATTTTTGGAACCCCATTTCTCCAGGAGAGGTGGGGTTTTGTAATTTGATAGTCCGATGAAATCTGAGATTTAAATTGGTTGCAGATTATGACAAGAACTGAAAACTTTCCTCTCTGGGTGGTTCCCAAATATATGGTCTCCTAGCAAAGTTTGGGCATTAATACCTGATTGGAGGTCTGCTATGAAATCCTTTGAAAACGAAAAACCAATAAATGATATCAAGATCGGAGCAGCGGCATATGTACGGAATCTTGCAGTTGCCGAAGATGCGGTGATTAGAGGACAATTCAATCTGGCTAAAGTTCTAAGGGCAGCAGCCCATTCACAGCGTGTAATGGCTATGAAAATATCGAGGCTATATCCTGAAAAAGGCGATCATTTACATCTCTTACAAATCATTCTTTCAGAGATACAAGGCCAAAATGAGATCGAATTTTTTCGAGCGGGGCAATTTACCGAAGTCCCCGAGTCGGAGGAGCTCAATCAGCTAGTTAAAGTTAGAGAAAGATTGGAGGATATCATCCAGCGAGCTATAGCAGGTTTGGAGAATAACGGCGATATTACTGATAAAGATGTTGATGAGTCTATCTGGGGATGCCACGGCTGTGGATATTTAATTGAAGGAGATAGTCCTGATACTTGTCCATTATGTGGTGCCCTTAGCGTTGAATTTGAATGGTTTGGACCATTTTATTCTTCATCTTCAGAGCATTTAGGGCAGCTTTCGCCCGATAAAATTATTCAAACTTTGGAATCCATCCCTGAAAAAATTGA
The DNA here is from genome assembly GCA_030066155.1 of Desulfobacterales bacterium. Classification (GTDB taxonomy): domain Bacteria; phylum Desulfobacterota; class Desulfobacteria; order Desulfobacterales; family JAFDCJ01; genus JAFDCJ01. The sequence continues at coordinate 5,619 of JASJCE010000337.1, read as the reverse complement.
GTCTGTCTTATCTGGGATTGATGATGAAATTCTCGTTCGTAAATCATCCGATGATCAATGGTGCGTAAAGGAAGTAATCGGCCACATAATTGAAACAGACAAGGCTTTTGTCCAACGCGTCAAATCAATTCTCCAGTCCCAGGGGATAACAGCAATTCCAAGATCAATACCTCCATGGAAATTGCATGAAGGCAAGATGTACGAAACAAAATCAGCTTCTGAATTGGTTGACCATTTGGAAGGTGCGCGGGAAGAAAGCCTTGGTCTTATAAGAGAACTAAGGTCTGATCAAACCCCTTTTCAACGCAATATCCATCCAGCCACGGCTGCTCCGTTGACACCATGTAATCCTAATGTTTCCTTTTCAAACCATCGTTCCAATTTTGTCCAGTTACAGCATTAATTTTTCCAGTGGCTACTTTGATTGCAAATGGATAGCCAGTGCCGCGTTCCATCAGATATTTCGGGTTATAATTCAACCAAAGCGCTTCTGATTGATACATCGGCAGCATCACACTGCCATGCTCGATCCATTTCGGCGGAATTGAATCGGCAAAATCATCCACATGTTTAATCGGAAATCGGCCAAGCCCTGCGGGCAGTGGGTACAGTACACGGTTAATGAGTGTCAAGGGTGTTTTTCCTGGAAAGTGGGAGTGCCAGGGCGATTATTTGGAAACTATCACCTCATATTTAAAACCGAATAAATTTTAAAATTTAGCTTGACATAAAATACCACAAAGTGTTAGCTAGCCACGTGATTACAGATCTGGATTGGAATGTAGCATCCGTTGATCCCTGCCTTCTGAATTCAAACGACTAACCTGTTCGATTAAATCTTTATTTCTCGCAGAATCTAACCTGTTGATTGGGTAAATAAACAATGGAGTACTCCCTCAAACTGTGCCTACTCTGCTCCTGACAGGGTTATTTACCTGTTGGGAGCTCATTCAATTAAGTCCCCTCAAGTCAAACCGCCACGAAGCTAGTAAAAAGGAGGTTAAAATGATTAGAATATCTATGACGATTTTGTTTGCCCTGCTGTTAATAATAACTGCTGGAAATGCAATTAGTGCAGAAATGGCGAAGGAAGGAAGCGGAGATTATCGTAGCGGGAAAACTGGCACCTTCGAAGCTTTAGCCATGGAGAAAGAACGTGTTCAAATGAATTATGAGGAAACTGGAGTAGTGGTTTATGCGCCCGAGAATAGCCCTCTCTATAATGCTTCGTTTAGAGTCCTTGGCACTCTTCACGCAATTAAAGGCAAGTGGAAAGGTAGTGGGTTTGTTGAATTTACTCGTCCAAATGGCGATAAGGTATATACCACTTATGAAGGAGAAGGTGTTTTGGGAGGGGGGCCGTCCAAGTCTTTCCATACGTTTGTTGGAGGCACTGGAACTTGTGCTGGCATCGAGGGCACTCTTGAGCTTGGGAATACTCCTGGTATTAAACCAGCAAAAAAGGGTGTTTATAACGGTAGTTCGGTTGGAAAATTCAGCTGGAAAATACCGTAAATTCGATTATTTTTTAGCGATCTCTGAAAAGCAGAGTTGGAAAACTCTGCTTTTTCCGTTTGTAAGATCTTAAATATCTGCTGATTCGGCGTCGAGCAGCCGCAGATATTTTAAGTTGCATTGCGGGACTTCTCTTTTTTAGCGGCCGCTAAAATTTCCTCAGGATACAAAAGAACAAACTCATTCTCATCAGCTTCCATCCCGGGCCGGAGTTGATCCATAAGCCAATTCCATTTGCGCTCTTCTTGCTGCTGGTAATCTCGACGAATCAGATCGCGTACGTATTCACTGGCAGATTCATATAGGCCGCTAGGGCCGGCTTGCTCCTCGATAAAACGTCTTAATTATCCAGTAATTCTGACATTAACACCCTCGGCCATTTCAAAAGCCTCCTTTCAAAATTTGATTTTAATATAGCAATTGTCCCACAAATAATTAATATTCTAAAATAAATTATACATTGTAAGACTCAAAATTAATTCAAAGCTACTCGTATTCCAGTCGGAGCCCGCCGGGTAAAGCACCCCTTGAAGGAGGCTTGTGCGCCTCCGGCGCATTCAAATCCCCCTCCACACGAACGGCGGGTAAATCTCACCCCGACATATAAAATCAAGCACTTAGAACGGATTTTGGTTGAGCCCATTTTATTTTTTCTGATTGATAGACGCTGAGATAGACGCTATCCCTCAGATTCGCTCAGGTGGTCCCCAGAAGCCCAACCGCTAATCGGTTCGGTTCTTGATATTCGTTTCGATCGGCCCTGCTTAAATATGGTCAGTGTTATGCTAAAACTTGAAATTGGATATATGGAATGGTATCGACATTTGTATAGGGATCGGCAGATATCAATACTCATTCTGAATGTTATAGGCATATTTGGAAATTAGAAGATGATTACACAAGTCCTAATTTTGCTCTTCATTCTGTTTACACTATTAACGCTTGGATTTTTCATTTTTCTGCACTGGGGAGCGCGCTGGGGTTCCACCAGCGAAGAGCGTGCCCTGGAAATGCCGGGGGATGTCTATTTTGAAGGGGGCCCTAAAGCTCGTGTTTCCATGACGCGCGCCATCTCGATTGCTGCGAGTCCTCAGACCGTATGGCCGTGGCTTGCACAATTGGGACGCGGGGCCGGGTGGTACAGCATTGATTGGTTAGACAATCGGGATCGAGAATCGGCACGACACATCATCTCCTGGATTCCCGAACCTAAATCTGGAGAAGAATCAAAATGAATGACTCATTTGATAAGCCTCAACTATGGTGGGAACGTGACGATCTGTGCTACCGTAATGACTACCTTTTTTTTGGTAAACAGAACCTCCAGGTACTTGCTGAATCATCGGGAACGCCTACCTTTGTTTACAATGTTACCCGTATTCAGCAAAACTTGATGCGTCTTTCAGGTGCTCTTACGAAAAGAGGCATTAAATTCAAGATTTTTTATGCACTCAAAGCCAATCGTTATCTGCCATTGGTTACCAGCCTAAAGCTCGGTGGTCTTTGTGGCGCAGACGTATGTTCTCCCGGTGAGTTGTTGCTGGCGCGGCAGGCTGGATTTCATGAAAACGAGATTACCTATACCGGCACATCTGTATCTGATGAAGACATCGAATGTCTGAAAAGGCATGCCGGTGTACATGTTAACTGTGATGCCATCAGCACCTTAAGGCGCCTGGGAGCCCAATTCCCGGGAAGATCGGTTGGCATACGGATCAACCCTAGTCAGGGTGCGGGCTATCATTCGGGACTTCATTATGCGGGGTCCAAAGCCACTAAATTTGGAATTTATAAAGACCGTTTTCTTGAGGCTTTAGAGGTCGCCGGCAAATACGGCCTGATCATCAAAACCCTTCATTTTCACATTGGCTCCGGTTATGGAACAAACGATTTAGATACGCTGGATGAAATTCTGGTCGGCTGCAACTGGTTTCTGGATCAATGCCCCGAAATCGATACACTGGACATCGGCGGAGGCCTCGGTGTTCCCCTTGTCGAGGGTCAGAAACCTCTCGACCTCGATGCATGGGCCGGGGTCATAGAAAAGCATGCGAATCGCCGGGAATTAGAAATTCAAATAGAACCGGGCGATTACGTGGTTAAAGATGCGGGCGTTCTGCTGCTGCAAGTCAATACTGTGGAGGAGAAGGCTGGCACCTGTTTTGTGGGAGTCAATGGCGGCTTTAATATCCAAAGTCTGGCCGTTTACTACCAAACGCCTTTTATTGTTACCCCTCTCAAGTGGAGACCGGATGTACCGAAAGAAAAAATAACGCTTGCCGGCAATATTAATGAGGCGATCGATATATTTGCTGAAGATGTAGGATTGCCAGCCATTTCAGAAGGAGATTATATAGCGCTTCTCAACTCGGGAGGCTACGGTTCTGCTTGCAGTTCCAATCACTGTATGAGAGGAAGCTTCAGCGAGTATTTGCTAATTGATGAACCCTGAATAATGTAGCAATGCCTGGGGTTGAAACAGCCAATCATCGGGCACGAAAATAAGGGGACGGTGTTGTTTTTGTGCGTTTCTGTGGGTCAATTAGCTTTAACTTTATATCTGCGGCAATTCTTGCTCCTCGCGCAACAAAACGGCTGACCGCTGAATTTCTTACCTTTAAATTTCTGGCAACATTTGCGCCGATAATCTCCAGCTTTATAGCCGCTCAGTAATATAAATAATTTCTTACCGTTACCCATTGCGGTTGTTTTATGGGGATCAATACCTGTTCTGATTACAAACGAACTATCTTAAGCCCGTCGGCCCAGCCGATCGACAAAACTTTCCTTAGCAGCGTCTTCAAAGAAGATCCAGGTGGTTTCAATGCGCCAACAGATGACATGGTGTTGAGCCTCGGTGCACTCCTTCTTCTTCTTGTGGCATATAAATAGCCATCAGGGAATCTCCATCAGGAACGCTTCCTGACCGCGTCAACTATGTTGTCGAGAGCACTCTCCACTGTGGCTCGCGGACATCCTATCGTCATTCGAGCAAAACCCGCGCCCTCTCTCCCAAACCAGTATCCGGGACTGATTGCGATCCCTGCTTCTACTGCAAGAAATCTTGCCAGCTCTTTGGCATCGAAACCAAGTTCTCTGAAATCTAACCAGACCAAAAATGTTCCTTCAGGTTCAACTAATGATACTCCGATGGCGTTCTTGTCTAAATAATCCCTGATTAGGCCAACATTTCCTTGAATATAAAGGATCAGTGCATCAAGCCATTCAGCGCCATCCCGATATGCAACTTCCATCGCAACTGAAGCAAACACATTAACCTTGTTGATTTGGTAACGATGAGCAAATTCGTGGAATTGCTGACGATACGCTTTGTTGGGAATAATCGCCATCGCATCAGCCATGCCAGAAATATTGAATGTTTTGGCCGGTGAAATACAGGCAGCGCCATGCTGTGTCGAGGTTTCAGATACATTCAGATAGGGAGTATACTGATGAGGAGGAAAGGCAAAATCACCATGAATTTCATCGGCTATAACGAAAACATCGTGATGCTCACAAATTTCAGCTACCCTCTCTAACTCTATCCTGGTCCAAACTCGGCCAACAGGATTATGCGGATTACACAGAATCAATATCCGGCTGTTCGGATCAGACGCTTTGATTTCGAGGTCATCGAAATCTATCCGGTATTGTCCATTTGGTAGCTTCAAGGGATTCTTGACAATTTTCCTGCCGTTGCTTTTTATGACCATTTTGAATTCAAAGAAAACGGGGGGTTGAATGATAACGCCTTGCCCTTTATCCGAATGTTGATTGATCAAAATTGAAATGGCATTCAGGATAGATGGACATGGTTCAATCTGATCTTTTTCTATTTTCCATCCATACCGGTTCTGATACCATGCCTCAAGCGCAACATCATAACTCTCCGGTTTAGATTCATAACCATAGACTCCATGCGCTGCCCGAGCTTGTAAATGCTCTATCACAGTAGGAGGTGCTTTTATGTCCATATCGGCTACTGACATTGGAATTGCTTCTTCATTTCCAAAATGCTCTGAAAGGAATGCCCTGCTCCATTTCATGGTCGGATATTGATTGCGATCAATATATTCATCAAAATTCATGTCACCTCCTTCTTTC
>JASJCE010000026.1 GCA_030066155.1 Desulfobacterales bacterium | reverse complement strand
ATCCCGGCGGCTCCGATATCCAGGGCCTTTTTTATCCATACCTCGTCATTGGCGGGTATGCGTATGACGCAAGGACTGCGGTGGTCAACGGCCTGCAGAATGCCCTGGGCGCTCTGAGCATCGAGTGGGCCGTGTTCGGTATCTATAAATAACCAGTCGTATCCGATTTCGGACATGATTTCGGCCACTTCGGGGGCTGCCAGCGTAATCAGGGTGCCAACCAATAGTTCTTTCTTCTGCAATCGGGACCTGAAATTTGAACTCATTATTCCTCCCCATGATTTTCCATGTCCGGTCCGAACGGCAGCGGATTGTTATCTATATTTTTTAGAATCTGGTCTAACTGGATTCGATCTGCGTTTGTTAGCAAATTGCGGACGATGTCGATCTTCATTCGGAGCGCCGATTGGATGCCATAGGTCATCGTAACCGCCAGAAAGCTCAGATCCGCAACATACTGTTGATTAAATTTTCCGTGCCAGGGAGACAACCGGGCTGAAAGGTCCGCAATCTCATGGGATATTAGTACCAGTTCGCTATCGTCGACCATGGCGCCGTTCAGGACCTCGACATCCAGACAGTAGGGTACCTGAAAGTCAAGGACATCGTCCGGTAGAGTAATGCCCATTTTGCGCCACTGCTGTCCCAGCGATAATTTGGCCTGCCGGTTACATCCGGCCATTTTGTCGTAATGCCGTTTTGACCATAAACCATAGGCCCGACAACCAAAAAATCGGTCTTCATAGATTGTACACCGGGTCTCTACCAGGAACGGACAGGCCGTTATGCGGGCCGGGTTGATGAAGAAGTACTCAATAATTCGGGCAAATATCCCACGCCGCTGCCTTTCTTGCAAGGACCCCAAACGTTTAAACGCGGCCAGCACCTCCAGCAGCGTCGCCTCCGGCAGCATCGAGCAGCAATGGGTTTTTCGTGCGCATCGGGTGTCCGGCAAACGGTCATAGACTGCACTTAGTTCTGCAAGCTCCTCGTGCGTCGAATTCAGGAGTACATCGATGGTATCACCGGTTATTACTTTTTCATTCCCAACATTCCATTTTTTCATCATTCCAATATTCCGATTGACAGGTCAGTAGCAGACATCACCTCTCGATCGTAGACCAATGCCTGGCTCTACAGGCCATGAAGCTTTACTTTTTGATGTAATCAAAATTTATCGCCACTGCTGATTGTTGTCCTTTACAATTTCCAGGGGTTTGATTTTGATCGTGAAGGGGATTTCCGGCTCGATGTAGAATACGTACTCATCGAAAATGCCGCCTAGCAGGATGTCGATCTTGCGGGTGCGCTCGATAAATATCCCGTTTTTGTCAAAGAAGATATCGCCCTGGTCATCTTTGATGATGGTAATGGCAAACAGCTCCCTTTTTCCCTTGCGCAGCGCAAATCGGTCGCCGACCTTGAACGGGCTGTCCTTCAGTTGGTCGATATGAATAAACATGCCTTTTCGCTCGGGATCATAAAAGGCGATCTGCTTCGGGCTGATTTCAGGTATTGACATGCTAAAACACTCCGTCTGCGACATTCTGCAGTTCGACAATCGACATTCGTCTTGTCCGCCTGGTGGATTCGCCCTTCTCTAATAGCCTACCGCAGCCCCATCCTTGCGGTGATCGGAAGCGGCGCAGTAACCGTCTTCCAGACGGTAGATCAACTGGGCGCCACCGAAGACGTGGGTGGGCGCATCCTCAATGATGACCTGGCCGCGGGATTTCAAATCGGTTACCGTATCGGGTGATATCCCGGCTTCCAGTGCGACCGCAAAGTTTTCATCCACGTGCCAGCGGGGTGCATCCGATGCGGCCTGGGGGTTTTGGCCATAGTCGAAAATCCGCACCATCATCTGGACATGCCCCTGGGCCTGCATACTGCCGCCCATCACACCGAAGCTCATCAGGGCCTGACCATCTTTGGTGACGAATCCGGGGATGATGGTATGAAATGGGCGCTTATAGCCGTCAACGCAATTCGGGTGGTCCGGCTTCAATACAAAACCAAAGCCCCGGTTGTGCATGCTGATTCCCGTACCCGGAATGACGATGCCGGAGCCAAAACCAAGATAGTTGGATTGGATAAAGGACACTAGCATGCCGCTTTCATCGGCGGTTGTCAGGTATACGGTCCCCCGATCGGCAGTGACATCCGATACCGGACGCGAGGCACGATCCATCCGGATTTCCATTGCCCGACGTTTCAGGAAATTATCTGCCAGGAGCTGCTCCGGCTCGATCTGCATGGAACTGCTGTCTGCAATATGCCGATAGGCCTCGGCCAGGGCAATTTTCATGGCTTCAAGCTGTAAATGAAAACTGTCGGCCGAATCCACCGCATAGCGGCCCATATCAAATTCACGCAAAATGCCCAGGGCGATCAGTGCCGCCAGCCCCTGTCCGTTGGGCGGAATTTCGTGCAGCCGGACATTACGATAGCGAATGGAAATGGGGTTTACCCACTGGCTCTGGTGTTCGGCGAGGTCCTCAAGGGACATGGCCCCACCGGCGGCCTGTGAACATGCGACGATTTTTTGGGCCAGATCTCCGCGGTAAAATGATTCGCCCTGACTGGCAGCAATCGATCTGAGGGTTGCGGCCTGGTCCGGGCAGCAAAATCGTTCACCGGCGTGTGGCGCGCGGCCGTTAAGAAAAAACGTCGCTCTAAATTCAGGAAATTCCCGATACAATTCCGATGTTGACGACCATCTGTCGGCCGTTATGGGTGAGACGACATATCCGTTTTCAGCATAGTTTATTGCCGGTTCAAATAGTTTTTCGAAAGGCAAACTGCCGAACTTTCGGGATAGCTGAACCCAGGCCTCAACCGCGCCCGGTACCGTGACCGCATCCCAGCCGAGATTCGGCATTTGCCGAAATGCGGCGAATCGATCGGGGGTCCAGGCCCGGGGAGAGCGTCCGCTGCCGTTCAAACCATGAAGGTTTTCGCCATCCCAGACCAGGGCAAAGGCATCGCTGCCGATACCATTGCTGGTGGGCTCGACAACCGTCAGGGTGATGGCTGTCGCCAGGGCCGCGTCCACCGCGTTCCCGCCTTGTTGCAGCATTTGCAGACCGGCCTGGGCTGCCAGGGGCTGGGAAGTCGCGACAACATTGCGGGCCATCACCGGCATTCTTTGGGACGGGTACGGAAACTGCCACGACATCGTCATATTTCAATTTCCTTCTCTAATAGTGATATAGCCGCAAAAAGGCGCAAAAATCGCAAAAAAATAAATGTCGCACAAAATAACTTCAATAGGTTATGCAGCCGACAATTGAGAATTTTGACTTTTTACAAATTCATCAATAATAAATTCATCACGAAAACACGAAATTTGGAAAACACGAAATTATTTTAGCTCTATTTGGTGTTTCCGCCTGCCATGCACATCGCTTTGGGTTGACTCAATTACTGAATAACCAAACAGGGGCTGATAATTGCCCAAAAAAAGTTAAACGCCTTGCGGGCAGGCCGAATTTCGAATAACGAATTACGATGGATGGAATCGCTCTCCGAGGCGTAGGCGCTAAAACCCCTACGAGCCGGAGGCTGCGCTCAATCATCTTTATAAAATTGACAGGATACCACAAATCTTCAATCTTCAATCTTCAATTTCTTGGTTTTCAGTAAAAAACGGTCCTGGTCCGGTGCCGCGGAACCGCCTTGTATTCGGGCTGTTGGCCACGGTTCCAGAGGAAATAATCCAGCTGAGAGGATGTTATCTGACGACCGGCTTTGCAGATGGATGATTTAATGAGCTCAACGGCGTGCAAGGCGCAGGCTCGAATTTCGACCTCTTCGGTTGATCCCGCAGGGATCAGGTCGGCGGCTTCGATCCGGGAGATCAGGGATGATTCGTAGACCAGAATACCGTCTATGCGCAAGACGTGCGGTACCAGGTTATCGGCAAAAATCGTCAGCTGATCCAGATCCCTGAAGTGTCCCCAGCTGTTGCCCTGAAAGGCGACGGCTAAATCAGCGGCAACAATCTGAGCCCGTTTAAAAAATGGGACTTCAAGACTGTCGTAGAGTTCGACGTCGTTGAAATAAGGCATTTCCCGAAGTAATTGCAACAGACTGCCGGCGGAATGATCTGCCGCTTCCACCAGAGCGCTAAAGCTGCCCCCGAACCGTTTCAGCAGCAGGCGGCCCAGGTCGTTCAGGGCGGTCGCAAAATGCTGCATCAACTCGCTGATCGTGGGGTTTGCCGGATCCTGATTAAAAATGCGGGTGCACTCCTCCGCCGTTAACTCGGTCAGTTGACTGGCTGCAAGCGGTCCTTTTTCTCTATAATAGTCATTCAAGGAGGCGGCTGTGGTAAAGTATCCGGACATTCCCGGTCGCTTGCGAAGATGGGGAAAATAGCCGGATCCGAAATTGATGGTATCCAGGACCAGCAGAAAGGACAGGGAGTCCTTTTCGTGGCCCAGGTAGTGGCAGGTGGCATCCAATTCCGGTACCGCAACTTTGTCGATCGGCAGTCCCGCGGCGTAGCGGGAAATCCGATCGGTGTCGATCCGCACCTGGGCTGCCCGTTGTGCCACTGATTTGCAGGCGGAACGGATTTGATCAAATATGGGCTCAACTAACATACGCATCGGCTTCGATTTCAACCAGCATTTCAGGTAAAATCAGCCGGCTGACCTCAACCATGGTAGCAGCCGGACGAATGCCTTCAAAAAACTTGCTGTGGGCCTTGGCGATTTTTTCCCAGTCATCGATGTTAACCACAAATATGCGGGTCCGCACAACATCGGAGAGAGTTGCGCCGCCCAGGTTCAGGGCCTTTTCTATGTTCTTGATGATCTGTACCGTTTGGGCATGTGGGTCTCCAACGCCGACGACCTTGCCCTGACTGTCGGTTGCCGTCGTGCCGGAGATGTGAATATAGGGTCCGATTCTGACCGCCCGGGAATAGCCGACGATGCTTTCCCATGGCGCCCCGGTAGAAATATTTTTTCGTTTCATCAACCCGATATATCCTTTCTATATATCTCAACCCGGATGGGCGTACAGTTGAAGTTATTGCACCGGCCCGCGGAACAGGCACTGACCCCAACAATCAGATCCATCTCCGAGCGCAGGTCGATAAAATCCCCGGCTGTTGACAGCGGCGTCTTCACCGATACTCGGCCATCAGCTGTTATGGTAACATTCATGAAAATATTGAAGGCAGTCGGGATTTGATGGTTCCGGATCCCGAATGTGATCAGCGAATGCGCCAGATTGTCCAGGCAGTTTGGATGCGGTCCGGTTGTATTGTAGGTCAGCCTGAACATTTCCTGACTGCAGGGAGCAAACAGGAAATCATGTTTGCCAACCTCATCCCGGGTGATTGCGAGCATCGGGTTGCTGCGGTTGGAGTAAAGAATGTCACCGGTTGATAAATTCAATTTTTCATTATAGTCAATGCTGCGACCGGATGACAGGTACTCCTTTGTGTCTTGCCGCGCAAAGCAGACCAGATCGGCAACCTGTTCGCCCTCGACATCGACGACGCGAATGGTTTGCCCTTTTTTGACCCTAAACGCAGCACCTGTCTGGGCGGCAATTTGATATTCATTTAGAGGACCGATTTCTTCCGATGACATAGGTATCCGTTAATAAGCGTATTCAGCAATTCCATGCAGACACGGCGGCTTCGGCCGTCCTTATCCAACCTGGGATTCCAGGTCGAGATCGACACTGCCGCGATGTTTATTGACCGGCGTAAATGCTTCATGATGGTATGCATTTCCCTGATCGACGGTCCGCCGGCAGCCGGGTAATTCATTGCCGGCGCATCATCCGGATTGATGATATCCGTGTCAATGTGAACGTAGACAGGCGTGTCGGGCAGCCTCGATTCAGCCAGGGCTTTGACTTCCGGCAAATGGTGAATCTGTGCCGCTTCAATCAACCCCCTTTCCTTCGGATCGAGATCACGGCCATCCGTCAGCCAGACAAGGTTCTCCGATAAAGGCTGTATATTGAGCGCTTCTACCAATGTTTGGTCGCCTTTGCCGACCAGCATGGCCAGTGGCATACCGCCCATAAAACCGCTGGGAGTCGTTTCCCAGGTATTAAAATCACCATGGGCGTCAAACCATATGAGGCACGGATCCAGTCCGGCAGATTGCAAACCGGCTATCATTCCCAGGGTGGTGCAACAGTCGCCGGCAATACTGACCGGCGTTCCGCCGCTTTCAATTGCATCCCGAGCCAATTCGGCAAGCGGCCGGTATATGGCGGACAACCGCAGAAGTATATCGCCTTCGGGCAATTCCGGCTTATTGATGATCCAATCCGGCGAGGCCATTTCATCAAGATCTACAAGCAACTGGTCCAGAAAAAACGGTGTGAGAATGACTTGATTGCGCATTTTCTTCAACGCCCTGAACTTCCTCTCCCGGTTAGCAATCAGCTGATTCTTTCAGAAGGGATTTGAAGTCTGCCTATTCCGGCTGCGAATCGATAATTTCCAGTATTTTATCTGCGATCGAACGGGCAATCGGCGATGTCGCGGACATGGTCGATGCCGAAGACATGGCGTCGATTTCCCTCGAATCCGGTTGCCAGGAATCAAGCCGGCCGGTGGTCAGTACGATCACCTTATTTTTTTCGGGTAGATCGTCGATAAATGTCTCGACCCGGGGATCCGGTCTGCCGGCCATGCAGCGGTTTAAAATGACAATTGCGTTAAACTCCTCCGGCGTTTCATTGGGCAGCCACTTGACGTCCACGATCCGAACATAGGCCACATTATCCCCCAGGTTGTCTTTGATTTCAGAGGCCACGGTGCGTTTAAATTCGCTTTTCTGAGTCGCAATCAGGACCCTGCCATTCCGGGCGTCCCGGTGCCCGTCCACGGGCGGCTTCGTAGATTTAAGGGTGCATCCCCCGAGTGTTAACAGCAATACGACTCCTATACAGCTCCCCCACTGCAGCAGTTTCATTGAATGCGCTCCCCCTGTTAAAGATGACAGAAGTCAGATGACAGATGACAGAAGCCGGATGACAGAAACTTTCTATTTTGGATTGCGGAATTCGGGTTGAAGCAATGAATCACTTCTTACCGGAATTGGTTCGAAATCGACTGCCCGAAAGCCTTTTCCTTGCACCCTCTAACTTCCCGGCCTCATATCCTTTATCCATTCACATAATTCCAACTTTCGACACTTGCCGGTTTTTGAGTTTAAGGTTTAGGTTTGATAGAATCCTATCGAACTTAAACTTGTTAAAAGATGGAGCCAAGCGATTCCATCATTATTCATTTGTCAATTGTCATTAATCAATTGTATCGTCCCGCAACACAGTTCCAATTTTATTCTATCTGATCAATCCGAAATCCAAAATCCGAAATCCGCAATCGGAGAATCCGCAATCCTAAGTCGCGATTTTCCAATGGGTTGTCAGCGGACCGCCGGCACCGAATACCGGGTCTCGTTCCGGCAATGATACCGCGCTGATGCGTTCATCGGCTCCGGGCCTTTCGGCCTCTTTACCGTAGCACATATCCGGAAGCTGTCCCCTGGGATAGGCGCCGACCACGCGGAAATCAGCCGAGGATCCCAGGTTTTTGTGGGCCACACCGGCCGGAATAATTATCACATCTCCACGGTGCACCGTCACGATTATGCCCTTCTCGCCACCCAGCTGGACCTTTGCCGACCCGCCGTATACACCCAGCACTTCGTGTGCCGCACTGTGATAATGATGAAAGCTGTAGATTCCATTGCGCCAGGTTCCGCCCCAGGCATTCGACCCGAACAAATCCTCGACCACCACCGCCGGCTTACCGGTCGGCAGCATCAGTACACCCTGATAGTGCAGCAGCGGCAGTATCCGGTTGTTCGGAAACGTGCCATCATCCGCCAGCAGCCGGCTGATTAACTTGTCCGGGCCGGGCTCGGTAGCCGATATTTTACTCATCCGGGTTTCCATCCTTTTTGATCCTCGATCCCCGCCATGCATTAGAATAGTTTCGGGCTGTTTTAGCGGTTTTGAGCTGAAATTTCAAGTTTGAAAGCTATCAGACTGATTTGCGGTACAGGGGCCAGAGGTTTATCAGGCCGAAAATTGGCCCCGGTATGAGAAAAAGGAAAATATATTCAGCTGCAAGAAAGTTGAGTAAATAACTGGCAAATTGAATGCTGAAAATGGTGATGAGAAAGCCGATACAGGTTACGATCGTAAGTGCCGAACCGACCAATTCCAGCGGCGCCGTTTGGGCTGTCAGGGCCGAGAATTGGGGTGAATCCCCCACGACCGTGATACCCCATAGACAGATAAATGCCAGAAAGACGGCCGGCGGCGCGTGAAATAACAGGGGAGACAGCAAACAGCAGATTCCGGATATTAAAAGCTGAAAAAAGGCCACTCTCGGGCTGCCGAGTTTCATGGATAAATGACCGCCGCCGGCACATCCAAGAAACCCGGCCGCAATCACGACAAACGACCAGAATGGAACATTGAGCATCTGGCTGGCTGCTGCTCCGTATGCCGTGATGAAAATCGGGAAAAATGCCCATAAAGCGTACAACTCCCACATATGTCCGAAATATCCGAAAGAGGCGGACCGCAGATCCTTTGACCGAAATATAATGGCGATCGCTCTGCTGTTGAATTTTGTCCCCTTAACCGCATTGGGGCCGTCTGGAACGAGCAAGAGGATTAATACGCCCCCGAGTGCTGCGAGTGCGGATATTGTGACGATGACATTCTGCCAGGGAATCGACCCCGTGGTGCTTTTAAGCAAATGTGGAAAGGCGGTCCCGACCACGAGAGCACCCACAAGGTAGCCCAGGGCCTGTCCCAATCCCCGGCGATACCAGCCGGCGGCTATTTTCATTCCGACCGGGTAGATGCCGGCCAGAAAAAAGCCGGTAAAATAGCGCAGGGCCAGCAGTGACATCAGGCTGCCTGGTGCAACCAAAATACCCACGTTGGCAACGGCGCCCAGCAAAGAACATACAAAGAAAACATTCCGGGGGGAAAAGCGGTCCGATATCATGAAAAAGGCGAAGATCAGGGTTCCGCAGATAAAACCCAGCTGGACCGAGGAGGTCATGTAACCCAGTGCGGCATCACCCAGCTGCCACTGTTGCTGCAGGTCCCCCAGCACGGCATTGCCGGCGAACCATAGAGAGGTTCCCGAAAACTGGGAAAGAATAATGATCGGCAATATCCGCTGGGGGCGCTCGCTCAAGATCTTTACTTTTCGACCGGCCCGAGTAAACATTCTACGTGCTGTGTTCGGGTATCCTTATCTCCGAATATGGGGTGCAGGCTCATATCCGGAGAATATTTGGCGGCGGCCGGCTTGCGTCCCAGCGCTTCGGCCATAGCGCGGACGTGATGGGGACCGGCGCCGCAGCAAATGCCGATGTAGTTGATCCCCATGTCCCGGGCAGTCAGCGCAAAATCGGCCATTTCATAACGGGTCAGCAAAAACGGATCCAGCGACAGCGGAAAGGCCGAGGCCTGGTCCGGCAGTTTGAGCTTTTGAAAGCACGGCTGGTCTTCTGTGGTGCGATAGGGTACCGGCAGTGCCGCGACATGTCCGCCGACCTGGTTGCGGATTTTTTTCAAGTAAGGCAGCATCGTGGCCGGTCCGTTGCCGCAATTGAGGCCGACAACTTCAGCACCTTCATCATAAAGCTGCTGGCAGGCATTTTCCCAGGAATAGCCGTCACAACTTTCTCCCGTTGCCGGGCTGAAGGTGATGACCGCCGGCAAACCACCGGCCTTTATGGATTCCAACGCCAAACGGGCTTCTCCCAGGTGGCCGAAGGTTTCCGCGATTATGAAATCAGCCCCTTCCTGTACGGCCCATCCGACCTGCTCGTCGAAAATGGCCCTGACCGCCGCCGCAGAATTTGACACCGCGGGATCATACTCCCAGGTATTGGATAGATTGCCGGCAACGAGGGCGTCAAACGGTTCAGCAGCCTCCTTGGCCAGTTTGAGGGCGCTAACATTAAGCGTTTCCAGGCGATCCTCTTTGCCCACTGCCTGCAGTTTGGCACGGTGGCCGTAATATGTGCAGGCGACAACCACGTCCGAACCGGCCCGCAAAAATTCCTCGTGCAAGCCGGCAACCGCTGCCGGATGTTCAAGCACGGCTTCCGGGACGAAGGGGCCGGCCTTTAAAAAACCCCGTCGCTCGAGTTCAAACACATAGCCTTCTGCTACCAGAACAATGCCAATTGAGAGTCGATCCATCAAATTTTTCATTATAACCTCTGTTTACGTACTTTCGGACGGCGGGCGGTCTTTGTCGACGATTTCGTCGAATCCGGGCCTGACGAAAGCCCGGGCGTCCGGAAATTTTTTTTCGGTTCGCCGCCGAAGACGTTCGAGATGGGTGATAATGCCCAAAATACTGTCTCTTTGTTCGGGAAAATAGTTGATCATTTTGCCCCAGGCACTGATAGAGCGGTCCATACCGATCAGCGCAACTTTGGTCGAGCCGTCGGAATCTTTTGGAAAACCGTTTTCGATCTCAAATTCCTCGTCCCGGGAGCTGTGGATGGCCCGTTGTAATTTGACGTAGATTTGATGCTGATACCAGCGGATGATTTCCACAGAATCAATCAGGGTGACCGTGTCGTCCCCGGCAGGCGATTCGACTGCATCTGGCTCCAACTCGGCTGCCAGTTCCCGCACATCATCTTCGTAGATGTAAACATTTTCATCGAACCAGTTTTTAACGGCATCGATGTAGGATTTTGCCATATGGATCGTCATGTGTACCACCGGCTTGTCTTCAAGTGGATTATCTCGTTCCTCCCCGGCATCGGTCTCCAGAGAATCCAGATCGATGCCCCTTTCTTCGGCCATCTCTTTCAGCATCGACATGGTTTCCTGGAGGGTATCGCTCATTCTCTGCCAGAACACTTCGTTTGATAGATCACCATCTTCAAGATCGCCGAATTTTTCCTCACTCATCTCATAGTTCAGACAGCGGGATGTAAACGGACAGCGCTCACACCATCGATCACAGTAATTGTAAATTCCCGGTATGTGGTTAGGATTGGGTACAAAATCTTTGAGCAATTTTTTGGACATTTCGATTGTTTTCCTTCACTACAGCGTCAAGTTAGAGGCCATTTGATCCGGAGGCAGACTCACAGAACGGCCGACTCGGGGGCGCATGTTTGATTACCGCATAATTTGACAGCTCCGATCGTTGGTTCAAGCCGTCAGAATATAGCATAAATCGGGATGAATGCAATATGATTTTATGCAGCGGAATCCGTGGCGAGGGGTATTCAGCTTATCATATTTTGCCGACCACATCCTACCGAAAAATGGTTTCAGGTGTCAGGTGTCAGGTTTCAGGTTTCAGCGCTGCCTCTGGCCGCAAGCGTTTAGTCCTATCAAATGAAAAGCCCTAATTTTTTGCAAGAAAATGAGGAATGGATTCTTATCTTTTAAAAAAAATTGGACAGGATTAACCGGATTGTCAGGATATAGCGGCCTTCGCCCGAAAACTACTCGCCGTGGGCGAAACAATCATGTCAATCCTGTATGTCCTGTCCATAAAATGAAAATCAGATCCAATCCGAATCCCTTCAACCATTCGAAGTTTCAGATTCAAGACGACAGATAACAGATGAAAGAAAAAAGATCTTGTATTTCAGAAAGCAATCTTAATCTCTAATTCATTAGATTCTGCCTTCTGCCTTTTTGGGCTCTGACCTCTGTTCTCTGGCATCTGAATTCTGGCTACCGGCACCTGAAACCTGAACACTGTTGGTCATGGTAACTGCATTTTTAACCCCTCCAGGATGGACCTAAGCCGGTTCCTCTGGCATCGGATATTTACTCAAGTCAGTTTCAGGGACTTCAAAAGGTAGGTCGGCGGCAGATGCTGCGCGGCCGGATCACCGCTGCTGAGGTCGGTAACGCCGGTGCTGACCAGTGCACAGTCCAGACCGAAGGCCTTTGCACCGCAAATATCCGTTTCCAGCTGATCGCCGATCATAACCATATCCATCGTTCCGCTGCGCTTCAATGCCTCTTTGAAAATAGCGGGATGAGGTTTGCCGAGGCGGTCAAACTTCAGGCTGCTGTGATCCGGGTAGCGCAGCTGCAGGGCGGCCTCAATCATCCCGGCGATGCTTCCGCTGGCAATGCCGAATCCGCCGCCGGTTTTGGGGTAAATCAGATCGGGATTGGGCAGGATGAGATGAACCGCCTCCCGGCGGTCGACCTTGCGAAAAATTTCGGTTATGACCGCATCCACGGTTTCGACAAACGGATAGCCGGATTCATCCCCGATAACAAGAGCGTCAAAACCGTCTGCAGGAGAGACAACCATTCCGCCGGCGTCCGTGACATATTTGGCGCAATCCTCCGGACCCAGAACAGCGCAACGTGCACCAGCCAGGTGTTTTTCTTTAAAATAGCCGGCAAGCAGACTACCGGAAGTGATCACCCGTTGCGTTTCAATCGGTAAACCATACCCGTGAAACCGCTCAGAAGCGGTCACCGGCTGCTTGGAAGCGTCGTTGGTCAGGAGGTAGTACGGTTTTTGCCGGCGGTTTAACTCGTAAATCAACTCGGCGGCGCCCGGAAGCCCGCCGGCTTCAGTCACCAGAACGCCGTAGGCATCCAGCAGCAATACCGCATAGCGTGAAATGAGTGCTTCCATCTCTATCGTTTGCAGGTCCGGCTGATTTTTCTTCGAATCCCCTTGCATGGTCTAATTCCTTTCCAGCGTTTCCTTCATAAAAACGGTGGCTGCCAGGGACAGCACGGCCCCTGCCAGACAGATCAAAAACATGTACCGATAGCCGATGGTTGTAAAGTGATTCTGGCCGTGGCTTTGCGCAGACAGAACCGATCCGATAACGATCTGGAATACTGTAGCTCCGACAAACGGGAACAGGTTCACCATTCCAACGGACGTCCCGGATATCACGATGGGAAACAACTCCTTGGACATTGCGGCCAGCACCGGACCGATCGCACCGCCGGTGACGAAAAAACAAAAAAACAGGACATAGAGGGCCGTTACGGACAATGAATCCACAAGCCAGCTCATCAGGCCGCACGTAATCGTCAACACAATGCTGCACCCAATCAGTACCGGCCTGCGGCCGAAACGGTTGCCGAGCCATCCAAATACGGGGCTGCCAAAGATCAGCGCGAGGGCAAAGGTCGACAGCACGCCACCCGCAGCTGTTTTGCTGAGCCCGTACACATGCATCAAATAGGGTCCGCCCCACAGACCGCCAACGGCAAAAGAAATCCCGATGACGCAAAAGGCCCAGATGGCAACAGGCCAGAAACGACCTGAGAAAATGACCATCTTCAATCCATTCACCAGACTGATTTTTTCCTCCGCCGGTTTATCTGCGGTCCCGATTGGATTGACGGGCGCGAGCCCCATATCGGCGGGTCGATTTCGCACAAAGCAATAAACCAGGCCGGCCATCAACAGTGTTACCAGGCCGACACCGGTCAGAGTCATACGCCAGCCGATGGCATTGCTGGCCCAGGCCAGAGGAGCGCTGGAAGACAGGGCGCCGACACCGCCCATGGCCATGAACGCAGCACCCATAATGATAAACTGACGGACCGTAAACCATTCCGATAGCAATTTAAAATTGCAGACAAAAACCGTTGAAACACCGATTCCGACCAGGATTCGTCCCAGGATGGCGATGGTGAGGTTCGGGGCACTTCCCATCAGTATAGATCCGATGCCGGCCAGAATAAAAAAAGAAGACACCGTCTTGCGCGGGCCCCAGGAATCGGCCAGGAGTCCTGTTGGCAGCTGCATAAAGGCATACGCGTAAAAATAAGCTGAAGCCAGCACGCCCAGCAATGTGCCGCTGAGGCCAAACGAGGCCTGAATGTCCATGGCGATTACGGCGGGGCACAGCCGATGGAAAAAGACCAGCACGTAGCACAGAAAAATCAGCAAACAGATGAAATAGCGATAGGCGATGATCGACTCTCCTCATTAACTGCACTATGTCACATTTTCAGGAACAAATATTTCGCAAGATTTTAAAAAGTTTTCATTCTAACCAAAGTAAATGAACTAAAATTAAAAATGAGCTAAAATGAGCTAAAATTTTGGTATTTTGTCGATCTATTTTTTGCAATGTGTAATTCCTCAATTAACGCAAACTATCCCTTACCGAATTCAAAGTCTGCCGAAAGTCAATTGGATTACGGCGCTCCGAATCGTCTGTGCATGCGGGCGACCAGAGCCGAATCTGCTCTTTTTGAGAATATTTCGAGCGGGGAGCGGCAACGCTTCCAGGTCAGATAGGCGGCGATGCCCAGCACGATCGATGTGATCAGAAAATTGGGCCAGGCATTCAGCTCCCACTGGCCCTGCCAGGCCAGGGTCCATTTGTTCGAGAATGGAAATAAATATGGAATCGGCCACTGGTAACCATCCGGACCCCGTGAACCGATAAGGTCACCGATCAGGTGGAGGTGGAAGACCAGGAACGCAAGGAACGCCGACAGCCATCGCCTGCGGCCGAACACCCATACGGCTGCCGTCAAAATCATCCCCATCAGTAAATTGTGCCCGAGGACATGGTGGTATTGACTGTACCAAAGCAACTGGGCTGTCGTGTTTTCCGTCAACACCTCGGCAATTATGCCTAACCCGTCGATATCCGGAGCGACACCGCTCAGCGTCACCAGGATCCGGTCGCGTCGGGGGATGTCGACGGTATTTGCGATGGTCCAACCGATCAGGAAATGGCTCGCCGGATTCATTACCCGTAAATCTTCAACCTCTAACTCAGATAGGAATTGTATGTCGCTTCAAAGCGGGTTATGTCCGGCTCGTACTTGAGGGTCAGATCGATATCGTCCAGTCCGTTGAGCAGCTGCTCTTTGTCGCCGGGTTCGATGGAGAATGAAAAGGTGGTCCGCTCGGAATCGTGAAGTACAACCCGTTGATCGGTCAGATCGACGGTCGCTTGCAGACCCTCCTGGGATTGGACCCGGTCGAAAATGAGATCCACTTCGCTATCCCCCAATTCAACGACGAGCAGTCCGTTTTTGGTGGAATTGGTTCTGAATATGTCGGCAAACGCATTGACCCGTTCGTTATTCACCTCTTTCCACGGAGCAATGATGACTTTATAGCCATCCTGGGCCAGAGCCCAGACGGCGTGTTCACGGCTGGATCCGCAGCCGAAGTTATTGCGGGTGACCAGTATGGTACGGCCTTCAAAGCGGGGGTGATTGAGCTCGAAGTCCGGGTCCGGCTTGCCATCCGCAAGGTAGCGCCAATCAAAAAACGCGTTCGGACCGTACCCGGACCGACTGATCGATTTTAAAAACTGTTTGGGGATAATCGCATCGGTATCCACATGCGACCGATTTAGTGTCGCGACAATACCGGTGTGTTTTGTAAACGCTTTCATGGTTTTTCCTTATGTCTAAAATCAATCCTGAAGCCATTCTCGAATATCTACAAATTTGCCGGCGACTGCGGCTGCAGCGGCCATCTCCGGGCTGACCAGGTGAGTACGGCCGCCTTTGCCCTGACGGCCTTCAAAATTGCGGTTGGACGTCGACGCGCAACGCTGCTTCGGCTGCAACTGGTCCGGGTTCATTCCCAGACACATACTGCATCCGGCAAACCGCCATTCGGCACCGGCGGACTTGAATATCTCATCCAAGCCTTCGGCTTCGGCCTGCAGGCGAACCTGCTGCGAGCCCGGAACGACCAACACCTTTACATTGTCCGCCTTTTTGCGGCCCTTGAAGATACCGGCCGCCAGCCGCAGATCTTCAATGCGGGAGTTTGTGCAGCTGCCGATAAAAACCACATCCAGCGGCACGTCGGTCAGCCGCACGCCGGGTTCCAATCCCATGTAGGCCAGAGCATTATCTACATCGGCACGGCTGTAACCCTCTGCCGAATCCGGACCCGGAACAGTTTGATCGATATCGATCACCATACCCGGATTGGTTCCCCACGTTACCTGGGGCTTTATGGTGGCGGCATCGATGACAAGGGACCGGTCAAATTCTGCATCTTCATCGCTTGGTAGGCTCTTCCAGAAGGCCATGGCTTGATCGAGGGCTTCACCCTTCGGCGCAAAGCGCCGGTCGCGACCCGTGATATATTCAAAGGTCGTGTCATCCGGTGCAATCATTCCGGCCCGGGCCCCGGCTTCGATGCTCATGTTGCAGATGGACATACGGGCTTCCATCGAAAGACCGCGTACGGCCTCGCCGCAGTACTCGAGTACATGGCCGGCGCCGCCGGCAGTCCCCATGGTGCCGATCATTTTCAACACCAGGTCCTTGGAAAAAATGTGCGGTCCCGGTCGGCCGGTAAACTCAACTTTGTACGTCTGGGGCTTGCGCTGCACAAGCGTTTGGGTAACCAGAACATGCTCCACCTCTGAGGTCCCGATCCCGAATGCCAGGGAACCGAAGGCTCCGTGGGTGGAGGTGTGGGAGTCACCGCAGACAATCGTCAACCCGGGCAGCGTCAGCCCCATCTCGGGGCCGATAATATGAACGATGCCCTGGTGGTCATCACCAAGATCATACAGGGTGATGTCGAATTCCTTGCAGTTATTTCTCAGGGCCTCGACCTGGGCCCTGGAGATCGGGTCTGCGATATTCATGCGGTCCGCGGTGGTGGGAACGTTATGATCCATTGTCGAAAACGTCAGGTCAGGACGCCGTATTTTACGGCCCGAATTCCGCATGCCTTCGAATGCTTGGGGGCTGGTGACTTCGTGAACCAGATGACGGTCGATGTATAGAAGGGCCGATCCATCAGGCATTTCCCTGACAACGTGGCGCTCCCAAATTTTTTCAAACAGTGTTTTTCCCATAATTGCTTCTCTTGACTTCTCCCCTTACCGGCAGTTTGCAGTCTGTCTGGCAGGCAGATCTATTGAATTGTTGTCACGTTGCCGAATTGTTCACCGATGGTTGTTTTGCGGTACGCTATGTCTTTCGACGCCTAGCCGCGATCGGCGTGGCTCAGCGGCCGGCTATCGATATCATACGGCAACCGATTACATGCGGCACCCGTAATATGGCAAAAAGAAATGTCCGAGTCAAGTCATCCTGAGGGTGACTGCTGACGGTAGCCTGTCCCTGCCCTAACCGGCATCCATAAAAAAATGACGAACCCGCTCGATGGGGGTAGAAAGTAATAAAAAAGGGGTTATATTACCCCTTATGCATTGAAGGGACCCTGTATGTTCCGGGTATTCTCGGAGCAAGCGCGGATCTAACTGAATGGTCAATTTGGACGATCTTGCACTGCATGTTTGGATCAGAAAGGACGTGGTAGGACATGAAGGGAAAAGAACTAGCCTTGAAAGCCTTGCTGGATAAAGGCGTCAAATATATTTTCGGCTATACTGGCGGAGCCATCATGCCGATTTTCGACGAAATGGAAAAACAGAAAGTGTTTACATTCATCATGTCGCGGCATGAGCAGGGTGCGGTATTTATGGCCCAGGGAATTTCACGTGCCTCGATTTCTACTTCCAATCCCCGTGTCGGCGTCTGCATGGCCACTTCCGGGCCGGGGGCGATGAACCTGGTTACTGGCATTGCCGATGCCCTGATGGACTCGGTTCCGGTTTTGGCCATTACGGGCCAGGTGCCGTCGGGCGTTATCGCAACGGACGCTTTCCAGGAAAGCGACGTTGTCGGTGTGATGATGCCGCTTACCAAGCAGACGTATATGCCATTAGACGTGAACCAGATCGAAGAGTCGATCCATGAAGCTTTCTACGTGGCCGCGACCGGACGCGGCGGACCGGTGGTCGTTGACATTCCCAAAGATGTCCAGAATGCGGATGCCAGTGAGGGCTACCAGTTTGATCCCAGGATCTATGAACCGGATCTGCCGGGTTTTTTCTACTCCCCGACGCCGGACCGCGAGCAGGTGCGGAAGGCCGTGGGATTGATCAATCACAGTGACCGTCCAATCATTCTTTGCGGTCACGGCGTGATTAACTGCAACGCCGGACCAACCCTGGTTAAATTTGCGGAGAAGGCCAATCTACCAATTGCATTTACCCTGCATGGGCTTTCAGCCCTGCCCGTCGATCATCCCCTTAGCCTTGGTATGGTCGGCATGCACGGGACGGTTGAAGCTAACCGGGCATTGCTGAATGCCGATTTGATTATATCGTTTGGCATGCGGTTCGATGATCGGGTGACGGGCAATCTCGCTGATTTCGGGGCTAATGCAGAGGTTATCCATGTTGAAATCGATCCCTCGGAAATCGACAAAAATGTCAAAACATCGGTCGCTATCAATGCCGATGTCAAGCAGGCACTGACGCTTCTGGCCAGCGCCCCTGAACTCATATCCAAGCCCCGCAGGTCATGGTTTGAAAAAATTGAGACGTACCGCTCGGAAATCGCGGATGAAATTCATAGCGACATTGAAAGAGGAATCGGCCAGGATGGACAACTGTTAATGAAAACCATTGTCAAGCATTTATCCGATGTAACCGAGGGCAAGGATATCATTGTATCGGACGTCGGTCAGCATCAGATGATTCTGGCGCGGTTCTATAACTTTCAAACCACCAACAGCTGGTTCAACTCCGGTGGAGCGGGCACCATGGGCTGTTCGCTGCCGATGGCCATCGGCGTCAAGCTGGCCCGGCCGGATGAACGGGTCTGGACCATCAGCGGTGACGGGGGGTTCCAGATGAACATTCAGGAACTCGGCGCCGTAATGGAGCATGAAGTTGACATCAAGATTTTACTCTTCAACAACGGGTACCTGGGAATGGTCCGACAGTGGCAAACCATGTTTTTTGACGGCCGCTTTGCCGGAACGCCCATGCAGAACCCTGATTTCGGTGCCATTGCCGGCGCCTACAAAATACCCTATGAATGTGTCTCGAAACCCGAGCAAATTGTGCCTGCCATTGAACGGGCGGCCGAGCACAAGGGTGCCTGCATGGTGGAATTTCTGTGTGATCCCAGTGAAATTGTGTTGCCGATGGTACCGGCGGGCGGCAGTATTGCCGATATGATTGTGACAATGAAAAAAGACGATTGATGACCGATTGAGAGCGGAAGGTGTCTATGACAACGAATAGGCAAAAAAAACGGCGGGCAATTCTGGCGTTCATGCAAAATCGTCCCGGGGTTTTGAATAAGATCTCCATGTTGATCCGGCGTAAAATGTACAACGTTGAAACGATCACGGCCTGTACCACACCCCAGCCCGGTATCAGCCGCATGACGTTTACCCTATATGAAGACAGCGATGACAAGATGGCTCAGGTGGTGCGGCAGATTGAAAAGGTGACCGAGGTCATCTCCGCCAGGGAACTGGATATTGATCAGAGTTTCTGGCGTGAGGTTGCGATCGTCAAATTTGAAGCCGACAGTGACCGCATGGAAGAACTCTTCAGCCTGTATCGTGTCGAGATGCTCGATCATCAGAACCATGAAGTGTTTATCGTTCAACTGGCCGGCACATCCAAATTGATCGATAACTTCTTAGCCGAGGTGGGCAGCGATAAAATCATCGAGGTAGCCCGCTCCGGGTTTACTGCCCTGGAGAAATAGGCCTGTCACCCTGACAGCGTCGGTCCGCATGTCGTTGCCGGGCACATGTTTTTCAGGCTGCAACCGCCGAAAGCCACACCCCAGTAACATGTGGTCAACCGGAAATAGACCTAAAGTTTGCATGGCAATTGCCGATAACATTATCAATCGCTGTGCAAAAGGAGGTCTGCTTTCATGGAACATTTCTTTTCCTTTATTCTGGTGATGCTGATTGGAGCAGCCGGAATCCTCACTATATACCTGGTCATTGATTTTTTTGAATATCTGAAAAAGTATGAGGTTTATATCTGGGAAGAAATTTGTTTTGAAAAACCATTCGGTATCGACCGTGACGACTTTTTCTTCTACCCCGTCAAACCTTCTAAATTCATACCATTTCTATTGGACAACGACCAGGGGGGCAGTGCAGTAGGCGAGTATAAAAAAAGGATCAAGTTTGCCTGCATAGGCTTGATCGGTCTGATACTTTTCAATTTTATTGCGAGGATTTTTATCTGATGCTGCCAACCGATTAAACTTCAGCCTAATCTGAAGGTTACTCACCCGATGTGACTAAGCTATCGCGGTTGGAATGACTCATACGTTCGGCATTGCTGATATTGCCGCGAAAACGGCGGTGCACAGCCGCTTGACCTTGTCCATATCATCCCTTAGGCCCCGGCTGATTTCAAGCTGGGCGCCCATACCGGATGTGCCCCGGTTACAAATATTTTTCGGGTTGACTCCCGGATATCGGGCATCTCCATCAGCAACCGGTATCTCCGCCAAAGTCAGTTGCCGGTCAATTTCACCAATCAGTTCCTGGTCGCGGCCGCCTGCATAAACGAGCACTTTCTGGTTCCGGCAGGCATGAATTGCCACAACGATTCGGGAACGGGTCAGCAACTCGAGCGCCCGCGGTTCATCAAAATTGTGGCTGGTAATGTGTAAAGATCGATTATTGTGCGGTTTGATGCCTTCAAAACAATAGTAGTTGAATTTATTCCGGGCAATGTGTTCGGCAATATACGATGTCTTCGGCTCAATCCTGCCGCCGTGGGGAGCCAGTATCGTGACCGCAGATCCCCTGTCACAACTAGATATCCGGTAGTCCCTATTCAGTTTTTCCGTTTGCCTAAGCTCCTCGAAATTGTTGTAGGTGTCTCGATTCATTTATACCGGTTGTCCCAAATAGGTCCGTTTGACCCAGCCTTCGAATGACAGTGTCGCAGTTCAATAAGATTCATTTTTATAGCGGCGTCCTTTGCTTTTTATGGATTACAGATGTATATGAAGGTCTATTGGGTAGGATCTCCCGAGACCAACCAATTCTTCACGAAGTCGTACCCAGAACGGATGGCTTTTGGCGAAGACCGCTGCCTCGATCTCTTTCTGTAGGGCAGGATAATGCGTGCTCAGGATTTCTCGAATATTCTGCCAGTTTCGGTCCGAGGGATCGTCGATGCTAAGACCATATACCCAGATTGTTTCGGTGAGATCGGCCAGCATCGCAAACAACGCTTTTGCATCCGAAATCATCGGAAAAACCGGGCAGATCAAGGCGCCGGTCCTGACACCGGCCAGCTTTAGTTGTTTTAAGGCCGCTACCCGGGCATCGGTTTTGGGGGTATTGTCTTCAAATCGCTGACGATCCAGATCCTCTTGGAACGCAACCGAAACGCTGACCTTGGCGTCTTGCATTTGCTGCAGGATATCTATATCGCGAACGACGAGATCCGATTTGGTCAGGATACTTGCCGAAAATCCACTTTCCAACAACAGTTCAAGTACCTGCCGGGTCTGGCAATATTCCGACTCCAATGGTTGATAGGGGTCGGTATAGTACCCCAGGTATATCGTCTGGGGAAGAATGCGCGCCAGTTCCTTGCTCAATTGACCGCTAACGTCGTCGTAGATTTGAATCTCCCGGGTCCAATCCGTTTCGGCCTGGTTCAGAACATAACAATAATAGCAATAATGTTGACATCCGATGTATGGGTCGATCTGATACTCAAAATTTTTCAAATTGCACGGAACCAGAACCGGTCGATGGGAACAGGTTGCGATCTTCATTGGCGATATCCTTCTATCCGTTGACAAGACGCTTCTCGTTAAATTCCATACTGGCGGATTTCAACCGATCGGCAATTCGGGTTGCCGTCATTTCACCAAAATCACGGTAACTTGCTTCTGAAGGATGAAAACCATCCGCCGAAAACTGGTCAGGGTTCGGCTCGAAGTCAAGCGGTATATGCAGGGCATTGGAATAATGAGAAATCAGTTTACGGGCGCTTCTGTCGAAAACCTCTCCGCGAAATCCAATCAGCGCTCTCAGTGGCTGCGGCAGCACTGGAAATCCTCTGAGGGGCGGTATGCCGGCAACTGCAATCAATGCATCGGACGAGTGACGGGTCAGGGATTTGAGTATTTCCACCAGATTTCGCTCCCACCGGGAGAGGGTTGACAGCCCGGTTATATCGTTGACGCCCACCGAGACCAGGAAAATATCGGTTTTTTTATCCGGCAGGCGCGGAACCAGTTGACCGATGACCCCGCTGGAATCAATGCCATTAACTCCCAGCGCCCGCCAGTTGACCTGACACGCCAGTAATTTAGCCAGCTTTTCGGCAGTTTGCCCGAC
>JASJCE010000336.1 GCA_030066155.1 Desulfobacterales bacterium | reverse complement strand
TAATTTTTTTTGTCGGCATAATCGATTCTTGTTTTTTGAGGGACACGGATTTTCGCAGATTTGCACGGATTTTTTTTAGATCTGTGTTTATCCTTGTAGATCCGTGTCCCTTTGTGATTTGGAATGGTTAATTTGCTTTATAGAAAATTCGGTAATGCAGCAATTTTTCCGTTTGGGTACGGCAGGCGATTTCCCGGCCGGTTTTTTTGCAGATCAGATCCGCAGCCTGTTCGGCCATAGCGCGCAGGGTTGTGGCTTTACCGCCGATCATCGAAATCAGACCATCCAGATTATCCCTTTCCTTGTGATCAAAGCAGTCAAAGGTGCGGCTGATGCGGGTGGGATCTTGAGCATCCTGCTGTACAATTAACGGACGCGGTGCACTCCAGATGGAATGAATGGGGGCGGCTTTGGCTGCGGGGACCATTTCAGCACACAGGTCCCTGATTTTCGAAACGTGTTCGGGCGGAGCTTTGACTTTATCGGGATCCGCTGCCAGCCAAACCGTGGTTCCGAGTACGGTCAGTCCGCGCTGGGGTATGATGATATCGGCCTCCCCGGCGCGGTTGAGACGGTTAATCACCATATCGGTCAGCCGGCCATTGACGGCGACCATCACTCCTGGGCCGGGCTGCAGGGGCAATTTGATACCGGCCTTGCTGCAAATCTGCCCGGCCCAGGCTCCGGCCGCATTTACAAACACATCACCCTTTACATCATATTCACGGTGGTTCGTATGATCAAAAACCCGGATTCCCGTCACCGCCCCATGCGCTTTATGAAATCCGGTGATTTCTGAAAAATTGTGAAATTTTGCACCGTTTGCCCTGGCACTGGCAAAAAAATGCATGGGCAACCGCCAGGCGTCCATCGTGGCATCCGGTATGCGAATCGCCAGCTTCAAATTCGGACTTAATGCCGGCTCGAAGGAACAGGCCTGTTCGGCAGAAAGTTCCTCAGTGGGTATGTTGCAGTCACGGCAGCTGTCCAGGAATTCGCGGCGAAACGCCAGATCCGATTCATTGATGGCAACAAATAGTCCGTCATTGGCCTCCAGCGCTTGCGGTGCAATTTTGCGCAGGATTGTATTTTCCTGGATGCATTCTCGGGCGGCCACCGGATCGTGAGCGGCGTAGCGGGCACCGCTATGCAACAGTCCGTGATGTCTGCCGGTGGTGCCCGATAGAAATTCTCCGCGTTCGAATAAAGAGACGGTAAATCCGCGCAGCGTCAAATCATGGGCCAAAGCCGCGCCGGTACCGCCACCGCCAATAATTATGATGTGCTCCATAGTGAATTTGTACAGTAAATTGGGATACGGTGCCTATCAATTGTAATTTGTTATTTCAGATATGGTAAAGATCCCGGTATTGCCATAAATATCCATTCACCCACTTACACATTTCCACCTTCAAAAGGATCAGGGGCTTCCGTATGATGCCAGAAGCGCCATCATAAAGCGCCAGGTTCTGCCGAGAGATGGTATGTAGAGTCCCTCATTGGGCGAGTGGGGATCTCTTAAATCGGGACCGAAGGAAATCATGTCCATGCCCTCGAATTTATCCCCGATAATGGCACACTCCAGGCCAGCGTGAATTGATTTTACCTGTGCTTCCTGGTTGAACACGACTTCATAAATTTCGCGGCAGCGTTCAAGTAAAAAAGACTGCATATTGGGTGTCCAGGGAGGATACTCGCCGTTACAGCGGGTATCCGCTCCGGCCAGAACTGCCGCGGATTGGATGGCAGTGGTGATTTCGTCCAGTTTTGATCGTGTCAGACTGCGCTGGCTGGTTAATATCTGGAGCGAATTGTCCGATAAATTGACGGTGGCCAGATTGTTGGAGGTTTCAACCAGGTTCGCAAATGCGGTCGACATCCCCCTGACCCCATGGGGCAGCGCAAGCAGCAGGTTGATGACCAACTTCGTATCGGCCGGATTGAGGGCGGTTTTTTCCTCGACAGTTGATTCCGCCGATAACAGGCTCAGGGTCAGATTCGATTCGATGGCGTCAAATTCGGCCTGCAAGGTCTCTTCAAAACGGCTCACCATCCCGGCCAGCTCTTCCGCGTTATCTGCGACACATGCAATAACCGCCTCAGCATCGCGGGCAATTGCGTTATGCGCGGTTCCGCCCTCGATGGCCATCAGTCGAATCTCGCAGGCTGCGGACAGGTAATGCAGCGTGCGGGCCAGAAGGTTATTGGCACTGGCCCGCTGTTTAATAATGTCAATGCCCGAGTGTCCGCCCTGCAATCCACTGACATTTAGACGAAACATGCGGCTGTTTTCAGGAAGGTCCATGCGTGTCATCTTGCGAGAAATAAGCGTGTGTCGACCGCCGGCACACCCAACGGTAAAAACGCCCTCGGTTTCCGAATCCACATTCAGCAGAATCCGGCCATCGATAAACCCGGGTTCGAGTTTTTTGGCACCGGTCAGTCCGGTCTCTTCGTCGACGGTGAACAACAGTTCCAGCTCGGGGTGGGAAACACTGTCATCGCTCGCCAGTGCCATTGCCAGAGCAAGGGCTATGCCGTTATCTGCGCCCAGAGTGGTGTTGTCCGCCTGCAGCCAATCTCCTTTAATGATGTTCCGGATCGCATCCCTGGAGAAATCGTGGGTGGATTCAGGTGTTTTTTCGCAGACCATATCCATGTGCCCTTGAATGACGATTGTGGGTGCCGCCTCAAACCCGGGTGTGGGGGGCACTTTGATTGCCAGATTGCCGGCTTGATCCCGTTTGACCGTAAATTGACGTTCCACTGCCCATCTTTCGAGCCACAACCCGATCTGCTTTTCGTTTTTGGAACAGCGCGGAATTGCATTTATCTGCTCGAAGTAATCCAATATTGCCTGAATTTTTCCTTCCATTGATTGCTCCTTCATCATATCCCCAGTCCGTCAAAGCCGGAAATAAAACCACAAGTGCAAAATGAAAAACGGATGGGTAATCTTGACCTTGGTGTCTTGGTGACCTGCGAATTATCAAATGACCCTAAACTTAACAATTTTTACTCGGACCGCAAGGACTATGGATGTTTCCCTGGCGGCTGTCAAGCTCTACTTTCCCAGGCGCACTTTGATTTTTACTTTGTATCTGACCAAAATGCCATTGACTTATTCTGCCCGACCTGCAATTTTGTAACGGAGCTGCAGAGGTGAAAATGCCCTTATTTGATCTGACCGAGTTTTTTA
The DNA here is from genome assembly GCA_030066155.1 of Desulfobacterales bacterium. Lineage (GTDB taxonomy): Bacteria > Desulfobacterota > Desulfobacteria > Desulfobacterales > JAFDCJ01 > JAFDCJ01. The sequence continues at coordinate 4,644 of JASJCE010000336.1, read as the reverse complement.
AACTGTCATCAGCACTGAACTACAACTTAAGTGCCGCCTCCTTGAATCGCTATAACGTGCTGATGTATATTGTGGGTAACAAACGTCTGGATCAAGACGAAAGACTTGACCGGGAGCAAAAAGGCATTCTGATGGAAGCTCTCGGATATCTTTTCAGTGCCTACAGGCAGAAGCGACGACGTCTGGGGCCAATGGCTGTGCTGCATCCCCTGCGGGCGGCGGCCATTTACACCCGCATTCTCGACGACCTCAGCATGATCAACCTGCTAACTCTCCTGTTTCATGACGTTCTCGAGGACGTCAAACCGGGCCAGTTCGATGTCCGTCAGTGGAAAGCAATGGAGGGCCAGCTGTACGATCTTCTGGAGCGGATGGAGCCGGAGCATGAAACCCGGCTGATGCACCATCTGCTGTGCCTGACCCGCGTCAAGCGAGAGTCGTACTATCAGTACATTGGGCGACTGCTGCATAATGCCCGGGAAGCACCCGAGCTTGTCGCGATAAAACTGGCAGATCGACTGGACAACACGCTGGATATGCGGATCGATCTGGAAGATGCGCTTGCCCGAATTGATTTCTTTGAAATGATTTTTCAAATTCTTTTCGTCACCAATTACCCGGGATACCGGCCTATAATGGAGCATACGCCGACGACGGCGATCAATGGCGCCAAACGCCTGTATCAGCTTTTCAAAAATGCCGTACTGCTTTCCCTGATCCGGCAGCTCCTGCCTTCGTCCGGGCAGCAGACGGTCAAAGACCTGTTCGATGCCGTTTCAGAAGCAAGCCTGATGGAAGCACAACGCACCCTGATTCACCTTGTCAGCTATCATGTCAAAGATTTAGAATCCCAGCGCAGCCTGTTGCTGGAAGCAATGCAGTACTGTTACAGCGGACGCAGCGATCTGGTCACCAAACCCGATGGCAGTCAATTGCTGGACGGCTTATTTTCGACCTATTTCCGTCACAAATCCGGTAAAATCCGCAACAAACACCTGGATATTTTGTATCAGAACAAACCCCTGATGCTGGAAGCATCGGTGGCCTTTATCGTCATTTTTTTAAGCTTTCTGAATGACGAAAAGTACTATATCCGGGGAATCAGTGCCCGGGGCATCAGGGCTAGGTGAAGGAAGTCGGACCCGGCGTCGTTCTGCTGGTAGCTGAACTATGCCGCGGCTATCGATGCGGAAGTCGGAATGCGGAAAGAAACGGCATAGAGCAGAGGGCAAAGAGCCTCGATTGGGGATTGTAGATTTCGGATTGAAATAGCAAAAGGCATAGCGCAGAGAGCATAGAGTATATTTCAGCGCGAATAAAGTCTCGATTGCGGATTGCAGTTATCCATTTGACCATTCGGCCAATTAACGAATTAGCCAATTTCCAGTCAACAACCACCTAAAAGATCCTGACCATTTTAACAATCTAAAACATTTCGACGATTTTAACCATTACAACGCCCTAAAACCATTTTCACCGGTTCAAATCAGATTTCCCTTTTCCTTCATAAGTGTTCAATAATATTTGTAATAAATATAATGTCTTGCAATAAATCCCATTTCCGCCTAAAATTATCTTAGTACTCTGTGCATCCGCAATTCTAAATTTACGGTTGTAGCCGGATCGGTATTTCTGAAGGATGAAACAACAAGATCTTGTCAATTTGCTCGAGTTTTCCGGGAAGGATCCTACGCGGTTGGTCTTTGAGGACGAGCTGACCGGTCTCTACAACCGACGATTTCTATCTCAATATTTCCAGTCCAAGGTTCCCTGGGACAAGCTCTCCAAAGACCCCATGTCCCTGATAATGATGGATGTCGACAAATTTAAGGGGATTAATGACACCTACGGACACCAGGTTGGAGATGCTGCGCTGGTGTGGGTTGCGAATGTTCTGCGTGACGTGGCCGGAGAGCAGGGGCTGCCGATACGATATGCCGGCGACGAGTTCATGATTCTGTTCATGCATTGTGATAAACAGACCGCCCTGAAAATGGGCAATCGGGTCATCAACAAAGCTCGTTCAGAACCGTTTCGCCTGAAAACGTCAAAGGAAAATCTGCCCATTACCCTGAGTTTCGGCATCGCTTCGGCACCTGAAGACGCAAAGTCCGGCAAAAGTTTGATCCAACAAGCGGACGTTGCCCTGTACTATGCTAAAAGTATCGGCCGGGATTGTCTGGTTAATGCCAGTGAAGTCGTCCCGGAGGCCGTCTTTGACAAGACCGCCATCAACCAGTTCGAAGATATCAAACTGGTTGGGAGAAGTTCCCAGTTGGCCGAGGTCTCCGAGATTTTGAACCGGTTCGGTCAAAAACACAATCAAATGTTAATTGCCGAAGGAACCTCGGGTATCGGGAAAACCGAATTTTTGGAGACAATAAGGCGAAGCCTGGGCCGTAGCAAGGCCTGGCAGGTCAAGGTCAACGGCGATCGACGGGAGATGTTTCGACCCTATTACCTGATGACCAGAATCCTGCTGAATCTGCTCGGCAATCGTGCAGACAAGGGAACGGCTATCATTAAGAGCCTTGAAAAAGCCCATCAGAATTATATTGCGCAAATTCTACCGCAGCTTGTTTCGGAGACCGCACCGGTAGAAGGTGAAGACGAGGCCCGGAATCGCAAGGGTATTTTTTCGGCTTTGGCCCGTTTGTTTATCAAAGCGACCGGCGGTCGGCCGATTATTCTGCTTCTGGATGATTTGCACTTTGCGGATGAAGCCTCTCTGTTGCTGTTGCGGCAGCTGATTCTGCTCAAGAAGATTTCATTGTGTATTTTAGCGGCAGCGGAGAGCAACCCGAAATCCGACAACGCCGGTCATCAAACGCCATTGCAACGATTCTGCGAGCAGGACCAGAAGCCGTTGCAAATTCGCAAATTGACCCTGACGCCTCTTAACCCCGAGGATATTGCCCAGCACGTTAAAGCCCTCTTCCCGAACGTCCAACTGCCGCAGGAGTTCAACCAGGAATTGGCCCGGATCAGCCAGGGCAACCCGTTGTTTATCAGCGAGCTGCTGCGCAAACTGGTGCTCGATCGTAAGATTACCCTGGTCGGGCAGCAGTGGACGATTGAGATGCCGGAAGAAGCCTATCTACCCAAATCCCTGGAGGAGATCGTCACCCAGAAAATTGCGGCGCTGGATGAAGAAAGCCGTTTGATTCTAGATCAGGTCTCGGCTCTTGGCGGAGACGTCTCTTTGAGTATGTTGGTGGGCAGCTCCGAGCAGGTGGAGGCCAAGGTCCTGGATTTTATCGACCAGGCCAGTGCCCAGGGGTTGATCAGCACGAACTTTCAACTCAATGACGAGGTTATCAGCGTGCTTGGCAAAGAGGTGTTGTCGATCATATACGGTTCGATCGATCAGGACCGCAAGCACGAACTTCATGAGCGAATCGGCAATTACCAGGAAGGGCTGTATGAGAAGCACTTGCTGCCGTCTGCCGCCACCCTAGCCTACCATTTTAAACGATCCACGGATCAGCAAAAAGCCAGCCGTTATGAGAAAATCCAGGCGGCTGCCAATAACCTGAATTTTAACGTCCAGGAAGCCTTTGAATATGCAGTGGACGCCGCAGGTGAGACGACCGAGATCGACATTCCGCTCAAGCCCGAAGATCTGCAACGGGTTCCTGAAATCATCAGAGATTTTATGGTTGCCGTTCGCAACACCAAACTCTATCCGCCGGGCAGTAAATCCATCGAGAAAATCAACCGCCAATTTAAAGCGTCTCTGGACAGGGTGCTGGTTGATAATGAAATCCTGAATATCGTTCAGGTCAAAAATTCGGTTCTGGTCAATGGTCAGAAAATTGATACGTCCGAGTATAAACTGGTAACGGACACGTTTCTCAAAATATTAAACCGCTTTGAGCTCAAAGGAATCGCCTTTCACCGGGGACTGACCGAGGCTGAAATCGAACTATTGCTGCAGACCCTTGGTAAAACGGACATCAAAACGTTTGAAGCCGGATTCTGGGACAAATTCGCCTATGACAACAAGCTGATCAATATCGAATTAAAGCAGGTCCAATATTCCGTGAAGGTCAAGACAGCGTCAGGTTCCGGACAGGGCATCAACGCCGGTGGACAGATTTCAACTCCGGAAACGGCAATTCCGGAAATAACGGCTCCACTCGGGTCCGAGGAAATGAAATGCATTCCGGATATCTTGCGGACGTTGATTGCCGCCAGCCGGGCCATCAAACTCTATCCGCTTAAAAGCAAGACGGTGGCCAATGCTCTCAAAGCGCTCCTGGGGACATTGCAGCGTTTTTTTGCCCTGCAACGGGTTCTCGGTTTTTCAAGAGCGGCGGACACCCTGCTGGTAAACGGCGAAAAGTTGGATACCTCGGACAAAATGGAATTTCGGGGTTTAACCGAGAACTTCATGAACCTGCTTGACGAGATCGGTCTGGAAAGCCTGACCATACTGGAGTCGATATCCATCCACCAGCTTGAAACATTTATCGGTGCATTGGGCGATCTCTCAGAGACGGAAGGCAATGCGGCGTACTGGAAAAATCTGGCTAAGGAGCAAGGACTTTCCGCCATTTTATTTGATCAGCAGCTTTACGAAGTTCAGGTGTCACACAGCCTTTCTGCCGGCAATGTCCAGGTTGCGACCGGTGTCCAGCCCGC
>JASJCE010000335.1 GCA_030066155.1 Desulfobacterales bacterium | reverse complement strand
GCGAGCCGGGAAAGGCGGAATTCCCATGACCGCACAGACAACAGCAGACAATCGGCCAACCTGGGCCATTATAGGTGGCGGCAACGGCGGCCAGTCCCTGGCCGGCCATCTGGCAATAATGGGATTTGCCGTACAGCTGTATGACATTTTTCCGGAAACAATTGATGCCATTCGCAAAGCAGGGGGCATTCAGGTCGAAGGTGCCGTAGACGGCTTCGGGAATCTGGAATTGGCGACCACCGATATCCGTGAGGCACTGACCGGAGCCAACATCATCATGGTGGTTGCACCGGCAATCGCCCATCGCGATATTGCAGAAGCGTGTGCCCCGCATCTGGTCGACAACCAGGTTATCTTCATTCATCCCGGTGCCACCGGTGGTGCGCTGGAATTTAAGAAAGTTCTATCGGATTGCAACTGCAAAGCGGTCATTACCCTGGCCGAGGCGGAATCCCTGCTCTATGCCTGTCGCTGCCCAGAACCCGGCCACGCCGTCATATTTGGCATTAAAAACGAATTGATGGTGGCGGCCTTGCCGGCTACCGAAACCGCGCGGGTGGTGGAGCTGTTGAAAAGTGCTTTTCCCCAGATGTTTGCGGGTGCCAATGTTCTCGAAACCAGCCTGAGCAATGCCAATGCCATGATGCATCCGGCTCCGACCCTGCTGAACACCTCGCTGATCGAGTCGGATCATGACTGGCTGTATTACTGGGACGGTGTTACCCCCACCATCGGCGGCTTTGTTGAAGGCCTGGACAAAGAACGCCTGGCAGTGGCTGACGCATTTGGTATAAAATTGCCCGACATTTTGGAATGGTACCGGATCCATTACGGGGCTGTTGGCGATACCCTGTCCGAAGCGGTGAAATGTAATCAGGCCTACGCCGAAGTCAAAGGTCAAAAAAAACTTCACACCCGCTACTTGCTGGAAGATATCCCGACCGGCTTGGTGCCCATGGCGTTGCTGGGCAAGATTGCAGGGGTTGAGGTGACCCGCATGGAGACGGTCATCAAGCTTGGAGAGTTCCTGATCGGCAAGGACTTCACCGCATCGGGAAGAAATTTGGAGAATCTGGGTTTGGCCGCAATGTCCGTTGAGGATATTCAGGACTATATTGAAACCGGATAATTATCCCAAAACAACATAAAGGAGGCATATTATGATTGATCGTGAAATGGGAAGACGCGAATTTATGAAAATTACGGGGGGAGCTATCGGCGCGTCCATGATTGCCGGCCCGGCAGCGGTCTTTGCTGCGCCCAAACCGGGGGCCAAAGTCGATGCCATGAAAATCACCACGGCCACGGCCACCATGGACCCGGTCAGACCGGAGGTGGCCCGGGTATGCGCGGATGCATTTAAGCAAATCGGTTGGGAAGTTAAAGCAAATCCAATTGACTACAACCTCAATGTCCAAAAGGTGATCATGGAGCATGATTACGATATGTGGTTCGTCATGCTCTCAGGGGCTTCGATTCGGATCGATCCCAACGTGTTCATCTACCAGGTCCACCACTCTTCGCAGTACAAAAAAGGGGGCTACAACTGGTATGGCCTCAACGATCCTGAAATCGATAAACTGGCCGTGGCCCAGCAGCAGGAAATGGACATCGACAAGCGGCGTGAAATCGTCTTCAAAGCGCAGGAGCTCTGCCATGAAGCCCAGGCATTGAACGTGATTGCCTATATGCAGATGACCACTGTCTATCGTTCAGACCGCATCAAAAACGTTGTCCCCATGCTGGGGGAGGGCACCGGCAGCTTCTGGACCGACATCAACATGGAGGTGGTCAAGGGTGACGGGTACGTGCGAACCGCCCGTCCGACACCGTTGAAAATGCTGAACCCGGTGGCGGCCAAGGATACCACCGAGTTCATGGAGCTGCGGATGATTTATGATCCGCTGTTCCGGGTCGGGCCCAAGGGCGAAATGGTTCCCTGGGCGGCCGAGTCCTACAAGGTTATCGATCAGCTGACGCTTGACCTCACCATCCGCAAAGGGATGCTGTGGCACGACGGCCAACCGCTGACGGCCGAAGACGTCAAATTCACGTTCGATTACTGTAAGCAGTGGAAGCACCCCTTTTTCTACCAGATTCTAAGAAGGGTGGCGGGCGTCGAGATAACGGGTAAACATTCCGTGCGCATCAAACTGGCGGAATCTTATGCGCCCTTCATTCCTAACCTGCTGGGCGGCATGTTTCTGATTCCCAAACATGTCTGGCAGGATATTCCCGAGAAAGTGGATGTCAGCGATCCGCTTAACTATCCCAATGAAAAACCCATCGGCAGCGGTCCATTCAAGCTGGACTACTGGGACCGGGGCCGGGAGTTCAAGGTGTCGGCCTTTAAAGAGCACTTCAACCCACCCAAGTGCGCCGGGATCATCGGGATCGTCTACGGCTCCCATGATGCCGTGGCCGCGGCCATCGAAAAGGGCGAATGTGACCGCAACCGCTACATCCTCAAGCCCAGCCTGTTGCTGGATTTGCAAAAGGTCAAAAACGTGGTTGCCAAAGGGTACCCCAACCATGGGTTTTACAACCTGGGTTTTCATACCCGCCGGCCGCCCCTGAACGATCCTGCCTTCCGAAAGGCAATTGCCCATGTGATTCCGAAGGAACTGATCATCGAGGCCATTTTATCAGGCCTGGCGGATCCGGGGGGATCCGTGATCGCACCGGCCAATAAATTCTGGCACAATCCGGCGGTCAAATCATACCCGGAAGACATCAACAAGGCCAAAAAAATCCTGGCCGATGCCGGCTACACCTGGAAACGAGGCAAATTGCACTATCCTAAATAACTCGTAGAGATCGCTAAGCCCGGGGCCGGTAGTTAAGAGTTATTGGTTATTCATTAATAGTCATTAGTTATTTATTATTAGTTATTAGTTATTAGTTTGAAGGGAAAAGATCGATTTTTATATCCGATTCATCACTTTTTAATAACAATTAACCAATAACACATAACATCTACCCTCCGGGCGGATTAATTAGCGGATTAATAAGAGGAGAAGCAAGGTGCAAGAATATATCATCCGCAGAGTTTTATACACGATTATGACGATATTTGCGGTCGCCACCATTCTTTTTTTCATATTTCGCGTGATGCCCGGCGATCCCACGGCCCAGGTAATCAGCCCAGCCCTGGATGAAGCCGCCCAGGCCCGATTGAAGGAGGCCTTTGGACTGGACAAACCGTTGATTGTGCAATACGCCTTGTACCTCAAAAACCTGGTCACGCTAAACTGGGGCCGCTCCTACACCACCCAGCATGAAGTGTTCGGCATTCTTAAGTATCGATTCTGGAACACCATCTTTCTGATGGGCGCTGCCATGAGTTTTACGCTGGTGTTCGGGGCCGGTCTGGGGATGCTCATGGCCTGGAAACGCGGCAGCGCGCTGGACGTGGGTTCGACGGTCAGCGCGCTGGTACTCCAATCCGCGCCGCCATTTGTGACGGGCATCCTGTTTTTGATTATATTAAGCTACCGGCTGGACCTGTTTCCCACCGGTGGTATGGCCACACCGGGCATGCGCCTGGCAACCGGTATCCAGATGCTTTTTAGCAAGGATTTTTTACACCATCTCGTTCTGCCGACCATTACCACTGCCTTCTACTATCTGGCGACCCCAATGTTGATCATGCGGGACTCCATGCTAGAGGTGACGGGCAGTGATTTCATTGAACTGGCCCAAGCAAAGGGGTTGTCCCCTAACCGGGTCATGATGAAGCACGCTGCACGCAATGCATTACTGCCAGTGTTTACCGTCTCCTCGGTGCTGATCGGGTTCGCCCTGGGCGGACAGGTCATTGTCGAACAGGTGTTCTCATGGCCTGGAATGGGTCAGTTGATGGTTGAGGCGGCTTCTTCGCATGACTACCCGGTGGCCCAGGCCACTTTCTTGCTGCTGGCAGCTCTGGTCATTTTTTTAAACCTGGTATCGGATATTTCCTACTGTTATCTCGATCCCAGGATATCCGTGGGTGGGGGCAAGCACTAAGCCGGGCAAGAACACGGTCCCAGACTTAACTTTGCCTGCGGAGGCGTTATGAGGAAATGGCCTTTGCAGGGTAGGGTGATGAAAATGTGCCTGCATCTTGATGCACATAGACTCGATTTTTTGCACCGTTTTTATTCCGCAAATATGGTTTCAGGTTTCAGGTTTCAGGTTTCAGAAAAGGCAGAGGTATTCGTCTATTCTTACACTAAACGACAAGCGGACCGTGCCGCGAATTAAGCTCAAAATGTGCTTCAAAAACCGCGGAACGGCGGTAATTCGATAATAATCTAAGGTTCTTATAGCGATTAACTTTTTGCCACCCAGGGACCGTGTTGAACACTGAAACCTGAACACTGAAACCTTCAGTCTCTGACAACATGTTGTCAGGAAAAGAGCCCAAATAACCTATTCTTATAACCGACTTTTAAGGGAGCCATAGGAATGAAACTGGAAAGCATAAAGGATTTTTTTGTTACCCAGTATGCAATTATTACGAGCAACCGATTCGGCCAATTCGGGGCCGCGATCATCTTATTTTTCGGCCTGGTCGCGTTGCTGGCCCCCTGGATTGCGCCCCACGATCTTTGGGAATCGCTGCGGGATTCAAACGGCAAATTGGCCATGCTTAGACCGCCGTCGCTGGAGTTTCCGCTGGGCACCACCGCCATGGGCCGTGACATCCTGAGCCAGATGATCCTTGCCACGCGGACCACATTTCTGATCGGGTTGGTATCCGGACTGATCTCGATTGTGATCGGCGCCAACATCGGCCTCTTTTCGGCATTTTACGGCGGGAAAGTTGACGAGATCCTGATGCGCTTTACCGATATCGTCTACGGCATGCCGTTTTTGCCGTTTCTCATCGTGCTCATTTCTCTCTTTGGCCGCAATATCTGGTTCGTAATCATTGCCATCTGCTGCATCGTCTGGCGCACCTCGGCCCGGGTGGTTCGTTCCCAGGCCCTTGCCATCCGGCAGCGGCAGTTTATTTTGGCTGCCAAAGCCAGGGGCTGCAGCAATCTGAGGATCATTTACGGGCACATCATGCCCAACATATTGCCCCTATTACTGCTCTATACCTCTTTTAACATTGCCTGGTCGGTTCTGGCCGAGGCCGGGGCCAGCTTTTTAGGATTTAGCGATCCGGACAACCTCACCTGGGGCGGCATACTCTATAACCTGTGGATTTCGGGCAAGATCAGAACCGCCTGGTGGTGGTTTGCCTGGCCTTCGATCTGCATCATTTTGCTGGTCAGCTCCCTGGTCTTCATCTCGCGGGCGTACGAGGAAGTGGCCAACCCCCGCCTGAAACAGCGATAGCGGAGATAACACGATATGATTTTAGAAATAGAAAACCTCAAGACCCATTATCAAACTGAGAAAGGGGTCGTAAAGGCCAATGACGGGATCTCTTTATCTATCGATGAAAACGAGGTCGTCGGCCTGGCCGGCGAATCCGGTTGCGGCAAATCGACTCTGATCCGCACCCTCATTCGTCTGGTCCCCAAAAGCGCGCATGTGACGGCCAACAAAATGAACTTCAAAGGGCAAGACATTCTCTCCATGCCGGAGAAGGATTTCCGGGAAAAAATTCTCTGGCAAGGGATTGGTCTGGTCCCCCAGAGTGCCATGAACGCCCTCAATCCGGTCTACCGGGTGGGAGATCAGTGTATCGAGGCGATCCAGGCCCACACCAATTACAGTAAAGCTGAATGCGAACAGATTGTTAAAAGGCTCTTTGACGCGGTCGGCCTCCAGGCCGGCATGATGAAAGCCTACCCCCATGAATTCAGCGGCGGTATGCGCCAGCGGTCCATGATAGCCATGTCCCTGGTTTTAAATCCTGCCCTGGTCATCATGGACGAACCAACCACCGGCTTAGACGTCCTGGTTCAGGAACGCATACTGAGAAACATCAAGGAAATCCGCAAGAAGTCCGAGTCGTCCGTATCCATATTGCTCATCACCCATGACATCTCGGTGATCGCTGAGATGAGCAACCGCATCGGAATCATGTATGCCGGCCGCTTGATGGAATTTGCCGAATCAATGGAACTCTTTAATGAACCCTATCATCCTTATACGCTGGGTCTTAAAAACGCCTTTCCCAGCATTCAAGCCCTCGATCGGGAGCTCATTTCCATTCCCGGCTCGCCGCCGTCCTTACTCGGGGACCTTCCCGGCTGCCTCTTTGCCTTCCGGTGTCCTTTTGCTATTGACGAGTGCGAAAATGAAAGGCCGCCGGATTTGGAAATAAAACCGGGGCACTTTGTGCATTGCATTCGAACGGATCATATAGAAGAATTTCGCAAATTAGCAGGAGATAAAAAGACATGGCAATCCTCGAAGTCAGCGACTTAAAGCAATATTTTTATCTGCAACCCACCTTCCTGGGTAAGTTGGTGGGCGGCAAGAAGCCAAGAATCATCAAGGCCGTCGATGGTATGAGCTTCTCCATGGAACCTGGCGAAATTTTGGGGCTGGCGGGAGAGTCGGGCTGCGGCAAGTCCACTTGCTGCCTGGCCATCGCCAAACTTCGGGAACCGACGGGCGGTGCCATTCGGTATAAAGAGCGCAATATCGCCGAGATGTCCAAAGAAGAAATCCGCAATTATCGAAGTGAGGTCCAGCTCATTTTCCAGGACCCCTATGAGTCGCTCAATCCCCGATATACCGTATTTGATACGGTGGCGGAGCCGCTGCGGGCGCTGACCGATAAGAATAAAACAGAGGTCAGGGATAGAGCTCTTGAAACCATTGCCATGGCCGGGCTGCAACCTGAGGAGTATAAAAACCGGTACCCCCATCAGATGAGCGGCGGGGAAAGACAACGGGTCGGCATCGCCCAGGCCCTGGTGCTGGAACCCAATCTGGTGATTGCCGATGAACCCTTATCGATGCTGGATGTTTCCATTCGAGCCGGGATATTGGATCTAATCAGAGATCTGTCCGAGCGCATGAATTTCTCGTGCATCTATGTCTCCCACGATCTCTCTATTTTATCCAATATCTCGGAACGCCTGATGATCATGTACCTGGGACGGATCATGGAACTGGGCGTAACCAAGGAAGTGATCTCCGAGCCCCTTCACCCCTATGCCCAGGCTCTGATCGCCGCAGTTCCGATCCCCGACCCCGCCTATCAAAGACCCATCCCCAAAATCAAAGGTGAGGTCGCCCAGCCCATTGACCCACCGCCTGGCTGCCGTTTCCAGACGCGTTGCCTGCAGGTCATGGAGATTTGCCATGACACCGAACCACCGCTAAAGGAGGTAAAGCCGGGGCACGCCGTGGCCTGCCATTTGTATTAACGTTATTTGTATACGGTGGAATATCTTTTGCCCGGAGCGCAATGGATAGAGCCGATTGCACGGAAATTAAAACTTCATTTCCATGACTAACAGTTTTCTTATCAATGCCGACACGGGAGGTCAAAATGAAGATCTTGGTGGGTTACGAAAAATCCGCTGTGGCTGAAGAGGCTTTGGCTCTGGCAAAGAAACATGCCGAAGCATTTGATGCGAAAGTCTATTTGATTACCTCATTGACCCGCAGTCATGAGCTGCAACTCGAAGATATTCAAAAATCCGAACGCGAGTTGAAAAATCTCCGAACCCAGTTCACAAAAGAAGGCATTGCCTGTGAGACACATGCCATTGTCAGCGCTGTAACTCCCGGCGAAGATCTGGTTCAGTTCGCAACGGATAATGAAATTGATGAAATCGTGATTGGTGTTAGAAGACGGTCAAAAGTCGGCAAATTGCT
>JASJCE010000334.1 GCA_030066155.1 Desulfobacterales bacterium | reverse complement strand
ATGTAAGGTTTAGGTGGTAAATGCCAGGACATCGATAACCCGATCTTAATGCTAAAAAATGCCAGGACATCGATAACCTGAAAAATATTTTCATTATTGGCACGATGTGAGCAGAAAATCATCATGTGCGAGAATGGGCCCTTCATTAAGCTCGTCGGAGCACATGAGGATTTTTCTGCGGCTCATCAGCACGGCTTTAGTAAACCGCGTAAACAAAAGTAAAGATCAAATTGGTAACTGATAATCAAATGTTTGGACCAAATCATCGCCAAGGTATACCTGTAGTTGGTGGATTTCGGTAACAATGACCGCTTTTACATAAGAATAGACCAAATCCTTTGAGGCTTTGAATTTTTCACCGAAAATATCAAGCATCCGGTCACTGCGAATAAAACGGATCAAAATAATGTTGCCATCCGGGATTTGATCCAAAACTGGCAGCTTGGTATTCGGTCCCAGTGTCATCGGCACAAACCCATCACTTTGAGTAAACTCATTGGGGGTTTTGCCCTTAAGGCAGCTGTAACGGTGATGGCGATTGTGAAACCTTTGAAAGTTCTTACTTTGCCGTTTCAGATGCGCATAGCTGTTAAACCACTGGCGACGGAAAAACTTTTTACTATAAGTATCGTTAAAGTGTTCGATAACGCCGTTGCGCCATGGTTCACCCAGAGGAATAAACACCGGCACTATGCCATAATAAAGACATAGTTTGATAACCATACCAAATGAACGTGGATATTTGTTGCTGCCACGGAAGCTCAGTTCATTGTCAATTTTTAAAAAATCAGGGAGGCCAATGTTTTTCCAGCAACGCATCAAACTACCAGCTACTTGGCGATCCTCCTTTGTTCTTTGAGATTCAATATAAACTCGGTGACTGAACACATCCATCACGTTGAAGGAATAAAATCGGCCATCGCCTTTGATGTAGCGCGGTCCGACCAGATCAGCCTGGTGTATGTTATTAAAATCAAGTGCCTCGGTGAAGTAAGGGTATTCAACGCCCTTGGCAACATAGGCCGTTTTTTTTAACCAAGCCCTCGCGCTTCAGCACCCGGTTTATGGTTCGGTCCGAGGGGAAACTGAAACCGGCTTTGCTCAGTTCCCATTTAATAGCCGAAGCGCCAGTTTGGGCAAATTTTAGTGACTCCAGGCGTTCTCTAACAGAGATGATTCTTTGTTTATCAATCTCTCTGATCGCGGTTGGTCGGCTGTGCGGAGCTCTTGGTTGATCCTTGTACCAATCAGGATCACCGCTTTTGTAACGCTTGAGCCATTTAAAAAACCAATATTTGGAGCGATTCAAATCGGTGTATATTGCTTTTGGTTTTTCGTTATTTTGATATCTCTGAATCGCTTGTTTTCTGAGTTCTTGTTCCATTTGACAACCTCCTTCAAAAAATGCTGAAGAAGGTTATCATAATAATGCAGGGTTATCGATGTCCTGGCACAAATCACCGTTAGGGTTATCGATGTCTTGACACTTTTAGGTTATCGATGTCTTGGCACTTGTCACCTAAGCCTTAAGATATTAGGGCCTGTGCCCACGAGCAAAAACGGGCCCTACCGGTTCAAGTGGTTCAAAGACTCTTCTCACACAAGAAACGGTCACAGCCTCATCCTCAACCTGACCTTCGGCCAAAGGAGTGCTCTGCTGGGCGGAGATCTTAACACCTATTCCGAAAATTACCTGCTTGACTACTACGGTCAAAACAATCCGTTCCGGGTCGATGCCGCCAAGGCCTGCCATCACGGTGCATCCGAGTTTACCGTGGACTTCATGAAGGCGGTGAAACCCTACGCGACAGTGTTTTCGTCCGGCGATAACGAGAATTACGCCCATCCCCGGGCAGACGCCCTGGGCTGCGCCGGAAAATACAGCCGGGGTGCCAGGCCTATGGTGTTCTCCACCGAGCTGGCGCGCTCCATGAAATCAGCCGATGATATTCACTACGGCCTGATCAATTTGCGCACCGACGGTGAACAAATGATGCTGGCCCAGATGCTGGAAAAGAAAAGAAAATCCGACATATGGGATTCCTATACGCTGCCGCAGGCAATATGATTAAAAAAGGAGATATGAATAATGAACATAAAAGCGCTTAAAGAAGAAATTAAAGAAGATGAAGGCGTTGTTAATGAAATATACCTTGACCATTTGGGTTATCCGACTTTTGGTGTCGGCCATCTGATTCGTGAGAGTGATCCGGAGTTTGGCCTTGGTGTCGGAACGCCGGTTTCAGAGGAACGGGTGAACCAATGTTTGGAGGAGGACCTGGCAACCACTGTAAAAGAATGCCATGTCCTTTTCCCGGATTTTGATGACCTGCCGGAGGAAGCCCAGCGCGTGATCGCCAATATGATGTTCAATCTTGGGCGCCCCAGGTTGAGCAAATTCCAAAAGTTCATCGGCGCTGTTCAGGCAAGGGACTGGAACGAGGCCGGCGATCAAATGGTAGACAGCCGCTGGTACACCCAGGTGCCGAACCGTGCCGAACGGCTTGTCCAGCGTATCCGCAATCTTGCATGAAACATTTAGAAAAGGTTTTCAATCAAGCATTTTCGAAAGTCTTAGTATACCTCCCGGTGTCAATGAGGAGAAGATGAAGCAGGAGAAAACAATGGAACAGCAAAAAATGAAAAAACAAATCGCACATGGAATATTTTGGACCTTATTCATTGTCTATATTTTATTAAATTGCACACTTATTTATTTTTGTCTAACAACTGAACCCGTTCGTCCCTGGTTGACCAAGTCGTTTATGGCTGGCTTGATTTTGGGCGGTCTCTTTGTCTTGATCGCAATGTATCACTTTCACAGCATATACCTGACCCCATACTTGGAGGAAGAAATTAAATCAGAAAAAGAAGAAAGAGGAAGAAGGACGAATATTTATGTTTTTTTTGCGATGTGGAGTATTCCGCCGCTAATTGTGCAATGCTGCGTCATATTGGGTTTTGTGGGTACTGTCACTTTATCGCCGCTGAAAGGAAATATATATTTTCAACCCTATAGATACGGCCAGATTTACAAGAAAGTAGAAAATTTTAACACTACAGAATTGGGTAGGGGAGTGTTTGCAAAAGATGAATTGCCAAAAATCTTAGAGCGCAAGAAAATGCTTTTAGATACCGTGTCAGTGTATTTGAAGGCGGATAGCATAAAACGCTGGGGGGCAGAGGCGATTGTATACTATATACCCCTTCTAATTGCCCTGGCGTTTAGTTTTTTAGGGGTTTTGGTATACACTCTCAAGGATGCTTCATTTCGGCTGCATACGGAAGATCTTTACCCTAGAACATATGTAGGCTATTTGATCCGTTTTCTGATGGCGCTCACGATATCCATTACCATTGGATATTTCCTACCTTATGGAACATAAGAAAATAATGACGAAGTCTGAAAACTCCCCCTTTGGTAATTTGTCACGTTAGTCAAACCACGCTTGTTTCTTGAGGTAGAATAAACCTACCCCAAAAAAAATGAAAAAAATGGAATACCGCTGGAATTCACCAAGAATTTATTCAACTTATTTTGTTCTTGACAATTTTACACCCATTATTTTATAAGGCGATGTAGTTGAATAGAAAAATAGTGAACATTATCAGAAGGATCTTCACTCTTTAACCGAAAGGAGGATCAGAAAATGCCTGATATGTCTTGAAACCCCATTCTTGAAAAGAAAGGGGTTTCTTATCTTCGGGCGATAAATGAGATTGTCTTGTCCGGTTTGCGAATGCGCCCTGCGCTCCTGAACGGCGAATTACTTTCATCTCGTGAAGAATTCGATCTGTTTTTCCAGATCATCATCTTTTCCACCTTTCACTTCTCTCGGAATCTATTAAAGCCTTGTTGATATTAGAACCTTAGTCCAATTTTCGAAATACGAAAAAACTAGAAGTCCGTTTTTGTCAACATGTCAGCATATTCATTAGGGCGAGAGGTCGACTCGGAGTTGAGCCTCGATGGCCCGGCAAGATCAAAATTTTTGAAAGGAGGTAAATACCATGAGTGCTATTTTCGGGGAAACATTAGTATTCGGACAGGAAAACGGTCCGGATATTGAACTTGTTGTTTATGGCGATGAGTTTTATGCCCGGTATGAAACCAAAGATGGGTACACGGTCGTGTACGATATTGATGAAGGCCAGTATTGTTTTGCAATTTTACTGGACGGAAGGTTTGCCTCAAGCGGGGCGTCGACGGCTAAGCCCCCGCCGGTTGGCATCAAGAAGCACCTCAAAGAATCAGAAGAAGTGCGAAACGAAAAGTTCGAGGCCCGCTTTGGGAAAATGTCCTTACCTCCGCCGATAGGACCACCGCACCATGTCAGAACTATTGGCGCCAACGAGGGATTGCTGAACGGCAGGCGTGTCAGTGAAGGGCCGGTGAAGGGATTGACGATATTAGTTGATTTTAATGACCTGTCATCTGAGGTAACGGCAGAAGATGTGAATGCCATGTTGAATGCGGATGATTACACCCGAAATGGCAATTATTGCTCGGTGCACCAATACTTCCACCTGATGTCTGCTGGGAAACTCGATTATTCGAACACGGTGGTCGGACCTGTAAAACTCAGCCAAAACCTTAATTACTATAAATCGCATTTATTCGTAGAGGAGGCTTTGGAGATTGCCGTTAACGAGTATAATGTTGACCTTTCCCAATTTGACTCAAAAAACCAGGGAATTGTCGATGCGCTGAATTTCATGTATGCCGGCCGAACCGTTTATGACGGTGACCTCTGGCCCCACAACCATTACATTCGTCTGGAACACAATGGTATTCAAACCTATTTCTATATGTTGACGAGCCTTGGTCGCCGCGCGGTCGATTTAAGCATCGGCACGTTTTGTCACGAAAACGGACATCAGCTTTGCCGGTTCCCGGATTTGTATGACTATGGAACGCGCGACGGTGATTTTGAGAAAAGCCAAGGGATTGGGCGCTACTGTTTGATGGGCTCGGGCAATCATCTCAATGGAGGCCGGACACCCTCTCCGATCTGTAGTTATCTCAGGTATCTGGTTGGCTGGCATGATCGGGAAGTCGATCTAAACAGCCAGGGAGGGTTCGAAGCCCGCCATGGGGATTATGCCACCATCATGAAGTATGAAACCGATAAGGACAACGAGTTTTTTCTTGTCGAAAACCGAAGCCGGTTAGGGCTTGACGCCTATCTTCCGGCCAGCGGTTTTGCCGTTTATCATTGTGATACGCTGGGTTCAAATGAATGGCAGGGCGGAACCCGCAACAGACACTATCAGTGTGGTTTGCTGCAGGCAGACGGGCATCTTGACCTGGAGAACAACCGCAATAGAGGTGACGAAGGCGACCTTTACGACGACGTACCCGGGCTGGCCCTTTCCGATTCAACAACACCTTCCACACGGGAGTGGGATGGAACGGACTCAGGCTTATTAATCAACGACATTAGTGCGGCCGGCGAAACGATGAGTTTTGTCGTGGGGTTACAGGACCGTCCACCGGACCGCCCGCCGATCACAGAGGGCTGGCGTCAGGCCGATCTGTTGATCCCCGATGATAAGCCCGAAGGTGTCCACAGTGAAATTGAGCTTGTGCAGATGGGTACGCTGCTTTCGATCGAGGTTAAGATCGATATTACCCATACCTATATCGGAGATTTGCAGGTTGAACTCGAAGCACCATCCGGCAAAAAAGCGATGCTGCATGACCAATCCGGCGGTTACCAGGATGACATCAGCGAAACTTTCTCATCGGAGTCAAAAGCCGAATTAGAAAACTTATCTGGTGAATCGATCGCAGGAACATGGCGGTTGCACATTAAAGATCTGCAAAGAGCCGACACCGGACGCTTAAACCTATGGGGTATTAGGGTGACGTATAAAGCACAGGGTCAGATGAGCCTTGGTGAAGCATCGCCGAATCTGGAGATTCCGGATAACAGCAGTCAGGGGGTTGACAGTGCAATCAGCATCGGCGATTCCGGTGTTCTTGAAGATCTGGAAGTCAGTGTGGATATCGTGCATACCTATATCGGGGATCTGGTGGTTGAACTTGTGGCGCCTTCCGGCCAGAGTGCCATACTTCATAGCCGATCGGGCAGAGGAAAAGATAATTTGAAAATGGTTTATGACCGCAACGCAACCCCAGCACTGGAGAACCTTATCGGGCAGGAGATAAATGGTGATTGGCTGCTCAGGATACGGGATCTGGCTGCCATTGACACCGGTACGCTGAAAAAATGGACCCTAAAACTTATGTATTCATAAGCAGTTTAAATTTTCCAAAACCAATAATTAAAAAACGACGGTCCGGCCCTGCTCGGAGACCTCTTTTTTGGTGTACTTTACTCCATGAACCTTCAGGCCTTCATTGTTTAGCAGCGTAATAATGCCGCCTTTGTTGCTCAGCTGGATCGTCGTGCCCGGCAGCGTTAAAACAGTTACGGCACCGGGCTCAAGGACGATACCGTCCAGGGGATGCCGTCGTTTGTTCTTGTCGGCCAGGGTCCAACCCTCCAGGTTTACGGCCGTTGCCAAGGTGTTTAGCAGCAGCACCCTTTCCATTCCCGGATCATGGCCGGGCGGATTGACCGTCGCGGCAATGATGACGACCCCCTTGTCTTCGGCCGGTTTTTTAGCGTCACCGAGGCAATTGCCCCCGGTATCGTCGGTGTGCCAACACTGGGACTGAAACGCCAGAAAAACGGCCACCCAGCGGTCTTCGGAAGGCAGGTGCAGGAGCATGCCGCCGTCCTGCCATACGCCGTTGTATTTTTGGAACCGTTCAGTGCTGCCCTGGTTCATGTGAATGTCATGAATGCCGTTGCCGGGTTTGAATCCGAAATATTTATCACGCTTATTCGGCTCCGGCCCCCAGCGTTCGCCAAAGGCATAAATCATTGCATCTTCTTCGGCCAGGGCCCTTTGGACATGATAGTCGATCTTTTCATTCAGATCGTTGTCCGGTCCGGGAACATCAAACGGCAGCGGAACCATTTTATCCGGCTTAAAAAGATTGGCGCGAACGTAATCCATGGCCAACCCTCCCGGTGCCCTTTCAATGTGGGTAAAGCCGGCCGGCAATTCCCTTAAATCATCCACCAGCGGATGAAGATAATTCTCGTCGATCAAATAGAGCAGTTCCGAAGGCGACTTCTTGGATTTGACATTTACAGCGATGCGGTAATCCACATCATCATCCACTAAATGGACCTGGTAATGGGGTGACGAACCAAACCCCAGTCGCCGGGCGATGGGCCGGCCTTTCAGAATACCGTAGTTTTTTAAAGGCATTGGAACCTCCTTTCAAGTTACAACCATTTTGGTTGGCCTCTGACGGACAAGCGTTTGATTCCCCGCCGCTACGTTTCGATATTATTGCAGTGAATATCCCGCTGCTGGCAAAGAGGCGGTTTATTGTCTTGATGGAATCAAGCCGCTTGGCGTTGATGTCTCAAATACGCAAGGCCGGTGACCCCTGCGACCAATAGAAGCCATGCTGCCGGCAAGGGATCTGCGGCGAGCGGATTATAGCCAAATCGGATAATGTCGGGGCCCATATCGTGACTTAAATAGGATTTGTGATGAGCAAAATAATAATCACTACATGAGATTAGGGCAAGGTTTGGTATTAAGATGGGACAGTTACCGCCAGGTATCTGACAGTCAACGTAATAGGTCTAGTCCCGTAGTAAAAATCAGACGCAGAGCGTCAACTCGCTCAGATTAGTTTTACTTCCAAAAAACTGTCTGGTTGCTGCAGGGGATGATCAGGATATATTTT
>JASJCE010000333.1 GCA_030066155.1 Desulfobacterales bacterium | reverse complement strand
CATGCGGCGGGCGAGGCGATCCTGGGCCGAACAGTCGACAACCAGTTCGGAGCTGACCGTTTGCCGATGAAGGCCGGTAACGGCCGTTACCAGATCCTCATCGACCTTCTGGGCATAGTCATCCTTCGGGGCCGCATCATCTTTTTCCGGCGACATCTGGTCTTTCGCCCAAACAGCGGCACCGAGCAGCATTTTAAGCGGAAATTCAATCACACTGCCGGTTTTACGCATCAGTTTGACATGGGTGGGATCTGTCTCGGCCCAGATTTGAGCGAACCGCCGCATAATGCGGTTGATTGGAAAATTTTTGAGCGCCTCCCGTACGAATTGGTCCTGGGCAATTTGGAGGGCTTCATGATACAAACGCAGTTCATCACGCGCAACTTGCGACTGGTTCAGAACCTGCTCAGCCTGTTGACAGACGTCTTTCAAGGTTGAGGAAAAAAGGGACAACCGGATCCGGCCGGCATCGATGGACTGCAGCGCCTGTAAAAAATCCGGTTCTTCGGAGGAGGCCGGTTTAATTTCCATAAAGCGTTCACCTGAAGCCACACGATTATCTTCGTCCGCACGGTAAACCCCCAGCAGGTAGCGATCGGCTAAATCGCCGTATATGCCGGCTGCAACCGTCATGGCGTGTTCCCATACTTCTTCTTCCGTAAAACTCGGATATACGCGATAGACCAGAAAGCATTTGCGTTTTCCGATTCCGGTCAGCATTTGCGCGATAAAATCGGTATTGTCCCGGTTGTTATAATTTGAATTGGTAAAAATATATATCAATATATCCGACGCTTCCAACACCATTCGCGTGACCTGCCGGTTGGTGTATGCGCCTTTGGCGCCGGTATCGAAGTCCGGGGTGTCGACGATGACCACATTCTCAAGGGCCGATTGATGCGTGCAGTACAGCGGCTTGCCGGGTCGGGTCAATTCTTCCTTTTCTTTCAGGAGCCGCGGCACTTCGTTAAATGACCGCGCCAGTTCGGTCAGCAGGTCATTGTGTTTTGCACGTTGAACGGGAATTGAAAAAAGCGCCCGACGATTTAAGCCGGCCCTGCCGCCGGTCGGGGTGACATGGACGCCTGCCAGAGAATTGAAGAGCGTCGATTTGCCGGAGGAGCCCCCGCCGCAGATTGCAGCGACGACCGGGAAATCCGGTGCAAATCGGCTCAACAGTTTGGCATCGACGACCTCATTCCAGAACCCGATTTCTTCATCCATGCCAAGCCCGAGCAGGTCCGCCAGACGGGGTATATTCTCCCGCAAACCTTTCAGGGAATCATACAAATCCGTGTTCATTTCGTGATGCATGTGTTCCCTATATTCCCGTTTCTTTTTCGATCAATCCAAAACACGAAATATCGTATTTCTTCTCCAGCCTGCCTGCCGCACAATCTGCAGCCCACAACTCGATTCCCCTTATTTCAATCCTAAATCCAAAATCTAATCCGCCAAAGAAACGGCGGACAAGAATCCCAAATTGGAAAACCCTGAGCTTAGAACCTTGAGCCTTGAACGGTTTTAGAACCTATAACATATTGACATCATGAAACCAAAATTAATTATACAATCCATAAAAAAATTGGAATAAATTTGATGTAATATCGCTCTATTAATTAATGCTGTGACGGCCTTGCGTCTCGGCCGGAAAAGGGGTCCAGACCAAAGAAAATGACGGTTTTGAATTCAAAAAGAGACTTCGTGGTCACCTGAGGTGTAAAAATGAACTGCAAGGAGTTCAAAAGTTGGATGCTCGATATAAAGGCCGGTGATCCTGCATCCAGGCAATCGGCCCAGGCGCACATAGCCGTTTGTGCGAAGTGCGAAAAACTCTACAGTCTGGATCTGGCGCTGGAAAAGCAATTCGGTGACGCGTTGAATCCGATAAGTCCACCAATGGATTTGATTTCCAAAATCGAAAGGGACCTGGATTCGATACCATCCGGACCAAAAAAATCAAATCTGCGGTGGAAGCTGATGGCGCCGGCTCTGGCGACTGCCGCTGTGGTACTGCTGATTTTTGTCAATTCTCTGATGGATCCCATGCGCGGTATCGAGCGCATTGGTTCGTTGGCCCTTGCCAACCATCTGGACAATCGACACAACCTGGCATTTAATGCAGGTGAGGTAGCCGACGTCGCCGGCTGGTTTGCCAAACGGATCGGATTTGCTGCAGCGCCGCCGAAACTCGATGAACCCGGCCTGGTCTTTAAGGGGGGGCGCCAGTGCAAACTGGGACCGAAAAAAGCGGCCTACCTGATCTATCAAAAAGACGGTAAAAAGTGTTCACTGTTCATCATCAACCCCGCTGATTTGGATCTTAAACTGGAAAAGGACAGGATATTTTCGGTCAAGGAAAACGACCACGACATCAAAATATGGTCTGAAAGCGACCTGGTGTATGCGATGGTATTATAAAAAATGCCTAAATTGCCTAAAATGCACTAAAATGCCCGATCAATTGAAAATTGGAGATTGAAGATTGAATAATTATTGTATTCGATCTATTTTACTTCGCCGCTATCATCAAAACAGTAGGAATCTGAATATGGATGCTTAAATTCTGCGCAGACATAATTTGATTTCAATAAATAGAGCCCAAGGTGCTAGACATTTCTTTGTGAACCCGTACCTCTCAGATTGTATAATGTAGCTGAAAATTATGCAGGACCGCATTGGCAACGACATCCCCCTCGCTGATTTGAAAATCATGGCGCTCGACTGCCAGGCGACGGGCGCCAATCCTGCCAGAGGACATCTGCTTGAAGTCGGCTGGACAGGCGCCAGCTCGGGATCGTCAAGGGAGACGATCATATCCGGCGCGCAGTCTTACCTGATCAGCCTTCCAGCCGGTGCAGGCATTCCGCGGGCAGTGCGGCGAATCACCGGAATTACGCGAGAAGCGCAGGAGGGTACCAAATCACCGGAATCTGTCTGGCAGCTGCTGCTGAGCGTCGCCGGAAACCATAATTTAGATCGGTGGCGTGCGTTCTGTCCGGTGATCATTCACTTTGCCCGCTTCGAAATCCCGTTCCTTCAGGAGCTCCACCGCCGCTGCGGTCCGCCCGGTGCCTTTCCGCTTGAAATTATCTGCACCCATGAGATTGCCAGGCGTCTGCTGCCGGAATTGCCCCGCCGGGGAATTCGGGCAATTGCCGGGTACTATGGTCACTGCATGCCCGAATTGAAGCGCAGTGGCGAACACGCCATCGCAACCGCCTTTATCTGGCAACACATGGTTCGCACGCTGGAATCCGACTTTGGAATTTGCAGTCTGGAGCATCTGAGCAACTGGCTGACCGCTACCCGACCAACGGGTCGGCTGAAACGAACGTTTCCCATGAATCCCGCCCACCGGCGCGGTTTGCCGGATAAACCGGGTATTTACCGGATGTCGCTAAAAGACGGCCGCATCCTTTACATCGGCAAAGCCAAATCTCTCCGGCAGCGGGTAAACAGCTATTTCAGACAAAAAGCGCCCCACGCCGAACATATTCTGGAAATGTTGACCCAGGCCCGGGGACTCGCGATCACCCGGACCGATTCGGCTCTGGAAGCCGCTGTTCTTGAATCAGATGAGATCAAACGCCACTCTCCGCCCTACAATATTGCCCTGCGCCGCCGCCAGCGTCGCGTCGCTTTTTGCACGAGGGATCTCACCCGAAATGCCGCCGAGTCCAACCAGCATTATCCGGTGGGACCGCTTCCCGCCGGCAATACAATAAAAGCAATAGCGGCACTCGGCTCTTGCCTTAAAGACGGTTTTGTGTCAGTTGTCCGCAGGGACCACAGACTGGGGTGCGAACTGCTGTCCCTGCCGCCGGAATATGCGCCGGAACCCGATTGTCTGGAAGCGGGATTTGAAGTATTCCAGTGCCGGTATCAACGGCGGTTCAGCCGCCAATCATCCCTGGGATTTCTGACCGCGCTCGGGGCTCGACTCTGGCGGGAGCAGCTGGCAGCCAAAGCCCTGGAAAAGGGAGTTTCGGCAGCGCAACTCGATGAGAACAATCCTGATCAGCTTCAGGATGCATCCGAACTCGAACCGTCATGGTCCCCTGACGACATCGTTGCTGCCGTTGAGGCCACGATCCGACATAGCGCCTATCTGATTCGTCGGGCCCGCTGGCTCTGCCTGTTAAGTGAATCCGCTCTGGTCTGGTCTCCCCCTGCCGGTTCGGACGACCAAAGCAAACGGATCATCTTTGCAAACGGTTCGATCGTCGAGCGGGGTGCCGCAACAACGTCTGCTGCCGCGATAATACCGCCGGGGCACGCAAAATCCTTTCGCATGCGTCAAAATAACATTGATTTGACGACATACGATCGACTGCGTGTGGTGACCAGCGAGATGAGAAGAATTATAGCCGAGGGTCGCCGAATAGAATTGTGTCTGAAGCCCAATGTCATTCTGGGCCGCGAAGAGTTGGCAAAAGCACTGCAATGGGTATAATTCGCATATTATTTTTGGCCGACACGCATCTGGGCTATGATTTTCCGTTTCGACCGCGGATTGAACGGCGTCGAAGAGGTCCGGAATTTTTTGCAAACTATATGCGGGCATTGCAGCCGGCCATAGACGGCCGGGTTGACGGCGTTATCCATGGCGGTGATCTGCTGTATCGCAGCAAGGTGCCACCCAAATTAGTCGAAATGGCGTTCGAACCGCTGAAACGAGTTGCCGACGGGGGCATACCGGTTTTCCTGGTTCCCGGCAATCACGAGCGCTCCTCAATTCCCCATACTCACCTTGCAGTACATCCATATATACACATTTTTGACAGGCCGCGAACTTTTCGGCTGCAAAAAGACAATTTTTCTCTGGCTCTTGCCGGATTTCAGTTTGTACGCGGAGCGATACGTCCCTATTTTACCGACCTGGTCCATCAAACCGGCTACCGTGAAGTGGATGCCGACCTATATCTCCTCTGCTTCCATCAGGCAGTTGACGGTGCGGCTGTCGGACCGGCTGATTACCGATTCCGTTATGCGCCGGATGTCATCGATCCGAGGCAAATACCCGGCCCATTCTGCGCAGCGCTGTCCGGTCACATCCACCGCTTTCAGGTATTATCCAGAGACCTTAAAGACCGTTTGCTTCCGGTTCCGGTATTTTACCCCGGTTCGATTGACCGCACTTCGTTTGCGGAGAGAAATGAACCGAAAGGATTTCTGCAGTTGGAGTTCGAATTGGATGATTTCAGAAAGGCAACGCTAAGCCGGTGGCAATTTCACGCACTTCCTGTCAGACCCATGATCCAGTTCGACCTGCATATATCCCGAATAAAAACTGCAGATCTTCGCTCCTGGATCAGAGCCCGACTGGCGGCAATACCCGAAGACAGCATTGTGAAAATAAAAATTAACGATACGGTCTCAAGTCAAGCTATGGACGTGTTGAGTGCACCCGCTTTGCGCACCCTGGCCCCGGCAACAATGAACATCGACGCTGTTTTTACCGAAATGCGCTGGCCTCCGGCATATCGAAAAAGGTGAAGACCGTATCTTTTATTTAATCGTCATTCATGATAGAAATCGATCAAGGCAATCGAGCATAAGAATATGGAATTATCAAACATAAAGAGAAACCGGGTCAAACTGGTCAACGCCCCGGGCTGCTTGGCGTAGCAATCCCCGCTCGTGTTAATCTTCGCATTGCGCATATCCTGAAAAGATTGAACGTCGAACGCCCAACGTCCAACATCGAACGTCCAATGTAGATGACGCTGCGCTTCATCGATTTTAATGAATTAACTAAAGTAAAGCCTTCGACGTGCCTGAGCCTGTCGAATGCCAGTAGGGTCGAATTCACAAAGGTGTATTCGCTGGAGCAACCCGGGCGGCGCATTTTGTTCATTTTTAAATCGATAGAATACATTCATTCGAAGTTGGAAGTTGGACGTTCGATGTTGGACGTTCATCACGTTATCTTTTGATCAGACTGGCCAGTTGCTGAAAGCGACCCGCATTTATAGGGAAATATGATGCAAAATGCCAAGTGCCGGCTCAAACAACAAGGCTACTCAGCCGGCAGCTGCCAGGTTGAAGCGGACGGACAGCCACGACTTGCCTGCCAGGCAACGTTGCGAGATGAAAATGGCCGGATTTCCCGTTTGATCACTTCCGTGCACCTGTCACGGCCTGAAAATTATCTTTCCATCTATCAATCCGGGTGCAACTTCTCATGCCGCAAGTGCCACTCCTGGCATTTCAGCAAAGTGGCCGACGGCTCCTGGTACACGCCTCAGGACATACTCGAAGCAGCACTTGCTTATGACAACCATGTTACGTTCACAGAGCCCAGATCCAGGGCCACTGCCTGGCATGCGCACGACTCTTGCCGGTGCTGCGGCAGCTGTTTGTATATGGGGCTGCGGCAGCCGAATTGCCCCGGCGTTGTGAAGCCCCAATCCATCGTTTTAAGCCCCCAGGGATTCGGCCCGGCCCGCAACATCGTTGCGTTTACCGGTGGTGATGTTGCCTGCTGTCCTGAATTTTACGGGGAATGTGCCCAATTGATCAAGGCCCATACAAGCCTCTGGATCTTGCTTGAAACCAACGGCTATGGATTGACGCCCCGGAATCTGGATTACCTGCAGGAATCCGGTGTGGATTCGATCTGGCTTGACATTAAAGCGTTTGACGCTGAGACCCACCGCTGGCTCACGGGATGTTCCAATGAACGAATTTTACGCCTCCCGGCTGAGATCCGCCGGCGGGATATGGTGCTGGAAGTACTCTCCCTTTATATTCCCGGCGTGGTTGAAGCAGACGATCTGACCCAAATTGCGCAACTGCTGCAGGCAGTTGACAGTGAAATTCCGTTCACGCTGCTGGCCTTTTTCCCGGAATACCGCATGAAGAGCTATCGCAGCCCTACCGTAAAAGAGATGGCCACCGCCTATCGTCGCATTAAAGCGACCGGGCTGAAAAATATACGCCTGGGCAACCTGGGCGTATTTGCCCAGACCGATGCCGATCGAAAATATCTGATGGACCATGTGGATCCGGAAGCAGTTTGAAAAAATGCGCAGCGTAACATAATTAATCCGCCGGACCGTATTCCCACCAACAACCTGGCCTGCAATCTCAATATACGAGCTTGTGAATTTAATCTTTTTGGCGGCGGATTAATTATTGGGACCGGAAAAACAGCAGTATACTTTCCACCAGCTCGGCCATAAACTTATAGTCAAGCTTTTCCATCGTATCGGACGGTAGGTGGTAGTGAGGATTGCGCAGAAAGGCCGAGTCCGTAACCATCACCGCCTTGTAACCCTGATCCCAGAAGGACGCATGATCACTGAGTCTGACAGAAGGTATTATCCAGCCGTTGAATGGAACTCTTAATTTGACCACGGGAAGCTCTTTATTTGTCTCAAACGACCTGAGCAGATCTTCGGCAAATCCGCCGGATTTGAAATTGCTTACAATCCCGATAAAATTTCCTTCCTTGGGAAATCCCATAAATCGCAATGGAAGCAAATACGTTTGACAACCCGGTTCATGGCAGGTATATCCCACCATTTCCAGGCAAATCATGCCGTCGATTTTCTCCTGCTCCTGACGGGCCTTTTTAGCATATACACGACTGCCCATGTATTTAGTACCGTATGCCGGCGGCTCCTCCAGGGCAAATGAAACAAATTTTACAGACATATCATACTGTTTTTGATCGAACAGGATTTTCAGGTTGCGGGCAATTTCAAGCTGGACGGCAATGGCGCTGGCGTTGTCATCCGCCCCGACCGTACCGGCCACCGAATCATAATGGGCACCGACCAGATAACGCCGCCCGGG
>JASJCE010000332.1 GCA_030066155.1 Desulfobacterales bacterium | reverse complement strand
GCCATTAACCAGCCGGACTTTGAGCCTAAAGTCTCCTTTAACGAATTCAACGCCGATTCTCTGAACATCGCAGTATTTTACTGGTACCATCCGCCTGACTATTGGAAATATCTGAATCACGCCAGCTGGATCAACACCCGGATCATGGAACGCTTCAACGCCGAAGGAATCGACTTTGCCTTCCCGACGCAGACACTGCACCTGGCCGGCGACGATAAGCGGCCTCTCGAAGTCGGTCAGCGAGCGGTTTCCAGGGAGGAGGAATTGTAAATCTTAAATTAGTAAAAAAACATTTGAGACTACATATTGTGGTCCGCCTTTTAATCAAAGCTGTAAGATATCTTGATAAAAATATGAAAATCAGTTTAGCCTTAAAGAAGCCCAATTGCTTTTGAACATTCTTCAATCAAATTTTTTCCTATATTATAGACACCTTCGGAATAGCCGCTCAGAAGGGCATTGTCGCAAATGGAATTGATTAGCCTGGGACAACCACCCGACACCGAAAAGACCATGTCAATTGCTTCCGGCTCAAAGATACAATTTGCTGCACCAGCCTTTTTTAAGCGGTGATTGATATATTGATGTGTTTCCGATTGTGTTAACGCGTCTAATTGCTGGCTGAACGTAATTTTCTGGCGAATATCATTTCCTAATTTTCCGATAAATTTATCTTTGTTTTCGCTTTGTCCCATCAGCAAAATTTTGATTACTTTTTTTTGGTCTATTTTTATATTTGCCATAAAGAGAAGGGCTTGAATAGTTTGGGGACTCATGTCCTGGGCATCATCGACGATGATTAAAGCGAATTTTCCTTGAGCAGACAGGCCCCGTAGATATTGGTCCAAATGATAAAGGAAGGCGCCTTTGCTTTGGTATTTCCCGTCAAAATTAAATTCACCATGGATAAATTCAAAAAAGCTGTGTTCATCCAAATCAGGATAAGAAATTATGATAGAGATAATATGATGACTGAGGGCGGTTACGAGATAATTGATAAACGTTGTTTTGCCCATGCCGATATCACCCGCCAAGACAAGCATGCCGCCATCCATTGCGATCGCCTTTTCTAAATGCGTGATGATCTCGATCTGTTTATCGCTGAGCCAGATAAATTCCGGGTCAGGTGATGCTTCAAATGGTTTTCTCTTCAATTTGTAATGAGAGTGGTACATGGATTTTTTAGTCGAAGATCTTGAATTAGCAACCCGTTCTGTTCATTTGAAAATAAAGCTTGCCGAAATAAAGCTGACAGGTAATTTCACCTTCTCCTTTGAGTTGATCTAATTTTTTTAAAACGGTTTCATAGTCATAGTTCTTTTCCGGGTAATTCTTGGCCAACTGTTTCACTATATCCGAATAGGGAACCGGTTTATTCGTTTCTTGCAGGAGTTTCAGAATATTGTTTTTGGTATCAGAATTTTCTTCAACCATTTTTCTTTTTGGCAGCTCCGGCTTTTTGCTTTCGGTCTCTCGTTTTATCGTCTGGATTAAGTCCTCTAGACTCGTATTTAAATTCAATATATTGCTTCTAATGTTTTTTATTTTAATCAATATAATGATGCCAAAAAGAAATGTGAATAGAAATAGAACTGAGGCGCAAAAAAGGACTATCGGCTGCAATCCTGCAGATTTAGAAATTTGATCAAAAAAATTGAGAATGGCAGGTACGGTCATGATCTGATTTCAAAGGTTCAAAAAACTCGTTTTTTCAGTTTACAGTGGAAGTCAACTATCTTGAAAACGTTCAAATTTCAGCTTGTCCATTAACAAGCTTTTAACTTCATTAATTGATAATAGTGGTTTGAGCAATCGGCGTGCCAAAATCGCGATTGTTATTAAATAGTGTAATTTCATATAGATATAGTAAATCTTGATTAGAGATGGAATTGGAAGCTATGAATAAAAAGGTTTAATTCTGTGAATTAAAGGTAAGAATCCTCTCAGGATATCAGCTTGGCGCCATACCCAACCTGGTAGGTCGAGCCTTGCAGAACTTTGCACCACATGATTTTGATTTCAAAATATTCATGGGGTCTTTTAAGGAGTCCGCGGGGCGGGTTTTGAATAGATATAGAAATTTCATCTCCCTGTAATAGATCCTCGTTGGATTCGAAATACAGGCCTTCGGTGCTGTAGTTGTGCATGATCCCCCTGTAAAAAAAATCAGGCGGGTTGGTGCTGTGCAGGAGCGCTGATTTGTGGTTGAACCGCTCGCTTTTTCGGCGCTCAATACCGGTATGCATATCGGCCTCCATTTAGCACAGGCAATCGGTGTTTGATGAAAAGCGGTAGTGGCGGGTATCAAACCCGCCGCTACACCGGTTAAGATTGGAGGTTGTTTCATTGACCGGGCGGAGTCCAATCCATGGTTTGCTTTGCCGCCTGGTCAACCTCTTCAGGGGAAATTAGGACGGTAATATTGACCTTTACGGTGCCACTGGCGTTAGCTACCAGAGAACCGGTAATGGCATTGACATTGTCAGGTGCTTCGGCAATGAGATAGAAATCGTTGCTTCCAAAAGCGAAATAGTAGGCCTCCATTTTACCGCCTAACGACTCAATCGCTTTTCTTGTTATCTCCATTCGTTTCGTGCCGCCGTCTTTCATGAGTCCTTTCAGACCTCGATCGGTATATGAGCCATGGTAGAGATACTTGGGCATGATACACCTCCTTTTTGTGCTGGGGCAAATAATTTAGGAATTGCGAATTTAGGGATTTAGTGTCCATTTAATTTTGGAATTTAGGGATTGAAGGAATTCTATCTATTTTTTGATTTTATCCTTAACGGTCTTGTAAGAAGTCAAAGTTGTCGAATTTTGGCTTTGTAACTTACTGATATTACTGATAGCGAAAATTAACTTTTGCGCTTTTTGCGCCTTTTCGCGGCTATATCATCCTTTAATTCCTAAAAATCTCAATCTTTCAATCCCTCAATCCCTTTTCAGGTGATAATGCTCCCGACAGCAGAATTAAACACCTGCCGGGAGCATGAAATGCAAATTTTGAGTTGAGCCCTCATGTTACTCCTACGGTAGCGCCAATCTGACATAGACCGCGGCATGATCGGACACGGTTGGCTCCTCGGCATTCACCAACGTATTGAAAACAACTTTACCGAGACTGACGTCAGCGAAGCCCTTGGCAAAAATGTAGTCCTTGCGCCGGGATCTCGAGCCATTTAGTTCAGATACTCCCGTTGTACAATGATCATCGGCGTTATCTTTATTTTCACAAAGGGTGTCCAGCGTCTCCTGCCCATTGGACGTGGATATGATATATTCAGCATACGCGTCAATAAACCCGGCATTAACGACTTTATCATATTGAAATCTCTGTTTGCCACTACCTCTAAATCTGTCGAAATTGAAGTCTCCACCCAACACCGTCGGATATTTTTCGCCGGTGTTCTCTTCCAGGCTGTTGATGAATTTCAGCATGACGTCAATTTGTTCGGCGCGCTCAAATTCTTCGCAATCGGCACACAGATGTGTGTTGTAAATATTGAGTTTACCATATTCCGGAATATCCAGGCGCGACAGCAGAACATTCCGCGACACTTCAAAGACCTGACCTCGAAATTCGAGTTCCGGAGTTCTGGGCAGCCGTTGAACAAGGCTATAGAGGATTTCGCAGCGGCTCAACACTGCATTCGCAACACTTAGCAGTCCCGGCAACCCAATTTCAAATGCGCTCTGGATGTTGTAGTTTAAATCATGCTTTCTCCTCAGAATATCTCTAAGATCCCGGGCACTGTTATCCGTTTTGACCAGAACACCATTTACAACTTCCTGGAGCAAAAAGACGTCAACGCCATTTTTTGCCGCGAATTGGGCGATTACTTTCAATCGATCATTGCGATCGTCGATTTCGGAAAATAGCAGGTTTACGGTCAATACATTGATATATCCTTTATCTGCAACATCCGCACACTGCGCATCTCCGGTACCCGGCGGTAGCGGTGTGGTTTGGCATGCCTGTAGAACCAGGATGACCGGTAATGAAAATATAAGGATTAGTGTCCTGCATGCTTTCACTGTGAACCTCCTTACTGTTACTCGCCGATGCTCGATACTGGTTGCCGGATGCTCGATGTTTGTTGACGCCGTCGAAGGTGTCGCACAGGTTATCGCGTATCGGGTATCCAGAGTCCAGCATCCGTCTATTCGTGGCAACCAATCCACTTAAAGTTGAGATACTGGTTTGATTGATTCTATCCAACATTAAAGCAAATTAGTTCTACCAGGAGCTGGGACCGAACGTGCTGAGCAGACCGCCGTCGACATACAAAACCTGTCCCGTAACGAAGTCAGATGCACCGGATGCCAGATAAACAGCCGCATAACCCAGGTCCTCGGGGGTGCCCCACCTGGCCCAGGGGGTTTTCCATTTGACCCACTTGTCGAATGATGCATCCTCCCATAAGGCTCGGGTTAAATCGGTTTGAATGAATCCGGGACCGATGGCATTCACATTGATGCCGTATTTGGCCCAATCAACGGCCAGCGCTTTCGTCAATTGGCGAATCCCTCCCTTGGAGGCGGCGTAGGGCGCATTGTCTTCGCGCACAGTTTCGCTCATCAGGGAGGCGATGTTGATAATCTTTCCCTTTTTACGGCTTTTGATGCGCTCTTTTGCAAATGCCTGGCAAAGACAAAAGGCGGCGGTCATGTTCAGATTAATGACAAAACTCCAATCATCGGCGGTAAGGGTTTCTGCCGGACCCCGTCTAGTACCGCCGGCGTTGTTGACCAGGATATCAGGCGCACCGATTTCGCTGACAATCCGACTGAATAGCTCGCCGATTTTATCGGTATCCCTCATGTCAAAAGAATAGGTCTGGATGCGTTTTCCCGTCGATGCAAGCATTGCGCCGGCTTGGGTCAGTGTATCCGGATCACGGGCGACCAGGACGAGATCCGAACCGGCCTCAGCCAGGGCTGTGGCGATACCGAGACCGATGCCTTTGCTGCCCCCGGTCACCAGTGCCAATTTGTTGTCCAGCCTGAATTTCTGCATAGCGTTCCCTCCGATCTAATCCCAACCCGGCAACGCCGGTCGCCGCGTAGTGGTGATCCCGCTTTACCGGGGAAATGAACATTGCAAACACGATTAACACGATGGTATAAACCCTTCAAGATTTATTCCGGAAACCTTGAAATAATCCTGTACATCCTGTAGATCCTCTCATCAAATATAAAATAAAAATCCATTCTTTTTGACTGAGATTTAAATGCCATGAATTTCCCAAAGATGTACCGGATTCGGCAGAAATTCGACGCCGTGGAGGTGGAGAATATTGAAACGGCGGTTGTAACCGAACTGGAGCGGCTGTCCCTGACATCCATTCAATCCGGTCAGCGAGTTGCGATTACCGCCGGCAGCCGGGGTATTGCAAATATTGCCCGAATACTTAAAGCGGTCATCGGATACATAAAAACGTTTGACGCGCAACCGTTTATCTTTCCCGCTATGGGCAGCCATGGAGGTGCGACGGCCGGGGGTCAGGTCGACGTGCTGAAGAAACTGGGAATTACGGAGTCGTATCTGGACGCGCCCATTATGTCTTCCATGGAAGCTGTCGAAATTGCCCGGACCCGGGATAATGTGCCGGTGTATGTGGACCAATTCGCAGCTGCAGCTGACCATATCATCGTAATCAATCGCATCAAATCCCACACCAAGTTCAAGGGAACCGTTGAAAGCGGTCTGATGAAAATGATGGCTATTGGTATGGGTAAGCTCAAAGGGGCTGAGTTTTATCATCGAGCGGCAGTTCAACACACGTTTCCCAGAATTATCATGGATGCCGGACGCCTGGTTATCCATAAAACCCCGATCATCTGCGGCGTAGGAATCGTCGAAAATGCCTACGGCCGAACGGCAGTGATTAAGGCCTTAAAACCGGATGCCATTGAGGCAAAGGAAAAGCTGCTGCTGGAGCGGTCCAAACAGATGATGGCGAAACTGCCGTTCAACGACATTGACCTGTTGATAGTGGATGAAATGGGAAAAGATATCAGCGGCGTCGGAATTGACCCGAATGTAACCGGGAGAAATCGGGATCTGCTGGGAGAATTCGATCATCCGGTAACCGTCCGGCGGCTTTTCGTGCGGGATCTGACTGGAAAAAGCGAGGGCAATGCCATTGGTATCGGCCTGGCTGATATCACCACCCGAAGGCTGGTGGAGAAAATTGACTATGCTGCAACCTATAAGAATTGCATCACCGGCATCAGCTTAGAGAAAGCCGCGGTTCCTATGCATTTTGACTCTGATCGTGAATCGATCGAGGTCGGGCTGGGCTCTATCGGTATGACCAGCCCTGAAAAAAGCAAAATTATTAGAATCCGGAACACCAATCGATTGGAAATAGTCGATCTATCCACGGCTTACACCGCCGATCTGAAAAATTGCACCGAGCTTGAAATCATCCGGCCGCCGCAGCCAATGGTGTTCGATGAAGAAGGCAATCTTGTATGAGACCATCTGGAATGACGAATGACGATTGAAGATTGACGAATGGTGGAAATCGCTCTCCGAGGCGTAGGCGCTACAACCCCCTACGAGCCGGAGGCTTCGCTCCATCGTTAAAAAAAACAGAATTCAATTATTCGACGTTGGACGTTCGACCTACCCGCAATGCCTTAAAAGTTGAAGAGCCAAATTTTTCCGGCTTATTTGTATGACTATCTTAAAGCCAACTTAAACCACAATGCATGGCAGGCGGGTGTCGGACGTTCATCAGTTTCTTTTCGATCAGACTAGACAAGGCTCCAAATCGAGCTCCATGTAAACGGTATCCGTGACCAGCTTATCTTCCTCGGGCTTCTCCTTTTCCTGAAACCCAAGACCCTGGTACAGATGAATTGCCGTCGGGTTATCCTGATACGCATACAACGATATGCGAGGGTACCCGAGTTCGATGGTCCGCTCGATTAGCGCCCGACAGAGGTTCCGCCCCAGGCCGTCGCCCCGTCGATGGGGAGCGACGATGATGCGGGACGTATGCAGGCGCTTTCTGGTTTTGCGGATGAGTTGTCCAAAGCCGATAAGTTCATCCGCCTCATCCAAACTGAAGGAATTGTCCGGCGTAAACGAAATCTCGCGGCTTAAGGACTCGGTCGTGGGGGGAAACGTGACCGCAGGGCCCGCCCAACGACGGCAGTCAACTGCATCCTGCAACCAGGAAATGACAATAGGCAGATCCACGCTTCTAGCCGGGCGAAAGATTAACGATCCTGAATCCGGCAGTGAACGCGGCATCATCATCGCAACGTTCGGGGGCAGGGTACACTCGGACGCCGGATCGGAGTCGGATTGCGGATCTGAAAATTCTAATTTCTCTGACACGCTATTCGCTTTCATCAATCCCCTGTTGTTAAGGTACCTTTATTAAAATCAAATAGTTTCATATTTTTGCCGCCTGGCCAAAAAACGGCCAGTCTGAAGAGGAATGGATTCCGAGCTTAAAAAAAATTGGACAGGATCAACAGGATCATTTGGATAATACGGCCTTCGGCCGAAAGGCCCCTCGCCTCAGGTGAAAAAATTCCGGATAATCCTGATAATCCTGTCTAAATATAAATAATAAAAATCGAATCCACTCCACTTCAACTTCCCGGGGGGGACCAAAATGGCGACTATATCAATCTTCAACTCCGACGTTGCCTGGATTAGGCGATCTTCGCGA
>JASJCE010000331.1 GCA_030066155.1 Desulfobacterales bacterium | reverse complement strand
AGAAGGCCAATAAAGTCGGAGATGAAACAAATGAATGGCGAACTCGCTTAAGACGTGCAGACTTTGAAGGCAACCAAATATGATAAGGTAACACTGTGTATATCAACCCCGCCAATACTTAGGCCCTATTTATTGAAATCAAATCATGTTTGCTTAGGTTTTGAGTATTGATAACAGAAGTGAATTCAGATCGACAGGATACCTAAAATATTCAATATTCAATAATCAATATTCATTTCCGGCTCTGCCGGGTTGGGTCATTGGCACTTGGAATTTGGAATTTATTTGGTATTTGTTATTTGGTGCTTGTAATTTTGATTGTTCAAGAGCTGTATTTTGATTTCGAACCGCTGATTATCCACCTGAACTCCCATCCGGAGCTTCCCCTTCCGGCAGTTGCCACCGAATGACCTCATTTTTGTAATCAATGGTATAGGGTATATTTTTAAGGAAGTTCATGCCCAGTAAGCCACTGTATGAAACCGCTTGGCCCTCGTGGGCGATTATCAGCACAACGGCATCCGCCATCTCAAATGGGCCGACTTTAAACAAGTTGATCTTGCCGAACTCAACGTATATATTGTTACCGCCGACCACCTGGGCCAGTCCCTTATTCAGCGCAATAATATTCAAACGGTTGGCGACTTCCCGGTGCAAAACAATTTGAGAAGCGCCGGTGTCAAGGAGCAGATGAAGCCTCTCCTGGATGCCGTGGTTGACGAGGGTGACCGGTACCAGAATACGATTGTCCTCCACTATCACCCGGGTCTGCATTCTCTCGGCATTTTTTTTCCTGGATTCTTCCTCCCGTCTTTTCTGTTCATCCGCTTCGGCCTCCTGTAACTCCTGGATCTGTTCCTTGATCTGAAGCCGTTGCTGACTTTCGAGCTGCTGCTGTTGTTCCTGCTCTTTTTGCAGTGCTTGCTGTCGCTCCTGCCCGGAAAGATCGTCGTACTTTTCACGGTAAACCTGAATCTGATCGAGATACTCTTCGGGCACTTTGCCGAGATCGTCGACGTAATATATCCGACCCTGCTTATCGATGTACTTGTAAAATTCCGACTGCACACCGGCCGGCAACCACAACAACAAGGAAATAATTGATACCCATATACCTATATATTTAGATGACTTAAACATATTTACCTAATGCACTGCTTTCAGCCTCACGTGATTCAATTCAGAGACGGGTTGATAACGACCGCCGGCTTCAGAAACCAGTTTTCTCAATTTTGGCATATTCAACGCTTTTAGAATAGATTCGACCCGGTTTCGCTTTGCAGCGTAAAGTGGAGCCCACAGCGCCTGCATCTCTTCCATCAGGCAAATGTAATTTCACCGGCTCGTAAACAAGCCTGAAGGTGATTCGGGTTGTCGCTTCCCGGAACCGACTGCAGTTCGGGGACTTCTGATTTACAGATGGCCTTGGCAAACGGGCACCGGGTATGAAATACACATCCCGGGGGCGGGTTAATCGGCGATGGAACATCTCCGACCAGGATTTGCTTCTCTTTTCTGATTTCCGGATCGGGGATCGGTATCGCGGATAGCAAGGCATAGGAATACGGATGAACGGGATTTTGATAAAGCTCATCAGCATCCGCATATTCCACAATTTTGCCGAGGTACATGACGGCAATTCGATCAGAGATGTGTTTGACCACAGCCAGATCATGGGCAATGAACAGATAGGTTAATTTCATCTCTGATTGAAGGTCGAGTAGCAGGTTTAATATTTGAGACTGGATCGACACATCCAGCGCGGAAACCGGTTCATCGCAAATGACCAGCTTCGGTCGCAACGCTATGGCTCTGGCAATGCCGATTCTTTGTCGTTGACCGCCACTGAATTCATGCGGAAACCGGCTCAGCACGCTCTCATTCAGGCCAACCCGGTTCAGCAAATGAAAGATCTCATTCTCGCGCTCTGCGGGCGATCCGATACCATGAATCACGAAAGGTTCCTGCAATATCTCCTGAATGGTATGGCGCGCATTCAACGATTCAAATGGGTCCTGAAAAATCATTTGCAAATCGCGCCTGATGCCTCTGAGCTCCGGCGTATTTAGTTTGAAGATGTCCCTGTCATTGAAGATCACTTCTCCGGCGGTGGGTTTGTAAAGTCTTGCGATGGTTCGACCAACCGTTGTTTTACCGCATCCGGACTCACCGACCAGGCCGAGTGTCTCCCCCTCATTGACTCTCAGAGACACGCCATCAACCGCATACACCCGGCCGATTTTTCGCCGCAAAATGCCCCCGTAAATCGGGAAGTGCATCTTCAGGTTTTTGACTTTTAGAATAGGTTCAGACATGTAAATAGCATGCGGCAAAATGATCTTCACCGACCTGCATTGATGGTGGTGGTTCTGTCGCGCAAATCTCCATGGCGTGCGGACAGCGGTTTCGAAAACGGCATCCGCTCGGCAATTCAGTCAGACCGGGTACCATGCCTTTAATTATATTCAGTCGGGTCTTGCGCGGGGTTTCGAGCCGCGGAATCGAATCCAGCAAGCCCTGGGTATATGGATGCTTTGGATTTTTGAACAACTGAATAACCGACGCGGTCTCGGCGACCTTACCGGCATACATGACCACCACATCTTCACAAATTTCGGCAATGACCCCCAGATCATGGGTTATAAAAATAACGGCCATACCGGTCTCTTGTTGCAGCTTCTGGATTAAATCGAGGATTTGGGCCTGAATGGTAACGTCAAGGGCGGTGGTCGGTTCGTCGGCAATCAGGATATCCGGTTTACAAGCCAGCGCCAGTGCGATCATGACCCGCTGGCGCATACCGCCCGAGATCTGATGCGGGTATTCTACCATGCGTTGTTCCGGTTCAGGGATCCCGACCTTGTTCAGCAGCTCCAGTGATGCTGTGGTAATGTCACTCTCACCCATTTCGGGAAAATGAAGCTGAAAGACCTCGCCAATCTGCTGGCCGATGCGGTGCACCGGATTCAAAGATGTCATCGGCTCCTGGAAAATCATGGCGATGCGTTTACCACGGATCTCGTGCATCTGATCGGCCGGAAGTGAAGCGATATCGGTATTATTGAACAATATTTGCCCGCTTTCGATTACCCCGGCCGGCTTGGGCAGCAGCCGCATGACGGATAGAGCCGTGACGCTTTTACCGCATCCGGATTCACCCACCAATCCCAGGGTGTGCGCTTTGTTTACTTGAAAGCTGATATCATCAACCGCCTTGATCCGGCCGCCTTCGGTGTCAAAAGCAGTTACCAGATGATTGACAGACAGTATGATGTCGTTGTTGGGCATAGGTTGAGGAACGAATTTCGGGTTGCGCGTTACGGGCCTTAGAATGTCGATTGATGATTGAAGAATGACGAATTAAGGAATCCTGTCAATTAAAAAAATCTGAGTATCGAAGGCCAAGGACCGGCCTCAGTCGGACACGGACAACGGAAGTAGGTCAAGCTCAGTCCTCAGCCGTCGTCGCTCCCTTATTTTGGATTGAGCGAAGCGATTCCGTCCTTCGAAATTCGATATTCGCTATTCGATATTCTGCGGTTCGCTTCTAAATTCCAATTTATGTCATACTAAATTTAAGAGCTTGTGCCTGGATCGGAGAATTTGGTACCTTCTAAGAAATCCATTTTATAGGTCTCATCGATTATCGTAACCGGGTTCAGTTTTGTCTTCTTCTTCATGGCCTTCTTGGTTTCTTCATGCAGTTCCCGGTCATACCAGAAAAGACCTCCCGCCGCGCTGCCGAAAGGATCGAAAAGACTTTCCGAATGTTTGGTTCCGGGAATCTCGGGCAAACGCCACCAGCGCCAGTACGCCTGTCGGACATAGGGAACCATGAAAGTCGGAACGAATGCATTTATCTCATGCAGTTTTTCCTGAATGCGCCGGGACAAATCGATTCGTTCCTCCTCCACGATCGAATTCCGATATGCGTCGATGAGTTTATCCAGATCCGAGTCATCGGTATTGGTAATGTTGTTGGTCTGAGTTTTATGTGCATTCGCAGAGTGGTAGTGCTGCCAGAAAGCCGGACGCAGGCCGGTACTCCACCCCATCCAGGCGACATCATGCTTTTTTTCAAGAAATTTTTTAAACGAAGCCGCGGAATCCAGTTTCTGCAGTCTTAGTTCAATACCCGCCTTTTTAGCCTCCTCTTTCAGAACCACCAGCCGGGGGGTATGTCCGTCAAATCCATAGGTCACTTCAACGGAAAATCGCAGCCCGTTTTTGGCCCAGATGCCGTCGCCGGCACGCTTCCAGCCGGATTTCTGCATGTATTGGTTGACCTTTTCGAGATCATACCGTCTGGCTCTGATCGAATCGTTCGAATAACGTCCGTATCCAACATAATGGTGCTCGAGTCTGAAATAATCGCTGCGCAGCACCTTTTCGATGACTTTTTCAACATTCATGGCGTGGGCGAAGGCGTGACGGATATTCGGGTCTTGAAATATCTCGCGGTCCTGATTGACCCACAATCCCATGGCCGACTGCTGGGTGTCGTTAAAAAACCATATCTTATGCACATAGCCGTTTTCTACCACCGGTGTTTTCGTTTTAACATGCCAGAAATCCGGAAAGTTAATGGGAAAGACATCGATCTTGGCTTTCTTGAAATATTCCCACTGCAGGTTGAAATCCCGGACCACGTTGTAGATGACCGTGTTTACATTAAATCGATGTTTGAAATACCGCAGATCTTGGGCCCACCAATCCCGTTTGCGCTTCAGTTTTATGGATTTACCCTTCTTGAAATCAGAAATGACATAAGGCCCCGTGTTCGGTTCGATTTTCCAGTTGAATTTTCTGACGAAATCCTTGTCGAGTTTACCGAAAAAATGGCGTGGTGTCGGATTCAGGTTTAGATGCAAGTGTAGATCCGGTTTGGCTTTCGTCCCGACAACCGCCAGAGTGTGGTCATCGAAGACAATGACCTTGTCAATCTCCCGCGTATAGTAATCGTTGTACCAGGGCGCCACGATTTCTTCGGACCGCATGAATTCGATCGTATAGGCAAAATCCTGTGCCGTCACCGGCTTGCCGTCCGACCAGCGCGCTTTGGGATTAAGCTTGAAATACATGCTTTTTTTGTCTGCGCCGAATGCCCAGTGGGTCGCGATTTCAGGAATGATGCTTTCGGTATTGGGATGCAATCCGATCAAACCCAATTGGTTGCTGCGCAATACACCGGCAAAACTGTTGTTGGAGTCGGGGCCGACCAGCCTGAAGGTGGCCGGAAAACTCAGCAGCGCCGCC
Source organism: Desulfobacterales bacterium (assembly GCA_030066155.1). Lineage (GTDB taxonomy): Bacteria > Desulfobacterota > Desulfobacteria > Desulfobacterales > JAFDCJ01 > JAFDCJ01. The sequence continues at coordinate 2,493 of JASJCE010000331.1, read as the reverse complement.
CGGTAAGTTCCGCCTTTCTTCGCTTCCGGCGAAGCAAATATCGGATCGTCCATATTGGTCAGCCATTCTATATCGTCAGAAAGTTCGGCAGCGTGGATATAGCGCGTCGGTACTTGAATTCCGATTACGGTCAAGATGAAAAAACTCAATGCCAGTTTGGTAGCGAAACGATACTTCATATTTTATCCTCTATTTTGTTGCAGTGAACGACGCTCTTCCGGAAGGAGGGGTCGACAATAAACTGCAAGGAAGTTGTTTATTCATAGACGGTGTGCAGTTTCGGATCGAATGCCTCTCTGATCGCCTCGCCAATAAATGTTACGGTGACCAATGTTATAATCATGGCCGCAATTACCGAACCGGAAATCCACCAGGCATCTAAGTTCGTCCATCCCTGCTGCAGCAATTCGCCCCAGCTCGGCGTGGGTGGCGGCAATCCGAAACCCAGATAATCAAGAGATGTCAAAGAGACGATTCCTGAAGAAACCGCAAATGGCGCAAAGGTCACGATGATGGCAATCGTATTCGGAATAATATGTTTGAAAATGATACGGGAATTTGTTGCTCCCAGGGCTTTTGCAGCCAACACATATTCGCGTGCGCGCTCTTTGTAGGTCACGGTTCGCATGGTCCAGGTGATGCCAATCCAGCCAAAAAACGCCATGATCAAAATAAGCATAAAAAAGTTTGGAACAATAATGGATGAGATAATAATGATTACATACAGAAAGGGCACATTGGACCAAATTTCAATAATCCGTTGGAAAAACAAATCGAATTTACCGCCCCAGAATCCCATGGCACTCCCGATACTGACACCGATGGTATAGTTGACGACCAGCAGGACCAGGGAAAAAAAGATCGCAATTCGAAATCCATAAAGCAGTCGAGCCACGATGTCACGGCCGACGCTGTCGGTGCCCAGATAATGCTTATCCCGGATAGACGGCGCAAAGGGCGGAAATTGATCTATTTTCAGGTCATTCTCAAATGCGTTAAACGGAACCGGCGGCATTAACACCCAGTCACCGTCATTTGCTTCTATAAATTGTCTGGCAAGTTGACGGTAGTCGGTCTCATAGTCATAATCCAGGCCAAATGTCGTGCCCGGCAGCAAATCCCCGTAGGTCGGAAAATAATACCGGCCGTCGTAATGAACGATCAGCGCCCGATTGTTGACCAGCAATTCAGCAAAAAGCGAAATCAAAATCATCACACAAAACAGGATAAAAGAATAATAACCCCGCTTGATGGATTTAAAACGCCGTATTTTTTTCAGTGTTAAAGGGTTCATTGGTTCACTCAAACTTCACCCTCGGATCCACGATGGCCACGCAAATGTCGGACAGAATATTGCCGATCATGAACAGCAAAGATGAAATCACCAGTATTCCGAGCACCACCGGATAATCCCGTTCAACGACCGACTCATAACCGAGCAACCCCATTCCGTTGATATTAAATACTTTCTCGATCAAAAATGAGCCGGAAAGAATAATAGAGATATTATTGCCGAAACTGGTGGCGATGGGAATCAGGCTGTTTCTGAAGGCGTGCCTGAAGACCGCTTTTCTGAACGGCAGTCCTTTTGCGATGGCCGTGCGCACATAGTCGGAGGCAAGATTATCCATGAGCGTATTTTTCATCAGGAATGTCATCACCGTAAAGGAGCCCAACACATACGCCATGAGGGGTAGTACGGTATGCCGGGCAATATCGGCGATTTTCGCCATCAGGGTAAAATCCTCAAAATCATCACTGACCAGCCCGCCAAGGGGAAATATCTCCCATTGAGATGCAAAAAAAACCAGCATCAGCACCCCGACAACCCAACCCGGTACGGCATAGCCGATAAAGACGGTAATCGATGAAATATTGTCAAAATAGCTTTTATGCTTGATGGCCTTGGCAATACCAAGGGGAATGCAGACCCCGTAAATCAAAATCAAAGAAAGCAATCCGAAATAAAGCGAAATGGGGATTCGCTCCCGTATCATGCTCCAGACCGGATCATAATAGCGGGTGGACGTCCCCAGATCACCCCGCAGGACCTTGCCCAGCCAGACAGCATAACTGATCAGGACGGGTTTATCGAATCCATAGTATTTTTTCAGCTCTTCGATCTGGTCTTCGGAAAGGGGCTGGGACTGCTCGGTTGATGAGCCGGCCGCACTGCCTCCGCCCTCCATCGCCTGCATCTGCTGGGCCTGGGCGATAATCCGTTCGATCGGCCCTCCCGGGACGAATCGCGTAATCACGAAAACCATTACGGTGATTCCGAGAAAAGTCGGGATGATCAGCAACAGACGTCGGATAAAGTAGGCTGTCATAGCTTCTGCCGGCCAGGTATTGATCAAATATTCAGGTTTATTTGACTTCAGCGAGAATTAATTGACATCGGGCTAGCGGAACATGTGCAATTCGCCCGTTCGGACATGCCTCAAAGAGTCCAACTCGAAAGGAGGGAACCTCTGAACGGCTACATTCATTTAT
>JASJCE010000330.1 GCA_030066155.1 Desulfobacterales bacterium | reverse complement strand
ACGACTTCATCGCGCCCATACATGAATTTTAAAACACCCCGTTCGATGAGCAGGCCTGCGATCAGTCCAACGGCAACCGCAGCCAGCGGCAGCATCGCATACCCCAACATGGGCGGATAGCTTCCCGTTGCGTAGTAAAAACCGATCAGCGACACTGACATATAGGCGCCCAGGGCATATAGACTGCCGTGGGCAATGTTCAGAATTTTCATAACACCGTAAATCAGCGTCATACCCAGCCCCATCAAGAACACCCAGGAAGCATATATGCTCCCGTCTATCAATATGGCCAGCAACTTAGTCAATGGCTTTCCTCTCACTAGTTACATTGAGCGCCCTTGAACCCGGATCTGATCCAGTCCAGGCTTTTGACGCCGTCGGGTGGATTGACGCATTCAGCTTTGTAGGTGATCACGTCGGTCAGCGTGGCCTGACCGCTGGACCTGTCATACTTGTAGCGCCCGTAAGCCGTATCCAGGATCGCCTGATGTCCATTGGCCAATGCCATCTTGACGGTGCCGCCGGGTCCTTCAAAAACAAGATTTTCCAGTGCAGCAACGACCTGATCCGTGTCAGGCAGCATCCCGCCCTTGCCCGCTTTCTCGTAGGCCGCCTTCAAGGCCAACAACGCCGTGGCCGCTTTGTAGGACGGATAAGTCGGCCAGGTGTTATAGCGATCGAAGTACTGTTTTCTAAACCAACGATTTAATTCCGAATCCGGTGCAAAATTACCGAATGGACCACGTCCGCCCAGCACCGTGCCGTCCGGCATCTGAGTACCCAACCGATGCATGGCCGTTTCTCCCGTGGTCAGGACCACATCGCTTTTCTTAAATACGCCGCGAACCGATCCCTGCAGTGTAAAAGCTTCCATATCTCCGCCCCAGAAACTGGTGTGGACCACATCGGGTGCGGCCGAAAGAAGGGCTGATATTTCAGCCCCATACTGGCCGGCATAAATTTTCGGAAATTGTTCCGTGGAGATTTTAACACCGGGTTTCAGCTGCTTGACCGATTCGGCAAAATCACGCCACGAATCCTGCCCCCAGGCATAGTTCTGGTTGATCCCGGCGATGCTTTTGAGATCAGGGTTTTTTTCAACCAGGTAACGGGCCGCAGCCACACTGTCCATGGTTGCGGTTCCCCCGGTGCGAAAAAGGTATTTGGGTGAGGTCACAATGTCTTCGAATATCTGCGGCGTGCCGCAGTCAAAGAAGATGGTCAATTTGCCCAGTTCCTCGGCCACCGGGGCGATTGCCTTGCAATGGCCGCTCGAGATATAGCCGATGACCACGTCTACATTTTGCTTTTGAATGAGTTTGCGATATTCAGTGACCTGCTTTTGGGAATTGCCGGCCTCGTCGATGATAACGGTTTCCAGCTGAGCACCGGCAACCCCTTTCGTGTTATAAGGAGCCGGAACTTTTCCAGCGTTAATGGCCTCGATCATCAGCTCCGCGCCGTTGCGGCCGGGTATGCCGAACGGGCCTGCAGCGCCACCGGAAAGGAAGGTGACCAGGCCGATTTTAATCGTGGGCGCGTCTGCGGCCATACTGGGTGCTGCGCCCAGCACCAGCACTGCAATAAGACCGAGAATGAATCCAACCTGCTTGAATAGATGACTGCTTTTTTTGCACGTAATCTTTCTCATGTTCCATTCCTCCTTTAGGTATTTGTTTAATTGGTTCTCCCTCAAAGTTCACCGATTCCGGCAAGATACGCAATCGGCAAGCACTACCCAACTATCGCTGAAAGTAGATAAATTATCGATTCTTCCACAGGAAAATTTGATTTCAATTTTCCCACTGCTCCTAATCGCTCAATAATCTATAGCTAATCGACATTTGATCAGTAACTGTTTCTCAGCGGCTGGTGACAATATTATCTAACTTTACATAGTTTTTAAATCCGAGGATTCAAATTCTAAATACTTAATTACCATGGCGCTGTGTATCATTTGATGTTTAGAAAAAACCATTGTGGCTGTCAAGGGATTTGCTGTTTTGTTCTATGCGAAGGAAGTTTTCTAATCCGAAAAAGAGCGTTTTGGTGAGAAAAAAAATGCTTTTTTCGCTTGACCATCCGAAAATCCCATCGTATTAAAATCTAATCTTCATTTTCGACCCTCCGTTCAGGTCGCTCGTGCAAGCTCTACTTCTTCGAGAATGCACCTAACGCCCGCTATAACTGTCCCATTTACGCTGAGATACAATTTTCACGTCTGGTTTTGGATAGGGTCATGATCATCGAAATCAGCGCCTTGGAAGTAACCTTCAAAACGGGAAAAGATACCCTGAAGGTATTGGACATTCCCTGGTGGGGTGTGGAAGAAGGGGCTCGTGTGGCTATTTGGGGACCTTCGGGATCCGGCAAATCCACCTTACTGAACGCACTCGCCGGCCTGTTTCCAGCAACCAAGGGCAGAATCTCGGTTTGCGGTAATGCTTTAGAGAATATGTCAGAAGTTCAAAGAGATTCATTCAGAGCCCGCCACGTCGGTATTATTTTTCAAAATTTCAACCTCCTGCAAGGATTCAGCGCGTTGGAGAATGTTCTGGTGGGCATGACTTTCTCGCCGCGCAAGCCTGAAATCGCAGAGGCCAAACATCTGCTGCACGAGGTCGGCCTTTCCCATCGATTAAACTATTCTCCATCCCAGTTGTCTTTCGGCGAGCAGCAAAGGGTCGCCGTGGCAAGAGCCCTGGCAAATCGACCTCAATTGCTTTTGGCGGATGAACCGACGGCTTCTTTGCATCAGGTCAACAAAGAAGACGTGCTGCGGTTGTTGCTGGATATGTGTGACCGTCACGGCTGCACCCTGGTGCTGGTGACGCACGAGCAGGAAGTGATCTCCCTTTTCGAAACTACGGTCCCATTCCTTGAGTTGAACCGAGCGAATGAATCCGCCCCGCTTAATGAGCGTTTACGCATTGATAAATCGCGAAGCATAAAGTGATTAACCCACAGGGCATTCTTATAACACAAATTTTTAGTATTCACACAAAAGATCACAAACCTGCATTATGCAACTTATCAAGGCGGATTAATTAGGGAGAAAGAGTTTGAGTTTCTGGAAGATCGTTTTCAAAAGCCTCAGACACCATCGATTTTCCAACAGCCTGGCCGCATTCAGCATAGCAACGGGTATTGCCCTGCTGGTGGCGGTATACTCCTTTAAAGAGCAGTCCCAAAATACGTTTAGCCAGGCGGGAATCGGCGTGGATGCGATCCTTGCACCAAAGGGCTCGCCGCTTCAGATCGTCCTCAATGCCATCTATCATTTGGAGGATATGCCGGGCAAGATAAAATGGACTTATTTTAAAAAGGTTCAAAAGGAGCGTATCGTCGCTCAGGCCATCCCTTTCGTGGTCGGGCATTCATATGGAGGTGTTCGGGTAAATGCGATCGATGTAAAATTTCTGACCGATTTTGAATATATTCCGGGAAAGACCTTTTCATTTTCGGAGGAAAACGGCGGAAGGGGTCGAATTTTTAAGAAATCGCATGAGGCAGTGGCCGGCTGGGCAGCCGCCAAAGAGTTAAACATCCGGCTGGGACAAACGTTCAATCCGGTATGTGGGGTTCAGGAGGGCGATCCGGTTCATCAAGCGGAACACATTACGTTTGTCGGTAGAATGGCACCCACCGGCACGCCCCATGACCGCGCCATTTATATCCCCTTGGGAACCTTTTACGGCCTGGAGGGACATCCCCGTGAAACCGCGATCATGGAAAAACAGGAGCGATATCGTGAAATCAGCGGAGCCTATCTCAAGATTAAACGCATCCGAAAGGAGGCCATTCATCCGGGTATTCAGGATCTGAAATTTGTCGTCAACCAATCGGACCGCAATCAACTCGTGGTCCCTGCCGAGGTGATGCCCCGGCTACACAACATCATTGGATGGGTGGATCGGGTACTGATTGCCATTGCAATCATGTTAACGGTCCTCGCTTCCCTTTTTCTATTTTTCTCTTTGCTGCAGTCGTTACGCGAAATGCGGAGGGACCTGGCATTGTTTCGTGCCTTGGGGGCGACTCGCAAAGCCGTGATGGGTCTTGTGATTTCCGAAGCGCTCATTATCAGCCTTTTGGGCGGACTGCTGGGACTGACCTTGGGACATTGGTTAATTTCGGTGAGTGCTCATTTTATAAAGATCGAGACAGGGGTCGGATTTACGGCCGGCTACATAAGTTCAGCCGACTGGCTGGTAATTCCGGGAACCGCCTTGTTGGGTCTGCTTGCCGGCTTGGTCCCGGGAATTCAAGCCTATCGTTTGGGGGTTCTCAAAAACCTGTCGCCAGTATCTTGAGCCAGGAGGAAATGTCCCGCTGAGTTTGCGCGATTGCAGATACGGCACAACTGGAGGACATTATGAAATTTACTTTGCCGATTCGCGCCGCAGTGTGTGTTTGGTTCGCGCTGTCAGTGAGTGTCCTGTCGATCGACGGCACCCTGGCCGAGGAGCATCATCATAAAAAGCAACCGCAGACCACTTTTAATACAGTATCCGGCAGGATACGATCCTGGGCATAGGACGGAGTAACATTGTGACTTTCATATTTTTTTAAATAGGCGACAAGATTGCATTAATTGGGAGGCAATGTGATGCCGCGAATATACTTGAATGCCTTTTGGGTCGCTTTGATGATTCTCACAAATCTGGGTTCGACTGAGATTTGCGAGGCGCAAAACAAAAAAGATAAATTAGCGAATGAAAAAACGACCGGCGTCTTGATTCAAAAAGAGAAAGGTCCCAGCGGGCACTCAACAATCGGCATCGTTGAAAGTACAATTGAAAGAGACACCGGCGAAACGCTGGCGCTGACTTTTTCCAGACTGATGACATGGAAATACGATGCCAACAATGATACGCCACCGCCGGAAAAGGTAGAAGAACTGGATGGGCGAAAAGTCAAGCTGACCGGGTTCATGTATCCTTTACAGCAGGGAGATTCTATTCAGTATTTTTGTCTGCTTCGGACGACCCAAACCTGTTGTTACGGGCCACGGCCGCAATTTAATCAATATGTATTTGTTGAGATGGTCGCGCCCACCGAATTCTCTCGGCTCGATCCGGTTTCTTGCGTCGGAAAGTTTAGGGTCGAACCAACGCCTGATGAGGGGTACATCTATCGCATTGTGGGCCAAAGGTGCAAGCCCTTATCCGGTAGGGATCGGGAATAAGCGTCCGTTCGATTTTTTTTATTTCCATTTGAAGACCGTTAAATAAAAGGACGTCGGCCCCATTAGCGTTCCGCAAAATAATTTTGGGCCAAGAAGGGAGGTGAAAGCATCAGCTAGGTGATGAAATTGCTGTTTTGTTTGTCGGATTTTCTCAACCAAAAAGGAGGGAAAAATGAATGCTAAAATACTTGCTGGTATATTAATTCTCGGAATTTCTTTTAGCTTTTCGGGAGCATTTGCTGCGGATTGGTATCCATCGAAGTGGGGCAAGGATGATGAAATCGGGGCCGCCAATCTGCTGTCTCCCGCCCTTGTTTTGAAGGCGGCTAAGCTGATTACCACCGGTAAGGTTTATCGCATGGGGGTGCCCGTGGATCGGACAACACCGGCATTTCCACCGCGTTCTTTGGCCGTCACTGTTTTGCAGCCGAATCAGTATGCGGGGGAGACCTTCGGCGAAAATAAGATGAGCTACAATGACGACATGTTTACCGGGTGGCTCGGCATCGGAACGCAGATTGATGCCCTTTCTCATCTTGGTATTGACGGCCGTTTTTATAATGGATTCCATTCAAAAGACTTCGCAAAAGTGACCGGTGTCACCAAATTGGGAATAGAGAAAATTCCGCCGATAGTGACCCGCGCCGTATTAATCAATATGGCAGGCCACAAGGGTGTCGAGATGATGAAAGAGGGTGATGTAATTTCTGTTGATGACATCAAGGCCGCCACCGCAGCCCAGGGCATCACCATTGAAAGAGGCGATGTGGTCATCTTCCACACCGGCTGGTTAAGTTTACTCGGCAAAGAAAATCAACGGTACGCAGCCGGCGAACCGGGCATCGATGCCAAATCCGCGGAGTATCTTGCCAGCTTGGAAGTGGTTGCTGTCGGCATGGATAATTGGGGTATTGAAGCTGTGCCGTTTCCGAATCCTAACCGGGTATGGGAGGGCCATCAGGTGCTTTTGGCCAAAAACGGCATCTATATCCTTGAAACCTTAGATACCCGGGAGATGATTAAGGATGGCGTCAAGGAATTCCTATTCGTTCTCGGCCAGCCGCTCTATACCGGTGCGGTGCAGGCGATTATCAACCCCATCGGTATTCGCTAATAGTGTATAAAATTCGTGAAAGCCGTCCATCGAACGGCTTCTTTTCTTAAGGATCATCATTTTTGCCGTGCTTCAATCGCGTCGATGGCGCGCTTGGCTTTAATTTCCAGAACAGAGTAATAAAAAACCGGCTTCATTGGTTTAGATGAAAGCCGCGGCTGGCTGGCTTTTGCTTCCCACTGCTCGGCTTTTTCCCTCAGGACAGGAAGGGCCGCGGCATCCCCTCCCGCGGCCATCACATTCAGGGCACCTACCATCATCTGATGATCTTCCATGAGATTCAGAATTATCAACAGGCGCTCCGTCAATTTAGGGTCTTCAAGGGCATTCAAAATGTAAGGAACTTCAGATTTACGATTCAGATCCAATTTGGCATATTTTTGCCAGATTTGATCCGCCATGCTCGGCGGGTCAAGTTTTGCCAGGGCATGGGCCACGGCCAAACGGCCCTGGTAGCCAGAGGTTCCGATCCCAAATGTGCTGAAAGCCACCCTTTTGGTCAGCTGCGACAGGACATATTCCAAATACGGTATGGAATCCCGGTCATTCAACTCAACGATATAATCCGCGGCCCTTTTTATGACCAAAGGATCGGTGCTCGTTGTCAAGGCCTGCCGGATATAAGGCAGAGAATCTCTTCCCTTTTTCTCATAAATGATTCTCAAATCGGCCAAGGGTTTATTGAGACGTTCCTCACCCGGACCATAGCCGGCCCAACATGCAAAACACGCTAGCGCGTTCGTTCCCGATCCACTGACCAGCAGGGGGATCGAAAGAGATAGCCATAAAACCATCTTTGATGTCATGACCGAAACCTCTCTTGTCCAATTATTTCGGCTTTTGTAAAATTGCCCTGCTCGTCGGGATGATTTCGCAAGCACCGCCTTAAAAATTTACCGGTTGGTGTTTTTGGAATGTCATCGATAATTTCAACTAACCGGGGTATTTGAAGGCCGCCAGTCTTTCCCTACAAAATGGAATTCTATCGAATTTTAAGATATTAAAGCCAGAGCGGAGATACTCGACACCTCGACATTTGATTGCCTCGGGTGGGTTCGAGATTTCATCCATCTGTTCACATAGAAAATGAATCCCTCTTTGTCAATTTTATTAATTTGCTGGAAACCAGAAGTTCGATAACAACGGTGATCCGGCATCCCAAATTGAAATCAATCAGGAGATGATTACTTTTTGTTTTTAAAGATGGTACATATGAGTATGAAAAAATCAAAACAGACTATCGTAAGAGCACGAGAGTGAGAAAACATCAAAAAATGTATAATTTAATTTTTGCTTTATCAATATTGAGCTTTAGCAGTCCAAATGGCCTGTTTAGAAATAAGA
>JASJCE010000025.1 GCA_030066155.1 Desulfobacterales bacterium | reverse complement strand
GGCCGCCCATCCACCAGCCCGTGGCCGGTGATCACGCCGTCTGCCGGGATGTCAACCGTTTCCATTCCAAAATTGACGCAGCGGTGACTGACGAACATGTCGATTTCGCGGAATGTACCTTTATCGAACAACAGATCCAGACGCTCACGGGCAGTCAGTTTGCCTTTTTGACGCTGGCCGGCAACGGCTTTCTCGCCGCCCATTTCCAGTAGCTTCTCTTCCCGGGCTTTCAGATCACGGATTTTGTCTTCCACGATTCCCATTATCCATTTCCTTTCTTGTTACCTGAATTTTTCAAAAAAGTATTCTTCAGCGAAGTCGGCGAGCATAAAATAACCAGTACTGCAGAAATTTAAACTTTGAACTTCCTATACAAGTTCCTAATTGTCAAGAAGAAAAAGCAGTTCTTCAGCGGCCAGGGTGGGTGCGGTGGTTCCACGCTCGACACCCCGGGTCAACTTGGGAAGACGTTTTTTCACCTCGGGATTTTGGTTGAACCGGGATCTCAGTCCTTCCTCGATCAGAGACCACATCCAGGCCAATGCCTGCTGTCGTCGCTTCAGCTTTAATTCTCCGCTGGCATGAAATTTCCGGCGATGGCTTAGAACCGTTTCCCATATATCACGAATACCGCTCTTCTCAATGGCGCTGCAGGTCAATACCGGCGGCGTCCATGTGGGTGATGACGGTCTGAGAAAGTGTAATGCATTTTCGTAAGTCCTGGCTGCTTTTCGGGCATTCTCGGCATTGTCGCCGTCAGCCTTGGTGATTGCGATGGCATCCGCCAATTCAAGAATGCCTTTTTTTATGCCCTGTAGTTCATCTCCGGCGCCGGCCAGCATGAGAACCAGAAAAAAGTCAACCATGGAAGCAACCGTTGTCTCGGATTGGCCGACACCGACGGTCTCAACGATAATCACATCATAGCCGGCAGCTTCACAAATCAGCATGGTCTCCCGCGTTTTACGTGCGACACCGCCCAGTGCGCCGCCGGACGGGGATGGTCGGATAAACGCATTGGGTTCCGCCGACAGTCGTTCCATGCGGGTTTTGTCCGCCATAACACTGCCGCCCGTCCGTCCACTGCTGGGATCGACAGCCAGCACGGCCACCCGATGGTCGTCTGCGACCAGAGTTGTCCCGATACTTTCGATGAAAGTACTCTTGCCGACCCCGGGGACCCCCGTAATACCGAACCTGACAGCGTTTCCCGTATGCGGCAGAAGCGCATCGATGATTATCCGTGCAGTTTGTTGATGGGATGCCAGAGAGCTTTCGATTAAGGTGATCGTCTTCGAGACCAATCGGCGATCCTGGCCGAGAACGCCGTCGATGTAGTGTTGGGGATGCTCGGAATTCATCTGGTGAACGTAAACCTCACTAAGTTTCGGACGCCGGGACGAGATCGATATGGTTTCAGATATAAGGCACGAACAGGTTTCAGGTGTCAGGTTTCAGTCCGGCTGCTGGCCGGCCGAATGGTCAGGTTGATCGAAAAAGAAATTAACGAACGTCCAACACCCGCCTGCCATGCATTGTAGTTTAAGTTGGCTTTAAAATTGGCATATAAATAAGTCAGTAAAATTGAACTCTACAACGTTCAAGGCATTGCGGGCAGGTCGAACGCCCAACGTCCAACGTCGAATAATGTATTCCATCAATTTAAAAATATGAAAAACAGCGCCTGTATTGCTCCAGTCAATATACCTTTGAGATGTCAGTCGGGTTGCATTCCGCGGTAGCTTTCATTGAAATCGAAAATGAAACTACAGTATTAACAGCGAACCGCAGAATATCGAACAAGAAATATCGAATGATGAAGTGTGGAATCACTTCGCTCTGCCTATTTCAGATGAATAAAATCGATAGAATACCTTATTTCGACATTCATTATTCCTTGTTCGTTATTCGTTATTCGCTTTTTCAGAGTTTCTTTGTAGATCAGACTGGACGTTTATTTGGCTCTCGGTTGGGCTGAAACCTGAAACCTGACACCTGAAACCTCATTGTACCTGAAACCTCTTTCCGCTCTAAGCCGTTGCCTTTTCCAGCGCATTCAACACCTGATTGGCGGATTCCGTCACCGGTGTCCCGGGGCCAAAGACCCCGGCAGCCCCGGACTGGTAAAGAAAGTCGTAGTCGGTTGGCGGAATGATCCCCCCGATGACGACCAGGATGTCGTCGCCCCCCTCGTTTTTCAGAGCCTCGATCAATTGCGGCACCAGTGTTTTATGGGCCGCAACCTGGCTGGATACGCCGACCATATGCACATCATTTTCGACTGCCATGCGGGCCACTTCTTCCGGTGTCTGAAACATCGGACTGATATCCACGTCAAATCCGAGATCTGCAAAACCGGTGGCAATCACTTTGATGCCCCGATCGTGCCCATCCTGACCCATTTTGGTAACCAGTATTCTGGGACGGCGGCCCTGATTCTCCTGGAATTGTTCGGTACGCTTCTGCACCGATGCAATCGTTTCATCCTCACCGTACTCGGCTGCATATACGCCGGATATACACTGGGTAGTGGCAATGTAGCGGCCGAATTCTTTTTCAAGCGCATCGGATATCTCGCCAACCGTTGCCCGCAGCCTGACGGCCTTGATACTGAGATCCAGCAGGTTGCCGTCTGATGCGGCTGCGCGGGTCAACGCTTCCAGCGCTTTCTGCACGGCCGGGTTGTCCCGATTTTTCTTCAATGCATCGAGCCGGGCGATTTGTTCATCGCGCACGCTGGACGGTACCTCGAGAATCTCCAGGTCGAGGTCTTCCTCGATTTGGTATTTATTGACGCCGACAATCACATCCTTTCCCTGGTCGATCCGCGCCTGGCGACGGGCAGCAGATTCTTCGATGCGCATCTTCGGCATGCCGGTTTCGATGGCCTTGGCCATACCGCCCATTTCTTCGACCTCATCGATAATTTTGGAGGCTTCGCGGATGATCCCGTCCGTCAGGGATTCTACATAATACGAACCTGACAGGGGATCCACCACTTTGCAGACCTGGGATTCTTCCTGAACGATCAATTGCGTGTTCCGTGCTATCCTGGCGGAGAAATCTGTCGGCAGACCGATCGCCTCGTCAAAGGAATTGGTATGCAGTGACTGGGTACCGCCCAGGGCGGCGGTCAGGCATTCCAATGTGGTTCGGATGACGTTATTGTAGGGATCCTGAGCCGTCAGACTCCAGCCGGAGGTCTGGCAATGGGTTCGCAGCATGGTCGAGCGCGGGTTTTGCGGATTGAACTGGCTGATCAGTTTATGCCACAGAAACCGCGCTGCGCGGAGCATGGCAATGTCCATAAAAAAGTTCATCCCGATTCCGAAAAAGAAAGACAGCCGCGGAGCAAAGGCATCGATATCCAATCCGGCATCCAGGGCCGCCCGGACGTATTCGACACCGTCTGCCAGAGTAAATGCAGTTTGCAGAACGGAATCCGCCCCGGCCTCCATCATATGATAACCGCTGATACTGATGGTGTTGTATTTTGGCATATAATTCGAACAGTAGCCGATAATGTCGGCAACTATGCGCATGGAGGGTTTGGGCGGATATATATAGGTATTGCGAGTTAAAAACTCTTTCAAAATGTCATTTTGAATGGTTCCGCTCAGTTTTTCCTGGTCGACCCCCTGTTCCTCGGCCGCCACAATATAACCCGCCAGAATCGGCAAAACGGCGCCGTTCATGGTCATGGAGACGGACATCTGGTCCAGCGGAATCTGGTCAAAAAGAATCTTCATATCTTCAACCGAATCCACGGCCACGCCCGCTTTGCCGATATCACCGACGACCCGGGGATGATCGGAGTCATAACCCCGGTGTGTTGCCAGATCAAAGGCCACCGACAGGCCCTTCTGACCGGCCGCCAAGCACCTGCGGTAAAACGCATTGGATTCCTTTGCAGTTGAAAAGCCGGCATACTGACGAATGGTCCAGGGGCGTCCGGCATACATGGTCGCCTTGGGTCCCCGAACGTAAGGTGTAAATCCCGGCAGGGTGTTCACATGCTCCATCCCGGCCAGATCTTCGGCCGTGTACAGGGGTTTGACGGAAATTCCTTCCGGCGTCTGCCAGTTGAGGGCATCCAACGGTTTACCCCTCAATTCTTTGGTTGCAAGATCAATCCATTTTTGAATTTCAGGATGCTCGGACATAATGCTAAACTCCTTTTTTCGGATAATATTAACTTCGCTTGATGGTATTTGCGGTGGTTCAATAATTAACTACAAAACTGACCCGTGTTGCGCAATAGATTCTCAATTCCGGATACTGGATGCTGGATACTGGATTCTCGATACTGGATGCTGGATACTGGATTCTCGATACTGGATGCTGGATACTGGATTCTCGATACTGGATACTGGATACTCGATGGACGTACCCTAGCCCGCAACTCGCAACCTGCAACCCGCATTCCCACTTCCGCATTCCGCATCCCCACCTTCCATCAATCTCTCTGACAAAGCTCTACCAGAACCCCGTTGGTCGATTTTGGGTGTAGAAACGCAATTTTTGCGCCGCCGGCACCGATCCGAGGTTTTTCATCGATCAGGCGGATTCCCTTTTCTTTCAATTCCGCTAAAGCCGCTTCGAGGTCTTCAACTCTGAATGCCACATGTTGAATCCCTTCACCCTTCTTTTCGAGATATTTTGCAATCGGCCCGTCCGGTGCCGTGGATTCAAGCAGTTCCACTTCACTTTCGCCAACCGGAAAAAAAGCCGTGGTTACTTTTTGTTCCTCAACGGTTTCAGAGCCTTCAAACGCCAGGCCCAATACGTCGGTCCAAAAATTTTTGCCGTTTTCGATGCTATTAACGGCAATCCCGAGATGGTCAATCTTCAAAACCTTCATGGCACCTCCATCTGTTTAGTTAAATGATTGATAAGTTAAATGGTTAAATTGGTCTCAGCCATACCAATTATCGGAGATCGAGTTGAATAGTCAATTAGAATCACAATACAATTGAATATTGATAATATTCTATTTATACAATTTGACGATTCGATCATTTAACCATTTAACTGTTTAACTATTTGACCAATTGACCAAAAGCCTTAGGGTGCGGATTCGACAGATACAACTTCCGGCACCTCTTGCTTTAAGATCCGCTCGATACCGTTTTTCAGCGTCATTTGGGACATGGGGCAGCCGCCACATGCACCTTGTAAACGTACGGTGACAATCCCATCTTGAATATCCACCAATTCTACATCTCCGCCATCGGCCTGCAACATGGGTCTGACTTTTTGTAATGCTGCTTCGACTTTTTCTTTCATGATATCGTCTCCTTAGTATTTAGTTGATTTGTTGAATGGTTGATTGGTTAATTGATTCGCCCTGAAAAATACGTCATTCAGGACGAAAGTCTGCTCTTAAATTACTCGAGCAAATTCTCTGTTGAAAGCTACCGCAACCTCAAATCCGCAATCCGCAATCCAAAATCTAATATCATCATTTCTTTCTTTTATTGTAAAAATCCTTTCGAAAGGATTCAAATTCATCGGCCATGATGGCCGTTCGCAATTGTTTCATAAAATTAATATAGTAGTGTATATTATGGATCGTATTCAATCGATAGGAGAGTAATTCACGCGCCATATACAGATGGCGCAGGTATGCTCTCGAATAGTTGCGACAGGTGTAACATTGGCAATCCGGCTCAAGCGGATCGGTATCATCCCTGTACCGGGAATTGCTGATGTTGATAGTACCCGCCTGGGTGAAAACCTGTCCGTTACGGGCATTGCGCGTCGGCAGCACGCAATCGAACATGTCGGCTCCGTGTGCGACAAGTTCCAGTATATTTTCAGGGGTTCCGACTCCCATAATGTACCTGGGTTTTACGGCGGGTAAAACCGGAAGGGTATATCCGCCCACCTCCAGCATGAGGTCGACAGGCTCTCCGACGCTCAACCCGCCAATGGCGTATCCGTCAAATTCGATGTTCCTCAGCTCCTCGGCCGACTGTTGACGCAAATTCTCGAACATTCCGCCCTGAACGATGCCAAAAAGCGCATTGTGGCCGTTAGAAGCGGTTTGATGGTAGCGCTTGCACCTTAAGGCCCACTGCGTTGTAATATTCAGGGCTACCCGGCATTGTTCCCGGGTCGCCGGATATTGAATACATTGGTCCAGGCACATGGCGATATCGGCGTTTAGGCAGGCCTGGATCTCCATCGCTTTTTCAGGGCTCAACAGATGCTTTGAACCGTCAATGTGAGACTGAAATATAACCCCGTCATCAGAAACCCTGGCCAGTTTAGCCAGGGAAAATACCTGAAAGCCGCCACTGTCCGTCAGGATCGGTTTCCGCCAGTGCATAAACTGATGCAAACCGTTAAATCGATCGATGATATCGCAACCCGGCCGGAGGTATAAGTGATACGTGTTGCCCAGAATAATCTGAGCACCCGCCTCAATCAGCTCTTCCGGAGACACCGCTTTGACGGAACCCAGCGTCCCGACCGGCATAAAAACCGGGGTCTCGATCTCGCCATGGGCGGTTTTGACCAAACCAGCCCGGGCCCGCGATTCGGTCGATTGGGCAACAACATCAAATGAAAACATAAAAACCGTTTAGCTGAATTTATCTTTACCCAGCGCCTCGATTTTGGATTTTGGATTGTAGAAAATACGTTGAGTATCAGGCATCCAGTATCGAGTATCCAGTATCCAGTGACGAGCATCCAGTATCCAGTATCCAGAATCCAGCGTTTAGTGAATCAACATCGCGTCGCCATAACTGAAAAATCGATATTGTTCCCGGACGGCCTCCACATATGCTTTCAGCACATTCTGGCGGCCCGCAAATGCGGAAACCAGCATCAGGAGCGTTGATTCGGGCAAGTGAAAATTGGTGATCATGGCGTCGACCACCTTGAACCGGTAGCCGGGGTAGATAAACAGGTCGCAGTCGCCGCTGCCGGCTCCGATTTCGCCTTTTGAATTGGATGCATATTCCAGTGTTCTCACGCAAGTCGTACCAACAGCGAAGATTCGTTTTCCGTTCGCGCGGGCATTGTTAATGGTTTCGGCCACGCCGGCTGAGATTGAAAATGATTCAGAATGCATCCGATGCTGTCTGATATCGGCTGCTCTAACCGGTAGAAACGTACCGTATCCGACGTGCAGTGTCAGTTCGACAATCGTTATCCCGAGAGCTCGAAGCTTGTCAAGCATATCAGCCGTAAAGTGCAAACCGGCGGTGGGTGCAGCTATGGCTCCTTTCTGGCTGGCATATACGGTCTGATAAGACGTTTTGTCTTCAAAGCTGTTAAAATTCTGACGGCCTCTTTTAATATAAGGTGGAAGGGGCACTTGTCCAATCCGGTTCAGGACGGTCTTAAAATCTTCTTTGCTGTAAAATTTAAGACGGTAACCTCCGTTATGGGTATCAAGGACTTCAGCCTTCAAACCGTGGTCGAAATAGTACCAGGTGCCGGGCAAAGACCGTTTTGATGCCTTTACCAAACAAAGGCACACAACGCAGCCGTCTTCATCGTTGGATCTTCGGATGCCCGTGAAATCTGAGATCAGCACTTCAACTTTGCCGCCGGTTGCCTTGCGACCGGCGAGACGTCCCGGAACGACAGCGGTATTGTTGACCACAAGTACATCACCGGACTCGAGATATTCTCCCAGCTTGTAAAAAAAAGTGTGCTTCAACCGGCCGTTTTGCCGATCCATGCACAACATTTTCGATCTGTCACGCCGGGCGACCGGCCGCTGGGCAACCAGCTCCGGCGGCAGGTCATAGTGATAATCTTCCAAACGATACATTTCTATATAGAACTTTTTTAATTCGATATTGTATTCACGGCATTTTATACTATTTATACCGGCGACCAGGCAATTAAGTGAAATCCCAAATAACAAATCTCAAATCTCAAATAAATTCCAATGACTCAAATTCAAATATTCAAAAAACTAAGTGTTGCAACTGAATTGTTGATACCCAACCGAAATTGCCTCCCGCGCCAGGATGGTAAACGTGGGTTTCGGTCATTGGATATTGGGATTTGAGATTTATTTGTAATTGGGTGCTTGTAATTTGGGATTTGCCCTGATGTATTATTTCAGTTTCATGTTCAATCAAACTGGCCACGCTTTGGCTGGCGGCCGGGCTGAAACCTGAAACCTGAAACCTGAGGCCCGAAACCTGAAACCTGAAACCCGAAACCTGCGCCCTCAGACCCTACCAAAATATACGAACGCCAATCCAAGCACCATTAAGGCAAGTCCAAAACGGCGTAATGAACCTGTTGGTGTGCCGGCAATTTTTTGTATCCAAAATTTCATTTTCTCCGGAAAGGCAAAGTAAGGCAGCCCTTCCACTATCATGACCATTCCAATCACGCACAGGAAGAATTTCATTAGCTTAGGACCTGAATATAACAGGTGCGGGCAAGGGGCACCCTGATTGTTTAAAAAACCGAGCCAATTTGCCTCAACAGCAGAGGTCGAATATAGTCTTTTGGAGCAACTTTTGTCAAAGCAAAATGATCGATCGTCTATCCAAACGCATTGGATTCCGCTCCTGTTGCAATTGGCTAATCAGTGGTTACGTTAGTTCCCATCATTTTGTTATTGTCAATAAAGTTCATTAATAGTAATAATTACGAAATAATAGAAAAGCCATATCATTATTTGTAATAAAAGATTCTGATCCTCCGGACCCGAGGTCTTCGCCCTACTCTGGCCCTTTACCGCAACTTTCAAATTTAAGTTAAAAGGAGCTAGCTATGGCAACAGCTGAGCCTCCCATCGTCAAGCGTTCGCTGTTTTCGTGGATATTCGCCGGTAACGTCAAGCTTCAGCTTCTGCTTTTGTTGATCATCGTCGTGATGGTTTTTGCCAGAGTGGTGCCGCTTGAAATGCAAAAGAACATCGTCAATGAAGCCATCAAGCTCAGAAGCATCGACAAGCTGATCAATTACTGCGGCATTTATCTGGCGGCGGTAGTCTTCTTCAGCATTTTAAAGTACCTGACCAATGTTATCCAAACCCTGATTACCCAGCGCACAACGGCCCGCATGCGAAAGGCGCTTTACGAGCACATCCTGACCCTGCCGCTAAACTTTTTCAGAAAAACCCAGCCTGGAACCGTGGTGAATGCGCTTACGACCGAGCTGACCCTGCCCGGCAATTTCGTTGGAATGGCCGTGGCCTCTCCCGTAACCAATATTCTGACGCTGGTTGCATTTGCCGTCTACCTGTTTATCCTGAATCCGATGTTGGCGGCCGTATCCCTCAGTATTTATCCAATTGTCATCTTTTTGGTGCCATTGCTCCAAAGAGGCGTCAACAAGGCCAATAAAAAGCGGGTGGACGCTGCACGCACGTTTTCAGCCCGAATTGCCGAATCGATTTCGGGAATACATGAAGTCCACGGCAACGGCGCCTATCGCATCGAGGGACGCAAATACAATAAGCTGGTGGATCGCCTGCTGAAAATCAGAATCGTCTGGAGTCTCTATCGTTTCGCCGTCAAAACCGCCAACGGCTTTTTCACCAGTTTGGGTCCATTTCTGGTTTTTATCCTGGGCGGATATCTGACGATCAAAGGCCAATTGGAGTTAGGCGCCCTGGTCGCGTTTTTATCAGCCCAGGAGCGGCTCTTCGATCCCTGGAAGGATCTTATTGAGTTTTATCAGGTTTATCAGGATGGCCAGGTCAATTACCGCCGCACCATGGAGTACTTCGACGTTGAAGCCGAACATGAAATTGAGCCCCGTGACCGCAAGGCCCTGGAATTGAAGGGCAGTGTCGAGATCAAAGATCTGTCGTTTGTCACCGACAGCGGTATTCATCTGCTCGATGGCATCAATATGTCGCTGGAGGAGGGCGAGCATTTGGCCCTGGTCGGATTTTCCGGCAGCGGTAAAAGTACCCTGGCCCTGTGCATCGGCCAGCTCTACAAGTACACCGGCGGCAGCGTTATGATCGGAGACAAAGAGGTGTCCGGGCTTACCAAAAAAGATATGATCAACAACATCGGGTTCGTGGCCCAGAATCCATTTATCTTCGATGGCACCATCGAGGAAAACATTTTGTATTCCTGCCAGGCCAGAATTGGCGACAACGGTCGAGCAGAAACCAACGAAGAGATGCCGACCCTGGACGATATCATTGCAGTTCTGCATCAGACCGGTATTTTCGTGGATGTTTTGCGCTTTGGGCTCAATGCCATATTAACCCAGGATCGGCATGCCGAATTGGTTAAGGCCATTATCCGTATTCGCAAAAACTTTCAGCAAGACTATGGCGAAGAATTGGCCGACTATGTTGAGTTTTTTGATGAGAACAAATATCTTTACTATTCCAGCGTCGCGGAGAACCTGACGTTTGGTGCCCCCAACCGAACGGAATTTGCCAATCAAAATCTGGCAAAAAGCAAATACTTCTTGGACTTTCTGGACACCGCTGATTTAACCCGGCCGCTTCTCAGTTTAGGCGCCAACCTCTGTCGCCAGACGGTGGATATTCTGGGCAATTTGCCCCCGGACGCCGTATTTTTCGAACAGAGCCCGATTGACGCTGATGAGTTGGAGGAATACAAAATACTGGAAGAACATCTCAGGAAGAAAAGACTGCATGAACTGGAAAACGAAGACCGCCACAAACTCCTGGAATTGGCCCTGCGGTTTATCCCGGGCATTCATAAAATGGCCGCCTTGCCTGAAATCCTGGAAACACTGATCCTTGAAAGCCGGTCACTGTTTCACGAAAAGATCGCCAAAGACGATCCGGAAGCATTCACCTTTTATCAAATGGCGGAATATATATTCTCCCAGACGATTCTGAACAACATTTTCTTCGGCAAAACCAAAACCGGCAATCCCCAGGCCCAAGAGTTGATCAACCAGAGCATTATCCAGTTGTTGATTGAAGAGGATCTTCTGGAGCGCATCATCCAGATCGGTATGCAGTATCAGGTCGGCACCAAAGGCGACAAACTATCCGGCGGACAGCAGCAAAAGCTGGCGATTGCGCGCATATTCCTCAAGGCTCCGCGGATTCTGATCATGGATGAAGCAACTTCGGCTCTGGATAACAAAGCCCAGACGCGCATTCAAAACCTGCTGGAAACCCGCTGGAAGAAAAAGAGCACGGTGGTTTCCGTCGTTCACCGGCTTGACACGATCAAAAATTATGACAAAGTGGCGGTTATGAAGGCCGGCAAAATTCTTGAAATGGGCACATATGACGAATTAATGGCCCGGAAAGGAATGCTGTATGAGCTTGTCGGAAATAAATAAATCTTCACCATCCAGCGAATTTCAGGAAAATCTTGAGATATTGAGGCAAATCTATTTTTTCTCCGGACTTCCCCTTGAAACCCTCAAAATTTTCGCTTATCTTTGTACGAGAGAAAAATTCAAGCAAGGAGAACATATATTTCGCCAGGACGAAGATGACGGCCAGGCTTTTTTTATTGTTGAGGGAAAAGCGCGGCTGGAGCGAAAGGAAAATGGCGTACCGGTTGAAATTCGTGACTGTCAAGCCGGCGAGTTCTTGGGGGGCCTGACGCTGTTGGGGGAGACAGGTCGGCTGTTTTCACTGAAATCAGTTACGGAAACGACTTGCCTCGTGCTGAATCGGGAAAAATTTACCAAAACCATGGAACAATTCCCCGGCCTGATGATGAAGATCTGCAAGGCCGTTTCCCAGAGTATCGACAGCTGGGAGCGGCGTTTCCTGACGGATCAGGGGGATCAGTGCGGCCAATGCATGGAAAGACTGGGTGTCACCCTGATATGATCGATAAGGTTCGACGGGTGTCGAGTGGATTTAAATAATTGCCGTTTCCCGTTCGGTGGGCAGGCTAACGTTCGTGTTGGAATTCTGTATCAGCGTGAGGTGCAATGGATCGATACAGTTCGGGTAGCACACCAGGAATCCTCGAAAGGTGGTCGTCATATGGCGAAAAAAGAGTATTCATTTGAACTCAAAAGCAGCCTGTCCGAATTAGACAATTTATGTCAGAATCTTGAGGATTTTGGCCAGAAAATCGGCTTATCCAAAAAGCTTATTTTTGAAATCAATTTGGCTCTCGACGAATTATTTACGAATATCATATCATATGGCTTTAAAGACGACGACGAACACACGATTAAGATAACGATGACGCCACGGCAGAAAGTTCTCTGCCTTTGCATCGAGGACGACGGCGTACCTTTCAACCCAATCGATTTTGAAACACCCGATGTTGCCTGTTCCGTTGAGAATTGCAAAATAGGCGGCCTGGGTATTCATATCATACGCAAATTGATGGATGATATCTGCTACCGTAGATGTGACGATAAAAACATCCTGACGTTAAAAAAAAATCTGTCAAATGATGGGGCTTGACCAACAAAATCGTGATTGAGGACGGGAAACACACCCAACGGGGAGGATGGTAAATGGAAATTATCGAGGAAAAACAAAGCGGCATCAACATCTTTAAACTCAATGGTCGCCTGGATTCTAACACTTCACAGGGTTTCGAACAAAAGATTTTTCAGGCGATCTCGGACGGTACGAAACACATGGTCGTCGACTTTAAAGATCTGGACTATATATCGAGTGCCGGGTTGCGCGTCATATTGAAAGCCACAAAGGCCATCAAACGCGAAGACGGCCGAATCATGCTCTGTTCCATGCAGGATTATGTCAAGGAAGTGTTTGAAATCGCCGGTTTTGACTCCTTCCTGCCGATTGTAGCAACTATGGATGATGCGCTCAATGCATTCTAAAGGCTGCATCCATTGGGGGTTGCTGATAAAGGTTATTTCGGCAATGCAAATATTTTCTCCATATCATCGATGCATGAAATTATCGAACTTGCACATCGTTCGGCCGTTACCGGACGGTGTCTTCTCATTCTAAAACAATCTCCTTGAGGCCGACGAGTCCGCGTTTTCCCAGTTCCCGAATAAAACTGGTCACGGAAACTTCGGCCTCTTTATTATCCAGCCGATGCTGTTTGGCAAAAATCTGGATGATTCGGCGCACTGAGCGACGCCCATCCACCAGATCCCACACCGCGGTTCCCATGGCATCCAGCTGAAGCTTTTTGGTTTGAGACGTATCACTCGGTCCGCCCAGGCGTCTGGCCAGGCTCGCCAGCCACGGCCGCACGGTAAGCGGGTATTCCAGTATCACATCTCCCGAATCCAGCCGCAACTCGGTGACGTCGATGCTCTTGGCTGGACAGCATTCGAGAGCCGCCGTACGGGACAACCGGGGTTTAGGTTTACTTTTCCTAAAGACTTTCATATCCAGCGCAAATCCGATTTAGTGCCTGGAAATCAAGCGGCTGTTTACTGTCGGCCCGAACCCCCAAAATACGATTTTTGTCCTCCAGGTGCCACAGGCGAAACCAGAAATAAGAAGATTTAACTTTCAACCGACGGATCATACGCTGCCATGTTCCGGACGGTGAAATTTTCCATTCCAGACTGTTGGCATCGTCATCAGGTGACAGGCGCGATGGTGCCGCCGCAAAGTCGGGAATCGTGCGACTGAACCAGATCAGGTTTCGGCCGCCGAGGATAGCGGCCGCCGGCGCCCAGCGATGCAGATGGATATGCTGCACACCGTCGTCAAAACCGAGCTCGTACCTGCCGGCTTCAAATCGATAGCGCGACAACTTCATCGTCTCCGGCAGCCTGGCTTTGACATCGAAAACTGACCAGCGCGTCAGGCCGTCTTGCTGATGATCATGAAACGATTTGAGAACCCTAAGCAGCTCTTTTTCCCGATTGGCCGTGTTGCCTCCCATAAATTGTATCAGCGTTGCGGTACGGCAGGCCCGACAAAAAATAATGGCGCCGCGACCGGTCGCTTTTTCGGTTTGCCACAGAAATCCCCTGATTTCAAACCGCCCCAGAGCCTTTTCCCAGGGCGGCGGCAGAAACCATTCCGCAAACCCACGCTTACCGCTTCCGGATTGAGCAGCCGCAAGCCGTTTCAAATGCGCCCTGTGGGAGAAATTGCCCTTCACGGGCCCCCACTTGACCTCCATAACCGGCCCTGTCTCGTCTTCCAGAATCAGATGTCGGATGCCAATCTGCCCGATTTCCCATTGCCCCGGGGCTCTGAAACGAATTCCGTTCCAGGCGATTTGTTTCCAGCGGTCGTTCATTGTGCTTTCAATTCTGAATATCCAATCTTTTATGTCGGATTATGGCCGGTTAACTATTTCGGAGACTCCTGCCGTGGCATAATGGAATTCGGTTTCCGGAATAACGCGGCGGCGATGAGTCCCAGCAGGGTAATCAAAGAGATCATAACACATACCCAAAAAAATCGAGGCTGATATTGAAAAGTGATGTCATGGGTGCCTTTCGGTACATATATCGTGCGAAAGACATAGTTGCCCGGCACCACCGTTGCCTCGGATTGTCCGTCGATGATGGCCTTCCAGCCGGGGTAGTAGGAATCCGTTAAAAGAACCCAGGCGTCTGCGTTCAGCCGCGCACGAATATTGATGGTATTGGGGCTGTAGTCGGTGATTTCCAGCAGCTCCTCCGGATCAGCGTCACGCATGAGACTTTCGTACGCATATGACAAATCGCCTACCGAGTCCCTTTCGACAACGATTTGCTCGCCCCTGATCGACGGCGGCTCAAAAACACTTCGCAGCGCCTCATCTTCTTCATTGACGATCTTGATACTCCGCGGAATATAGACCCGCGGTCTGGCATATTCATTCTTAAGAACCGTGAACACGCCATCGTTGTAGACTTCATAAAAGCCCGGAATATCAAGTGACCGGTCCGAATTTAACACCAGGTATTTCAGATTGAACAGGTTGAACACCGGCGACACCCGCCGTATGTTGGCAATTTTCATTGAGGCTTTCGGCTTTCCCTGGTTCGCCAGATTATACAGGCGACTGTAGCGGCTCAGAACGTATGGATAATCTCCGCCGAGCTGCTGCAATGGAGAAGATATCCCATATCTAGGTCCCAGGGAGGTAATCACGGCGCTGCGAAACGGTTCTTTGTCCCGGGCAATAAATTGCATAACCTCCGGTTTGAGGTCCCAGTGATGCACATCGACCGATGAGATAAATGTTTTTCCAAATATAAACAAATCCGTCAGAATCACAAACATGGTTAAGGCCTGCAGGATATGACGCGGGCCAAAGCGCCGCACTGATATCACCAGAATAAATCCGAGCAGCACAATAAACAGTAAATACCGTGCCGACATGACGATCTGATTGATGACCGCCGCGACAAACCGCGCGTCATCGCCTCCCGGCGTCGGCAGGTAAGATCTGGGGTCATTCTGGAAATGCACCAGCAAGCTTTTAACCGGTTCTTCCAGCAAACGGCCGTAGGGGATTGCCATCAACCCGATAAACACTAAAATCAACCCGGCCGTCAGAGGCCAGACAAACCGGCGCGCATTGCCGCCGGAGGAGCGCATCAGTGCGTCGAAGCCGGTTCCCGCCAATATCGCAACGGCAAAACAGTAAAATAAATGCATTTTGCTGTGTCCGCGAAACAAATCCATTCCGGGCAGTACGTTGTAAACCAGCTTGAACAACGGCGTATGCCGTCCTAGAGCCATAACCAGCGATAATACGGCTAACACGACAAAAAAAAGGGTGTGCTTCTGTTGCCTTAGGTCCTTTATGGCGTATACGCACAGCATCAGCGGGACAACGCCGCAGTATGCACACATCTCCCATTGGTTAAAGAGCCCCCAGTAGGGAAGTCTTACGCCGTCACCGTAGACCAGCGGCACGAA
Source organism: Desulfobacterales bacterium (assembly GCA_030066155.1). Classification (GTDB taxonomy): domain Bacteria; phylum Desulfobacterota; class Desulfobacteria; order Desulfobacterales; family JAFDCJ01; genus JAFDCJ01. The sequence continues at coordinate 6,021 of JASJCE010000025.1, read as the reverse complement.
AAATGTCAGCAGATTCTGCGGGGGAAAGGAGAACCAGGCCACATCACTGAATCCCAGATTTTTTCGGGGACTCAAGGAAAGCATTTCCATCACCGGCAGCAACTGCGGCAGCGCCATAAGGCCGGCAATGCCGAGACTGGCCGCAAAGCCGATATGTTGAACTCCCCAGGTTCGGAATAATTTCCGCTGCAACAAATGACGCGTTGTCCAAAGAAGGTACAACCACGAAAACAGTAGGGTGTAGTACAGATATTGGGGATGGCCGGCAAGTAACTGCAGGCAGAACAGGATTGCCAGAAAAATGAAATTTCGGAATTCCGGCCGGCGAGCGATTCTCCCGATGCGCAGAAAGACAAGCGGTATCCAGGCAATTGTGTATAGATCGGTATGGTGACCGGCAAACAGCCGGATAAAAACCGGTCCGCAAAAACAAAAGACGCAAGCTGCAATCGTTGCCCCTGCGCGGCTTAAGCTGAGTCGTCGGCCCAGAAAATAGGTTCCCAGGACCAGGAGGTAAAGGTGGATAAACAGAGAGAAATTAATGGCAAACGGCAGGGGCAGAATACGGAAGAGAAGGTTTGGCGGGTAAAACAGACCCGATTGAATTTCGGCGATCAGGGGTACGCCGCACATCAGATACGGATTCCAATACGGAAACGCGGCCTCGCCATAAAAAACAAATTTTCGCAGGGCGATGAAATAGCCGAGATCATTGTCCAGATGGGTAGAGCCGATTACCCGACCTGAAAACATCTCACTCCCGAGAAATAAAAACAGCAGGACGAAAAGCGCAATCGGCGGTCCAAATGAAGAAGTGTAGCGATGTATCGGGTTGGCCGGCGGTGGTGATTGATTTCCAAACCCGGCTAGAATATCTTTTAAAAAAGGCATAGGCCCACAATCGGAACAAACTACTGCGGCACAAATAGATCCCAGCCGGTCAAGTCAGGCGTCATCAGCCTCCATTTCCGCTGGCGAAGATTCTGTCGCTTATCAAGCGCTTTGGTTTTGTAACAGCGCTGATCTTCTTCGATTAGATTGCTCAGGGACAACTTGATGGCATTCCCCATCTTTACTTCGGTGTCCATGGAGTTATGCTGCACGGTCAGACTGATGCGATTGCCGTCGTCGTCCACAAAAGACCATTTCCAGCTGATCAGAATGTGAAAGGGGTCCCCCCGATACTGATCCGGTTCGCCGTATTTTCTCTTAATTTTTTTTATCAGTTTTTCAAAAAACACTTTACTCGAATCCTTATATTTCAACTTAATCCTGGCGATCTGTCCCGGTGCGGCACAGGTGGCATAAGCAATCAAGCCGCTTTTGATCCCTTCGATGGGCTTAATCTCCACCTCTTCAATGTTTTCCATATAGCGGATGGGAAGGGCGGTTTCCATGATGACGTAATCTTTGACGTCACTGATACTGCCGTTAAGTTTGAAAACCGCGACCTGGTGCGGCGCATCAGCTGCGAGGCACTCGGTACTAAACAAAATTAATGCCAAAACGGCAATCAAGGTGATTTGCCTTTTCATGCGAACCCCCGTCTTGAATGATCCTATTTCGATATAAATGTCGAAAATGATCCTGGCTTTTCATATATCATAATCAATAATAGCTAGCATTTACAAACGAAGCAAGTTATTACCATTATTTTATGCGAATTCCACCGAACCGTGACCCTGAACACTGAAACTACCTGGAATGACGAATGACGATTGAAGATTGACGAATGGTGGAAGTCGCTTCGCTCAATCTTTTTAAAATGACAGAATTCATCCATTCGACGTTGGATGTTGGATGTTCGATGTTGGACGTTCATCAGTTTCTTCCCCGGTCAGCCCGGCCATTAGTTTCAGGCCAGAGGCTGCGCTGATCACTAAACCCACAACCCTGAACCTTGAACCCCAATCGAGTAAAAACCAATTGAGAGTTATTTGTTATTCGTTATTGGTTATTGGTTCAAAAGGGATGAAGTTCTTTTTAATATGCCATTGATGATCGAAATATAAAATTAGACCCTCATCCAAATTCTAATAACGATTAACAAGTAACGAATAACGCCTAAATGAACGTTTTTCGCTCATTTAGGGTTGAACCCTGAAACCTGAACACTGAACACTGAAACCTTAAATCTGTAACCTGAACACTGAAACCTGACACCTGAACCCTGACACCTGAACACTGAAACCTGAGTCCTGAACCCTGAACACCGAAACCTTCACCCGTCAATATGCCAGCCGGCCCAACGATTTCAAAATCAGGGTAATGCCCATAGCAAACATGCCCGTCAATCCCATCCCGCAGGAGAAGCCGGCCAGTAAAACCGGTGCATACTGTCGCCACATGGCACCGTATCGCTTCACAAAAAAGAAGCGTCCCAGCAAGGCCCCCACGACCTCCAGTATCAGGCCATGGGGCGTGCTTTGCCCCAACCCTCTTACCATCCCGTATACCAGCAGGATCGGAAGGCCAAGCAACATCAACACCCCATAGGTGATCACCCCCAACCCCATGCCGGCCAGCACGTAAATCCAGTCCAGGGCCTGGTAAAACAACGAATTGCCCTCCAGGGTCGATGTCTGCATCAGGAGCGAATTTAATGCTTGAAGGTGCCAGAGTTCCTGGGCAAACGGATAGGCGCTTGACGGTATGGGTGCCAGGCGCCAGATGAATTGTGAAAACAGGAGACTTGCGACCATCACGACCGGGAACACCACAATCTCGGATTTAATGATTCCACGGATGCTGGTACCGGTCAACTCGATTTCACGAAACTTTACCGTCGCCTCCCCGTAGTTGTGAATCGGTATGGGTGCATACCAGATTTCGATGCCCTGGTATCCGAAATATTTTGCCCCGGCAATGAAGCTGGCTTCCCGAACCAGGGGCAGACTGACGAACTGGCCCGCAATTCCCTCCATGCGTGCCGTAATATAGGACACGACCGGTGTGTAAATGAACCCGTAGGCCAGAAAAAAAATGACCGGGAAATTGGGTACCAGCCAAACACAGAGCACGACGTAGCTGGTGGTTGAAAACACATATATACCCACTGCAATCCAGAAGTTGAAATCTCCCCTGCCGGGGGGCGGCCGAAACAAATCCTTAAGGGTGCCGCGCTGCCCGGTGCCGGTGTTGCCGAAGGACCGGATAACGTGCCAGATGCCGATCATGGCTATGGCCAGGCCCAGGCCGATGCCGAAACTCAGGTAGAAGTCGAAATTGTTGGCAAAAACCGTATCGACGGTTCTCATTCCCGGATGCCAGCGGGTTAATATGCCGTGTTTATACAGCATCGGATTGGCGATGATCGTTATGATAAGTCCGATCAACCCCCCCATGACGGCCCAGAACGGCAGCACCATCCCGATGAAAACGAGCCCCAGGTCAAGCTGGATGCCGGTTGCAACGGCCGGCAGCATTTCTTCGGTGTGGCCGGTCAATTCGATCCAGGGAATTGGAATCAAACGGATCGGCTCCATCAGAAAAAGCCCGGATACAGTGGGCAGCAAAACATAGACACCGCCAAAGGCAAGGCCGATCACCCCACCGATGGAAAAGATACGCCACTTCCAGCTCTTGGCTTTATCTTCCGTCGACTCGGCCAGAGCCATGGTTCCAAGTGCCGCCACCGGGGCCATGGGAAACGGAAGTTTCTCAACATCGGAGGTAATCCGGTAGAATACGTAACCCAGACCAAACTGATCGATGCGCTGAATGATTTGAGTCCCGATCAGCAGCAGAATCGGAATCAGCCAGTCGCGATGAAAAAAGGTTCGCTCGACCAGGGAAATGGAGTCGGGGGCGGGCGCCACCCAGGTCGGGATGTACTCGGTTAAACCCAGCATTCGGGCAGCGTCGGACTGAACGAGATATTGGCTCCAGAGCAGGCCCTGAAACGGCGTCGCCAGCGCGGCTCCGGCCATGTAATATAGGAGAAAAATTTCCTGTTGTTTCAGCTGGCTGTATGAGCGCTTGGCCAACTCCGCAAACAGGATAATGGTCACCCAGCGCGCCGCCGGCCCGATTCCGGTTCCGATAACCAGCTGCAGATACATACTGCCGGGCATCATCAGAAAACCGATAAAGATAGAGCCCACGATCGTCTTCCAGTCGAACCCCTCCTCGAAATGATCCGGGGTTTGCAGAAGATCCCTATACTCCTGAAGTTCCTTGTCTTCGTACATAATCCGTGTTCCGCGACTCAGTTTGGCAGCACCAGATAGCTTGAATAGCTGAACAAACCGTAGATGGCCCAGGATCCAGCCATCAGAAAATCTCCGATGATAAGCCCGATAAAAAAATTGCGCAGTCTTTTAAACAATCCCACACCGCCATAACGCATACACAGGGCATTGCAAAGCCACCCCACAAAAAAACTGAACCACAGGATTCGCATCGCCGAGCTGTAAGCGGTTAAGTATCCGATCGGATGTATCGGCCACCAGTAGAAACGGTGATAGCATATCACCAGGATCGCCATGACGGCGGCACCGGTCAGGGTGAAAATGGTAATCCACTTGCTGGGTTCAACCGGGGATTCGATCAGGCTGTAGACATCGTCATACACCGCCACCGTCGTGCGGGTCGCCCAATCCAGTTCCAGCTCACGTACACCAAATTTATAGCAAAGCAGGAGCATGGCCAGAAAGGATACTACAATCCCGGCTATTAATATCAACATAATGAACAAAAATATGCGGTTGTTGTTGGTTGTTTTGTCGGTAACTTTACGGGTGTGCAGCAGGGATGGCATCAATGATTCGCGCAGATCAACGAAGAGTACCTTCTGAACGACACCGGCTGCAACCAGACCCAGACCGGTAAAAAATTTGGTGCCGAACAATGCGATGATACCGTCAAGCGGAGCGGCGGTGAGGGTAAAGTAAGCGATGCCGCCCTGACAGATCACCCGCGTCGCCACGAGGGTGAACAGGAAAAATGCGCCGATCACCACAAATGAAAACAGAAAGGGGATACCGAAATAGTAGCCCCAAACCATGATGCCCAGACCGCCGGCAGCGGCACCCCAGAACGCCAGTCGCGTTGAGAGCCACTCCTGTCGAACGTCTTCCTCTTTCATCAGGCCGAAGCCCTTTTGCAGAATCTCCCGAAAATGAAACCGCGCCAACCACGCCAGAAATACGAAAAATACCAGGTAAGCCCCAACCATCTGAATTTCTTCCGGCCGGGAGATGGTTGGACCGAACGTGATACCAAGTGCTGCCGCGGGGATATTCAATCCAAAGAGGCTGAAGAGACCGATGAGCAGTGCGCCGAGAATGTAAAAGAGCCAGAAAGAAAAGGAAGTTTGTTTGGAGGTCAAAAACGCGAATCCGATGAAAGCCGGATAAATGTAAATTTTCAGTTTGTAAAACCCTGAAAAAAGTCCGTATTTGGGAAAGTACTTGCCCGCCAGGATCAAGGTCGGAATCGACGGTACGGATGGATTGTAGAAATTCAAACCGTTAATCAGGTGCAGGCAGATCGGCAGCATCAGACCTGCAAAGAGAAATCGATTCAAAAAGAAGCGTCCCAGCTCGTTGCGGTCAAATGCCTCCTGCATCAAAAGCGGGACCTGCAGAAGGGGGAAATTCATGCGCTCGTTGTAAAGGCCCTGTTTGCTCAACAGGCTGACCATGCAGATCAGTACAAAATAACACAGCACCACAAAGCCGGTCCACCCCAGCAGCGGCCCCAGCCAGGCATCCCAGGGCACGTTGCGGAAGACCTCCAGCCAGCCCATTTGCCGTCCCCCGGTCAATCCATTGTAAAAATTAACGACGGCTTCCTGATTTTGCGGAAACCATCCCCGGGGCAGCAACGGATACAGAATTTCCTGCCATCGATTTTCAACCGTCGCAAAATGAAAGGGTGCTGTCAGGTTGATGAAAAAAGTTCGTGCCAGTCCGGTCCAGGCGATCCCGGACAAGAGGACCATCAGGGACCACGACACCAGCAATTCTTTTCCGGTCAATAGATTGCGGCTTTTAAAAATGGTGTGAACAACAGCCGTGA
>JASJCE010000329.1 GCA_030066155.1 Desulfobacterales bacterium | reverse complement strand
GTCTATTTTACCAGTATTTGGGAAAAGCAGGCAGCAGGAATGAAAGCGGATTCATTTTCCTTTTTTCTGCGCAACTACAACGAAACCTGCCAGCGTCTGCCGATCATCAGCCCGTTGACGAGGCAGGAGCAGAGATATCTTGCCCCTATGATATCCGCTGCCAACCTGTATGTCCTTCATTGGGAAGCGACGTACTTTTTGAAGTCGCCGCAGTCGCATGACGGCGAGCATTATATGTTCGTCAACCACACTATTGGTTTGCTGAACTGGATTGCGGAAAATGAAGTCAAGCTGGAGCAATGGATCAAGAAATCCTTGAATTAGAGAACTCGATACTAGAAGCCGAACGCAAATTGTTAAGCCAACAGCCACTTGATCGGGTTAAGGAGCAGGAGCATTGGATAGTTATTTAAAGATGATGAAACATATGGCCGACCTGTATCGCCAATATGAGATCCAAATGATGGCGAGTGCAGATGATGCAGCGGATTTCGCTGCATTTATTGAAGATATAGACGAAGCCCGCTTTCAACAGATGATGGCCGGCATTCCAAAATTGTTCAAGCGCGTCAAAGATCCGCTATTTAGGTATCAATTTGGTTTAAAGGAATTGATCCGGCTTACAGAACCGGATAGTCGCTGGACTGAAGTGTTACGACACACTAAAGATATGCCGCCACACATGCATCTAACCGATCCAGGCTGTGAAAGGCAGGCTTTTGATACCGCAACCTTGCTATTGGACCTATACCAGCACGAGGATGCTTTACGAGCGGTGGATGCACACATTGTCATGGAACAGCAGAAGTACCCTGTCATCCTTCATCTGGCTGCCAAGCTTGCATTGTCAAAGATGTCTTTAAAATCCTTGTCAACGCCACTGGTGACCAGTTTTGTGGTGGCCATGTTCAAAGAACAAAACCGCATTCGCACTCGTGAAGAGCATCCGGCGGGTGAAGATTTTTTGCGACGAAAAGTTATACAGCTCGAGTGGCTGTTCGACGGTGATCCGGATAGAAGCTGGGAGCTCGTTTTCGTTGATGATGGTTGTCCTGAAAAAAGCGGTGAATTAGCGCAGCGAATCATACAGCGAGAGGGTTATGCAAATGTGCGTACGCTCTTTCTCGATGATGCGATAAAAGAGAGGTCTCCGGTTGCTAAAAGCCTTAACTCCACCGACGATAGCCAAAAGGGAGGTGCCATTCAATACGGGATGTGGTCGGTAATAAGAGAGCAGCCTGCCAATGCCCGTCATATTGTTATTTACACGGATTCGGATTTATCCACGAATATTGCCCAGGCCGGGCTGTTGTTGTTGCAGCTTGAAGATAAAAATACGATGTGCGCTATTGGGACCCGGTATGACGCCGGTGGCGTATATTGCACACCTGAAGGCGCACGGGGACTAACTCCATACGACCACAAGATGATAGTGTTCCGTCATTTTATTCGAACGAAGCTGTTATCCCAGTTGGGAGCCGTCGTCGACACTCAATGCGGATTCAAGGCCTTCAAGGCAGAAGTGTTGAAAAAAGTGTTGGAACGAATGACAGACAAGCGTTTCTCTTTTGATATGGAGCTACTGTTGCTAACGGCGATCCACAGCGGTCGCAAGAATGACGTTGTGGGAAAAGCGCCCATCGTCTGGATAGAAAGCAATGAAGAGTCAAATTTCTATTCCGCTGAATTGTAGAAACATCAGCAACGGATCTTGGGTATAACTATCAAATCAGGTTTAGAATTGGACGATTGTCGCAGAATAGCCCAAGTGTGCATATTTGAACTGCTGCAGCAAGCCGAAGACGAATGGTCGTAGTCCTTTAGGCTCCTACGGGACAGGAAAATTCACACGCACGACAAAATTTAACTACCCAATTGCGTTTCCCGGTTTCTCCGATTTCTCCTTCCAGGACTTGATCTTCCCAGTCATCGTCAATCTGCTGCCGACAGTTGGGTCGACTATATTTCCCATCGGGAAAGGCTTTCACCGGGCAGGCTTTCTGACAGAACACATCGCAGGTTTCACAAGGGGCAAACCCATGGAGTGAAGCTGTCGGTTCGAAATCTCCGGCCATCAAAATAGAGCGAAGCCGGATCCTCGGACCCCACGCCGGATGCAGCAACAGGTTGTTTTTACCGATGATGCCGAGCCCCGACAAAACGGCGGCGTCTTTCAGAAACAATCCGCCCTTTTCTACATAGTAAGGCAGCGGGTAGGCGGATACATCCAATTCATCCCGGAGCCATTGTTTCAGGAGTTCCGATATTTCCCGAAGACGTCGATTGCCCCAGGTATCGCCTCGTTCCCAGTAATCCAAACGAAGGTCTTCTTCCGAATGATACAATCCCAGCACTAACACTGTTTGAGCTTCAGCAGCCCAGTTATCAATCTGAACGTCGTCAAATCCATCGGGATTTATCGGACCTTTCGTATCAACCTGGTATGAAGGTCCTTGCAAAACATCGTTTAAAGGGATAATTCCGGCTCGGATACCATCAAATGATTCAGCTTGCGAGATGACCCTGGAAGTTAACGAAGTTTTTGTTGCCATATCATTCATCCGTCACACAGCCTTCTGCTGCTGACTTTACATTTTTGATATATTTGTAAAGTGTGCCCCGGTTCGCCTTGTATGGCGGCGCCTGCCAACGGTTCAGACGCTCGGTCATCTCAGCATCGTCGATGTCGACATCGATCGTATTGTTTTCCGAATCGATGGTAATTTGATCGCCGTTTTTTACCAGGGCAATTGGCCCGCCTTCCTGGGCTTCAGGCGCGATGTGCCCGACAATAAATCCGTGTGATCCGCCGGAAAAGCGGCCGTCTGTCAGCAGGGCGACATCATTGCCAAGACCGGCACCCATAATAGCAGAGGTCGGCGTCAACATTTCGGGCATCCCCGGGCCGCCTTTAGGTCCCTCGTAACGGATTATGATCACATCACCTTTGTTAATCTTTTTTTCTTCCAGTGCCGCCAGCATTTTTTCTTCAGAATCAAAAACATTGGCCGTACCGGTAAATCGGGTCCCCTCTTTACCGGTTATTTTGGCAACTGCACCGTCCGGTGCCAAATTGCCCCGCATAATTTGCAAATGTCCGGTTGTTTTTACGGGATTCTCCAGGGGGCGAATGATTTCCTGATCCGGCGCAAGATCGGCTACATCTGCCAGATTTTGCGCCAATGTTCTTCCGGTTACCGTCAAGCAATCACCGTGCAGCAATCCATTCGCCAGCAAATATTTCATTACGGCCGGTATGCCGCCGGCGGCGTGGAGGTCTTCCTGAACAAAGCGGCCGCTCGGTTTTAAATCCGCCAGATAGGGAATCCGATTGCTGACGTTTTGGAAATCCTCGAGCGACAGCGGCACCTCAACCGAGCGCGCCATGGCGATCAAATGCAAAACGGCATTGGTAGAACCGCCAAGGGCGGTGATCATCACCATCGCATTTTCAAAAGCCTCGCGGGTCATAATATCGCGAGGTTTAATATCATTTTCGAGCAACCCGCGAATTGCGGCGCCGGCCTGAAGGCATTCTTCAATTTTTTGCGGTGATTCGGCCGGCGTACTCGAGCTGTAAGGCAGTGACATGCCCATTGCTTCAATCGCCGAGGCCATCGTGTTGGCGGTATACATACCGCCGCAAGCCCCCGGGCCCGGGCAGCTTTTGCGCACAATCGAATGACGCTGCTCCTCGTCGATCTTTCCGGCAAGAAATTCCCCGTAGCTTTGAAAAGCGGACACGATATCCAGTTTCAGATCGCCGTGGTGGCCGGCACGTATGGTGCCGCCGTAAATCATCAGTGCCGGACGATTCAGCCTTCCCATGGCCATCAGGCAGCCGGGCATGTTCTTATCGCAGCCCGGAATCGATATGTTGGCATCGTACCACTGGGCGCTCATTACCGTCTCGATGGAGTCGGCAATCAGGTCCCGGGACTGCAGTGAATAACTCATGCCCTCGGTGCCCATGGAAATGCCGTCACTCACGCCGATGGTGTTGAAGCGCAAACCGATCAAAGAGGCCTTTTCGATCCCCTCTTTTACTTTGCCCGCCAAATGGTTCAGGTGCATGTTGCACGTGTTGCCTTCGAACCAGACACTGGCAATACCCACCTGGGCTTTGTCCATATCTGATTCCTGCATGCCGGTTCCGTACAGCATTGCCTGGGACGCACCCTGGGATTTCGGCTGGGTGATGCGGGAGCTATATTTATTCAGTTTCTGTGTCATCGTTTCCTCCTTTTACACAGGTTCCTCGCCGGCGGCGATGCCGCCAGTGCCCTCATTTGAGGTACTGCCGATTGAATGCTAAAATCAGTTTTGCGATGTGGTTCCAATCACGATTAACAAATATCGCTCAATTTGCTTTTCGTCAACCTCTAGCCCCGGCGTTGCCAGAGAAACGTCAAAGTCAACTCTAACTGATTAGGATAGAGGCGATTTGTCTTGCTGCATACATCACTAAAATTCCAAATTACAATTCTCAAATTACAAATAATATCAAAATTACAAATTCCAATGATTAAAACATTACCATCACTTATCGGAGTTTTTGCTTTATTTTGTTTGTTTTGAATTTTAAATTTCGGTCATTGATATTTATTTGAGCCCCGCCCTGGCTTCCGGCTCCGCTTCCAGCCCCGCCTCCAGCTCGTAGACGCGAGCCTACGGGTCGGAGAGTAGGGCTCACAGGGCGGCGGGTAGCTTACGCCTCGGAGAGCGAAACCACACTTCGACATTCTGCGGTTCGCTTTTAATAATTGAAATTTCACACGAGCGCGGCCTCTGGCCTCAAGCGTCAAGTCTGATCGGAAAAGAAACTAATGAACGTCCAACATCGAACGTCCAACGTCCAACGTCGAATAGATGAATTCTGTAATTTAAAAAGATTGAGCGAAGCGACTTCCAACATTCGTCATTCTTCAATCGTCATTCGTCATTCCAGGTAGTTTCACACGACTGCAAAACGCCCGAGGCCGATAATCCGTCAGGAGGGATCACACGCTGTCAGCTGCCGGTTGTAACCAAAACAAAAATGATTACTGTTTAAACTATTTCCACCAAACCTATATCTTCTCAGCGAGGTGTCGAATGAATAAAATATACCTGTTGGTAGTGATCGCTTTACTATTGCTGGCGCCTTCCGGCGCCTATTCAGATAATACCGGAAATGAACCGGAAATTCTGCCGCCGGCTTCCGGCACGCTGATTAACGGATATCGTATTTTGTCGGTTAAGAGCGGACAACAAGCTCCGGATTTGAAAGTTTACCGCGGGGACTATATCAGATTTAGATTCGATCCTTCCATGCAGGAGCCAGTACTGTCTATACCGGCCTTTGACATTCAGAAAAAACTGCCTTCAGATTTCGCGGAAGCACCTTATTTTAAAATGAAAACTCCGGGAACTTATGCGTTTTCCCTGGGTGAGATTCAAGGCAGCTTGACTGTCATTAACTACCGCGCGCCCAGCTATCGCGAATTATCAGCAGCGGATGCAGCCGAGCTGATCAAAAATGAAAAACCGCTCATTCTGGATGTCCGCACTCCCAATGAATATAAACACGGTCATCTTCACCGGTCGATCCTGATTCCGGTTCAGGAACTGCAAAGCCGATATAAAGAACTGGCTGTCTACAAAAATCAGGAGATTCTGATTTACTGTGCCACCGGCAATCGCAGTACAGTGGCTGCAAAAATATTAATCGATCGCGGCTTTAAGCACATCGCCAATATGCGTGGCGGTATCTATGATTGGAGTCGACGAAATTATCCGGTTGCCCGTTGACAAAAGCGGCTGCCGACCATCAAAGGGGGAGTGATGATGTTTCTGGATTTAATCCGGCAAAGAAGAAGCATTCGCAAATATACGGATCGGGAAATCGAGGCGGAAAAAATCGAACAGTTGAAGGAAGCGGCATTGCGGTCGCCGTCATCCATGGGGCATAACCCCTGGGAATTTGTTTTTATTACTGACAGTCAACTTTTGAACTCGCTGTCAACAGCCAAGCCCCACGGTGCGGGTTTCCTTGCCGGAGCCAAACTGGGTATCGTCGTCTGCGCCGATCCGGAAAAGTCAACGGTCTGGATTGAAGACGCGTCCATTGCAACGACCTACATTCAATTGGCGGCCGAATCCCTGGGTCTTGGAAGCTGCTGGATACAAATCCGGGAGCGGATGCACAGCGATGGTAAACCGGCCGAGGCCTACATTGCTGAACTTCTGAATATCCCGGCGAATCTCAAGATTGAATCAATGGTGGGTATCGGTTATTCCGCCGAACAAAAGGCGCCCCACGCCAGGGAAAAACTCCAGGACGAAAAGATCTTTCTAAACCGCTACGGCAGCCGCTTCCCGAGTCCTTAGTTCTCCTAACCCGGACAAGCCGGCACGAAAGAAGAAAAATAATCACGAAAACACGAAAGGACCCCGGTTAAACAGAAAAAAAGGGTTAACGGGGCAGGTGGAAACACGAAAAAACAACGAAAATGGATTTCGTGCTTTCAAAATTTCGTGTTTTCGTGATGAAGTTATTTTTAAGGTGACAATATTCCTTAATTCTTCAATTTTGACGGTTTCGTAAAAAGTCAAATTTCTGGTATTTCAATTTCATAACCCATAAAAATTATATGTAGTGAAGATTTACTTTTGTGCTTTTTGCGCCTTTTTGCGGCTACATCAATTTCGAATCTTCAATATTCATTCAATTATCGGTAGGAAAGAATCGGCCATTTTCTTGCGAGGGCAATTTTTCGCAGGGGGCGGGTCGGCTCAACGGCATTAGGATACCCGACTGACTCCATCAGGGGCAAATCGGCCTGGTGATTGCCGTATGCGTAGGATCGCGCCAGATCGATGCCGGTTTTTCGAGATAGCTCTTCGGCAAGTTGACGCTTGGTCCCATCCAGGCACAGTGGGCCTTTGGGCCTGCCGGTAAGCAGTCCGTCCGGGCCCTCTTCAAGATCCGTGCACAGCAGATGCTCGAATCCCAGATCCCGGGCTACCGGCTCAAGCATATACCTGATTGAGCCGGAAATCAGTACCAGCGTATGGCCCTTTTTCCGATGGGAAATGGCTTTTGCCAGGATGTTGGGAGCTAACCGGGGTTTTAGTATTTCTCTGTAGAATCCCTCTGCACCGGCCTGGAATTCTTCAAGATGGCGGTTGCGGTAGAGCTTTAGCAATATTCTAGCTGTCCGTTTATCCGTAATCAAATGGTGGCGATATAGCCTGCCGGCCACCAGGGCTTTCAGGATAAAGCTGCGGGAGACCAATCGCCGTTCCCATAAATACCGTATTCCCAGTTTACTGCTTTCCGTATCCAGGAGCGTCTCGTCAAAATCGAAAAACGCGCCAATCTGGTTGTTTGTCATGGATTTATAGCGTTTATCATTGATGGTTAGGTGCTGGGCGTGAAAACTAATACACAATAAGAAAGCCGGATATCAGTTGCAAGCGCAATTAATATCAGAATTATCTCAGTTTGGTCGTCTTCCCTTTGCAAGCTGTCCTAATCCTTTCGTTTTCCGACTACCGCATTCCGACTTGCGCATTGTAGCCTCTGTCCTCTGCCATCTGCTTGCCGCGGCGAAGCTCGAAGAGCGAAGACGGGTCCTCTGTTTTCTGACGTCTGTCATCTGACGTCTGTC
>JASJCE010000024.1 GCA_030066155.1 Desulfobacterales bacterium | reverse complement strand
CAGGATTTAACCGCCGTCAGTCCTCTGGCGGCAGCTTCAATATCCTCCGGCTGCGGATGTCCTCTGATAAACCGTCCCAACCCGAACTGCTCTAAGGTAATGCGGTCTGCTAAGCGTTTCAGAGCTTTTATTTCACTGTAATCCCCCTGCTTGAGAAACTGGGCGATATAAACCGCCAGACCGGCGCCGGCTGCCCGGATCGCCAGCCCAAAAGCAGCGGTGGTTTTGCCCTTGCCGTCGCCGGTGTAAACGTGGGTGTAGCCTTTCATGATACTCACGTATGATTACGGAATTGAAGGATTGGGGAATTTAGGGATTAGATCGACGGAATACCACCAATTCCCAAATTCCTGAATTCGCAATTCCTAAATTTTTAATTTTTTTGATTTCGATATCCCTGAAACCCGAGATTCGTTAATTCTTCCTAATCCCCTATCTTATACTTTTCCGCATATCCCCGCGGTGTGACCATAAAATCGAGGTAGCGGCTGGAGGCCTTGCTGCCGATAAATACGGTTGTCTGCATATCCACGTATTCCCGATGAAGATCCTCCAGTCTGGTAAGGCGGACTTGCTGGTTGTGCCGCATCGCGGCCACCACGATTCCCACCGGCGTATCTTTGCTGCGGTGCTTGAGTATTGTCTTTTGGGCGGCTTCCAGCTGCCAGCTTCGTTTGCGGCTTTTCGGGTTGTAGAGCACGATAACAAAATCGGCACCGGCGGCTGCCTCAAGGCGCTGTTCGATCACTTCCCAGGGCGTCAGAAGGTCACTTAAACTGATGGCGGCAAAATCATGGGTCAATGGCGCTCCGAGCAGCGATGCGCCGGCACTGAGCGCCGGTATACCCGGCACGATCTCCACCATCAGGATATCGTCGGCGTTCGCCTCTCTCACGCACATAGCCGGTGATACGATGGGAATCTCCTTGAGTTTGCAAGTTTCCAGCACCAGGCCGGCCATGGCGTAGATCCCGGGATCACCGCTGGATACGATGGCGCAAGCCCGGGCGTTGCGGGCATGGTCAATTGCCGCTTCGACCCGCTTGACTTCCTGGGTCATACCGGTGCTGATAATGGTTTTACCCTCGGTCAGCGGTCGGATCAATTCGATATACGTATGGTAGCCGGCGACGACATCCACCATTTCAAGGACATCAAGCGCCCGTTTGGTTAAATGCTCGGGGCTTCCAGGACCAATTCCGACGACAAATAGCTGATTCGGGCAATGGCCACGGTTACGTTGCGGGTTGTCTGTTTGGGTACGATCAGGGTTCCGTTGCGGGCCGCTAAAATCGCTGCTGCTTCGCATACGCTTTTCACTCCAACATGTTTTTCGACGACAGTCGATGGATTTTGAATGGTGTTGACCTGGTTCAATTCCTGGCGATTGAAAAACGTCAATGGCAGATCCAGCTCACGGCTCAACGCGATCAAGCCTTTTTCATCAGCTTTGACATCAATTGACGCCAGGCATCTTAAGCTTGATAGCGACAATTTCGCGTTTTCGCTTACGGTCACCAGGAGGTTCCTGATTTCTGAAAGTTCGGTGTTGCGGTTGCAGCCGATCCCCGCGACAAGACTGGCCGGCCTCAAAACCAGTATCTGCGGCGGCAAATCAATGACAACATCATCAACAAAAACGCCGACTATTTTAGGAACTGTCGACAATCCCGGATTATCTTGAACCGTTCTTACAAATTGCGCCGAATCCTGAATTTCGCAGTTGGGCAACCGATCTGATAATAGCTGGTACGGATCGTGGACAAAGATGGTCCTGCCCTCGAGAATTGCCATATTCACGTGTTTTATGGCTGACGGATTCTCGATATGAAGTCTCTTTTCCATGGCCAGGATATCGATGGCCGGCAGTTGATTGACATCGGTGGCGGTAGTAATAACCGGCCGGGCGCCGATGATATCTGCGATTTTGCAGGTCAAGGCGTTTGCCCCCCCAATGTGACCGGAAAGCAGGCTGATGGCATGGCGGCCGCGATCATCCAGCACAATGACGGCCGGATCGACAGTTTTGTGTCGGATCAGTCCGGCAATCAGGCGCACCACAATTCCGGTGCTCATGATAAACATATGACCGGTATGCTGATGGAACTCACACTGAATGCGGTCGGCCAGACTCTCGAACGCCCGAAACTGTCGAAATTGTTGCTGAATGTTTGACGACGCGTACACGCAGGCGTCCGGCAGATGCTGCAAAATTTTATCTGCCAGTTCCGCCCCGTTGGGAGTTATAACCCAGATGGCGAGCTTGTTTTTTTCCTTATCCTTCATCAAGTACGCTTTATTTTCTGAATTCATGCTTGAAGTTTTTATCGTAAAGATATGATTTATATACAATATTATCACTGTTAACAGAAAGAGTCTTGCCGACAATAATCAACGCCTGCTTGGTAATATTTTCATCCTTTACGCATTTTACCAGAGTCTCCAAAGAGGTCCGGACCACTTTTTCTTCGGGTTGACTGGCACGGTAGACCACGGCACAGGGCGCCGTTTCGCCGTAAGCATGTTTCAGGATCTCAGCCACCTTATCGATCATGGATATGCTCAAATAAATCGCCATAGATGCCTGATGTCGGGCCAGCGCAGCCAGGTCTTCGGACTCGGGCACCGGTGTCCGGCCGGCCATGCGGGTGAGGATCAACGTCTGTGAAATTTCGGGAAGCGTATATTCGATGCCGAGAGATGCGGCCGCAGCGAATGCCGCCGTTACCCCCGGTATCACCTGGTAGGGGATGCCACGCTGCTCCAGTTCAACCATTTGCTCGAAAATTGCGCCGTAAAGACTCGGATCGCCAGTGTGCAGCCGCACTACCCGCTTTCCGGCGGATTGGTCGTCGACCATTTTGCGGACAATCTGTTCCAGGTTCATTGAGGCGCTGCTCAAATGTTCGGAACCCGGCCGGGTCCAATCCAGCAATGCCTCGGGTACCAGGGATCCGGCATAAATTACCACATCGGCGGCCATCAAGGCCTTCTGTCCTTTAACGGTAATGAGCTCCGGATCGCCCGGTCCGGCTCCGACGAAGAGAACAGGGTTTTCGATTGCGGATTGCGGATTGCGGATTGCGGATTTGGAATCGGAATTCTTTCGTTTCAATCTTTATTTCCTGGTTTTCGCTGATTTTCGGTAACTAAGCTAACTTACTGAGTAAAAAATCTACTTTTGCGCTTTTTGCGCCTTATTGCGGCTAAATTTAGTGTAAGTTATTTATAATAAGAGATAAAATACAATCCAATCAATCCGCAATCCCCAATCCAACATCCTCAATCCTACGTCTTCAATCCCTAATCCGAGATCCGCTTATGATCCAGACCGGATTCTGGGCTTCCAGTCTCTCGGCCCAGGGCATTTTTCGACCCCGGCTGATCTGGGCCTGCACGACGGATGTGCTGAAACCGAGAGTATCGAGGGTTTCCAGGGCTGCAATGACATTTGGCATCAGGACGGTGTTAACCACCATAACGCCATCAGCCTTCAAATATGATGCCGCCGACTCGATTATTGATGCCAGCTGTTTCCCGCCACCTCCAATGAAAATTCGGTCAGGCCGGGGCAAACCATCCAAGCCATCCGGCAGAGTCGCTTGCACAGTCCGTATGTTCATGATCCCGAACTGGGCTACATTGGCCTTAATCTGGCGCATTCTCTCCGATTTCTTCTCAACCGCGATCACGCTTCCGTCCCCGATCAGCAGCGATGCTTCAATCGACACCGAACCACTGCCGGCCCCGAGATCCCACAGCACCTGATTCGGTAAAAGCTTCAGTTTCGCCAGACTGATGGCCCGAATTTCGGACTTTGTGATTAAGCCGGATTCGTGCAAAAAATGGTGATCCGGTATTCCCAGATGCGGTGTCTTATGCGGCGGATAGGCCCCAGTGCCGGGCTTTAAAATGACCAGATTGGGTTTCGAAAAGGCCATTCCGGACGCCCGATCCAGATCATACCAGCTAAATCGTTCGTCTTCGGTTCCCAGGGCTTCAAGCACACACATGCTGGTGTTGACAACATCTTCACTCAAGAGCCGTTTCGCAATCCAGGCCGGATTGTGGACCGGATCGGTCAAGGCCGCAACAGTATTGCCATCCATCAGCGCCTTAATTACGGCGAAATCATTTTTTCGCCCATGCAAACTGACGACCCGGACCTGGCTCCAGGGTTCTTTGATGCGGGCAAAGGCAGCGGCAATGGACGATATGTTGGGATAAATGGCCACATTTTCGGCTCCCAGGGCTTTAATCAGGATTGAGCCGATTCCAAAAAAAAGTGGATCGCCGGACGCCAGTACCACCACCGATTCCGATTTCATCCGGTCTTTGACGAATTCAACGACAGCTGCGATGTTTTTATCAATCGGCTGTTTGAGGGCCGGAGCGTCTTTGAAATAATCCAGCAGCCGCTGTCCTCCGACCAGGACATCCGCTGATTGAATTATCTTCAAGTGGCGGGCCGTCAGGTCATCCGGTGACAGCCCCATTCCAATGATTGCTACCGGCTTCATAATATTGCCCATTTTAAATCATACGCGCTGAAACAAGATGCCACAAAGACGCTAAGGTCACAAAGCAATCGACATCTTTGACACTTTTCATCTTAGTGTCTTTGTGTCCTGGTGGCGGCAAATTCCGGAGTCAAAAAATACCTTTCCGGTGTAATTAAAGATAACGCTTTGAATTTCCATTCGATTGCCGGTATATTTCCGGGCTTCGTCTACGATTCGCTGGCCCACGTGGCAAACGACTTCCGGCCCTGAGGCTTGCAGAATATCAAAGGCATGCCGGGCGGTATTTGCCGTTAAAACCGATTTCGCAAGCTGCTGATCTGCGGTCATGTCAAAAGTCCATTGTGCCAGTTTATTCAGACTCATGGCGGCTTTGGCGGCATGGGTATGGGGTATTCCCTGGGCCATCTTAACCGCCTTGCCGAAGAACACCGCCAGGGTAATCCGGCTGAAACCTTTGCTGGAAGCCGCCTCCAGAGACATCTTGAAAAAATCACCGATTTGAATAAACGCCTCGGGCAATATCTGCGGCCAAAGCCTCTGGGCAAAACGTTCACTGCGGCGCCCGGTGGTCAATACGGCGTGCGTCAGCCCTGAAGCCCGGGCCACCGACAGGGCGGATTCAATGGTCGCGATAAAGGCATCGTGGGACATGGGCCGCACGATCCCCGTCGTTCCCAGTATCGATATTCCACCTAAAATGCCAAGTCTGGCATTCAGCGTTTTTTCAGCCAATTCCCGCCCCCGGGGGACGAAGATTTCAACGCCGATGGCATATCGCGAACTGCTGCTGCCGATAACGTCATGAATGGCCGCGGTAATCATTTTGCGGGGCCCCGGATTTATCGCCGGTTGTCCCGGCGGTACTTCGAGCCCCGGTTTGGTGACGCGCCCAACCCCTTCACCTCCATTGATTTCAATCAGGGGTCCCGTCGACGGCCCGCGTTCGCTCTTGGAAATTTTAAGGCTTACCCTGGCCCCGATCTCGGCTTTGTGGGTCACATCCGGATCATCCCCGGCATCCTTGATGACGCTGCATTCAATCTGATCGGTCCCCAGATCCCGGCAGTGGTGGATCGGAATGACAATGTCATCCCCGGTTAACAACCGGATATTTACCGAAGCCGGCTCGCGTCCCTTCATCAGGAATTGCAGTGCTCCCTTTGTCGCTGCTGCCGCAGCAGTCCCCGTCGTAAAGCCGGTGCGAAGTTTTTTTTTATGCTTCAATCTTGACGGCCTCGCAAAGAGTCAAAGTTCAAGAATTTCGACTTTGTAACCTAAAGAAAATATTGAGTGTGAAAATTAACTTTTGCGCTTTTTGCGCCTTTTTGCGGCTGTATCCGTCCTCAATTTCGACTGTTTTGACTTATGCAACATAGTAGTAAATCAACCCCACGACCACAATACTGCCGACACGAAATCCCTGCCCCAGCAGCAATAGTTGCGTACCCATCCTGGGCGCAAAGATGCCGATATACCTGGGGAGTTGATGCCTCAGGGCCCTCACCGGAAAAGCCAGTACATTTCCGATCAACAACGCCAGCACCGTTTGCTTGACCGTCAGAACCCCTGCTTCCAGTAATGCCCCCGCAGTGGCGAACCCGGATGTAAACTCCGCGGCAAAACTCAAGATGATGACGGAAAGGGATTCGATTGGCATCAATGAGGTTACCACATACCTGGCCAAAGCTTCCCGCAGCGCGTCGAAAAGGCCCATGGCATTCAACACGAATACCAGGGTGTAAATCGGTATTACGTATATGGCAATACGGGTAATTCGTCGCGGCAGCCGGGACCTTATACGCTCCCAGATGTCACCCCTGGCTTTCCGATCTCGAGGGATGTTTCCGCTGACTTCTGATTTCGCCTCCATCTTATCAGCCCTCAGTGTCAGGCGACCATAGATCAGGAAAATGACGGTTCTCATGAGAACCGCCAGGAAGGTAATCAAAAAATAAAGTGCGCCGGCCCAGCCCGTTAGCGGCAACACGATGAAAAATGTCGTCGGAAGATGAAGAAAGAAGGCCGGCAACTGGTTGACAAAATTTGATAAAAACAACTGCCTGCGGTTAATGTGGCCCTCTTTGAAGAAATCCAGCAGCATGGCATTGGCCGTGACCCCCGAAAAAAAAGCGGCTGTGAAGGCCGCACTGCAGTGGTCGCCAAGACGGCCGAACCGAAACAGGGGACGAGCGATGACCGCCATGGTGTTAACCCAGCCGGAGGCCTCAATCATCTGTCCAATTAACAGCCCCAGACAGATGAACAGCATCAATCGCGATAGAGGCCATAAAAGCCGCGAGACAATTTGATCTACATCGAGCCCGTCACTGAATACCAGCGCACTTAATATGACAGCCAATGATGCTGCCAGAGAGACCGTCAACGATCTGGATTGATTTGTTTTCTTCGCGCTATCCTTCCCGCTCTTATTATTCATTCGACTTTTGTGCCGTTTTGCGACATTTGCTTGCTGATAATCAACGTCCAGTAATCCGGCTTTCTTTTGCTTAACTCATCGATATCATCAATAATCTCCTCGTTGGAATGTCCGCAGTGTTTGACGCCCACACAGCTCGGATAGGTGCCGGCTTCATCCAGAGCCGATTTGATATCCGGCACATTTCGATACGCTTTCAAGAAGACCACATTTTCGGGCTTGCCGCACAATTCCCGCAGCCGACTCCCACCGTTAACCCCCGATACCACCATCAGCATTTCTTCGCCTTCAACCAGTGGTGTATTTAGACGGGCAGCCGCAGCCTGGTAAGACGTAATTCCGGGAACGGTCTCGACTTCCAGGTGGGGAGCCAGGGCTTGCACAAATTTTAGAATGTAGCCATAGGTCGAATAGGTCATGGAGTCGCCCAGAGTTAAAAAAGCAACGTTTTTTCCCTTCTCGAGTTCCGTGATGATCGTGCGGGCATGTTCCTTCCAGGCTTTTCGGGTTTCGGATTTATCTCTGGTCATGGGAAATCCGAGATTTCTCACGGTTGCGCTGGCGGGAATGTGTTCCCTGGCGATATTGACGGCCAGACTGTGATCGTTTTTTGTCGATGCCGCTGCAAAAACGATGTCCACCCGGTTTAAAATCTTGGCGGCTTTTATCGTTATCAAATCGGGATCCCCCGGTCCGACACCGATGCCGAATAGTGTTCCGGTTCTGTTTTTCATGACGTCCTCTAAATATTCCTGGTAATTAATCCGCCCTGAAAATTAACGTTCCAATGTTATACCCTATGCCCTCAGCCCTATGCACCATGCACCATGCCCTTTGCCCCCTGCGCTATACCCTCTGCCCTTTGCCCTCGGCGCTATGCCTTCTGCCCTTTGCCCTCGGCGCTATGCCTTCTGCCCTTTGCCTTTTGCCAATACGATCAGCGCATTAACCACGCTGGCCGCCAGGTTGGACCCGCCCTTGCGTCCCATATTTGAGATATACGGATAATCCAGCTCCATTAAGGCGGCCTTCGACTCTGCGGCATTCACGAATCCAACCGGCAATCCGACTACCAGAGCCGGATGGGCTTGATTCTCTTTGATTAATTCGATCAGGCGCATGAGAGCCGTGGGGGCGTTTCCGACGACATAAATACCGTCGTGCATATCTTCCAGGGCGACATCCACCGCCGCTTGGGCCCGGGTTGTGCCATTGGAAGCCGCTTTGTCGCGGATACCGGGATCATTCATGTGACATTTAAGGGTAACGCCGAATTGCGTCAGATCCCGGTCGCGGATTCCCACACGGGCCATATTGGTGTCGGTGATGATCGTTTTTCCCCGGTGAATCGCTTTGATTCCGGCGGCTACGGCCTGCGGGTGAAAACGGACGGAATCCATAAACTCAAAATCAGCCGTGGTATGGATCATGCGCCGCACAATTGACCATTGCGAGTTCTCGAATTCATGTGGTCCTGCTTCTTGATCGATAATGTCGAAGCTGGTACGCTCTATTTTTTCAGGTTTCATATCATAATTTCCCATTTCTGTTCCGATTCCGATAATCGCGACAATTTTCGACAAAACACCGCGCGGCCTCGGGCTGACTGCCAAAGTGAAGGTGATTGTAGCTACCCAGAGTATGATCGACCTGATATCCTTCGGGCGCTTTATCCAGTCCGGATCGATCTGAAATTCGATATACGGTTTGAACCCCGGGCGCCACCCGCAGCAGTTCGGAGTAATGAAATTCATGGCCCCGGATGGTTAAATCCTGATTGCCGATGACTGTGCTCCGGCTCAAGGTTACTTCGCGGTAGCCGAGGGCTTTGAGCCGCAAATGCATTTGAGTCGCGAAGGGAAAACAACCGCTCATCGGATAGCTGTAACCACTTTGGTCGACCAGCTCTTCGCACAGGTACATAAAACCGCCGCATTCACCGTAAACGGGCATGCCATCGCGGCTTTTCTCCCTGATCTGCCTTCGCAGGCCAGCGTTTGACGACAGCTTCTCGGCATAAAGCTCCGGGTATCCGCCACCTAAATATAAACCGTCAATCTGTTGCGGCAGCCATTCATCTGTCACGGGCGAAAAGGACACGATTTGGGCCCCGGATTGTTCCAGCAGCTCGAGGTTGTCCTGATAGTAAAAACAAAAGGCCTCGTCCCGGGCTACCGCAATGCGCACACTTTTTTGGCGGACGTTCGATTCCGCTGCCGGTTGCGAGACCGGATCAATTTCCGGCAACAACTGCAGCAGGAAATCCAGATCCAGGCTATCTTCCACTACATCGGCCAATTCGGCAATCATTGGATCGGAAATCGGGTGATCTTCGTGGGTAACGAGGCCCAGATGACGTTCCGGGATTGCCAGGTCTGTACGGCGCATAATACCGCCCAGGCATGGCATTTTAGCCGATCCCTGCATCGCATCTTCCAGATATTTCAGGTGCCGCCGACTCCCCAGGTTGTTGAAAACGACCCCGGCAAAGTCTAATCGGGGGTCGAAATTCTCAAATCCCATCACCACCGCAGCCGCGCTGCGGGCCATGCTGGCGGCGTCCACCAGCAACACCACCGGAATGCCGAGCCACCTGGCCATCTGGGCTGTCGACCCGGCGTCGGTTTTGCCGTCGTACCCGTCAAACAGTCCCATAACACCTTCAACCACGGCAATGTCGGCATTGTTCGATACCTTATCGAAATTAGCGAGATTAAAAGCTTTTGGCAACATCCAGCCGTCCAGGTTTTTGCTGATCGAACCCGCAACGCGGGTATGATGCCCCGGATCGATGAAATCCGGGCCGACCTTAAACGGCGCCACTTTGAACCCCCGCCTGGCCAGGGCCGCCATCAAACCCAGCGTTACGGTGGTTTTGCCGCAACCGCTCTTCGTACCGGCGATTACAACTCCTTTGATTTTTCTACCTCCCGATTTGATAAAAGCCACGAAACCACACGAATTTTCACGAATATATCTCTTGATCTAGTCACAAAAAGCACAAATCATCAGTTTCAATACGAAAGGATTTAATTAGTCACCATAAGACAAGATCGAATCTAGGGTTTTCATTAATCAACAGCATTCCAAAAAAATATCTTCCCGCGACCCTCATTTTTTTATTCGTGTAGATTCGTGCAAATTCGTGGCAAAAATAGCTCCCAGCTCACTCATCTCTTCAATATTTTTAAAGCCTCGTCATCAAATGCTTCCGGATAAAGATAAGTCCCGATCGTATATACCCCTTCCAGCAGGCGCATGGTCGGCCGTGAAACGATTTTTTCATCGACAATGTATATTTGACCGGCAGCCACGGCCTTGATGATGTGAAACCCGGGCTCGTTTTTGATGGCCGAAATCGTAGGTCGGTTCATGGCTCCGTACTGGGCGAGATAGACATCAATCTCCGCCGAACGGGATAGAATTCGTTCTTTGCCGTAGTGCGCGATGTTTGTATCCCTGATCGGTGTGGCATCAGACGCAATATTGACGCCGCCGGCACATTCCAGTGCAAAAATGGCCATCGAATTCGGGGCAAATGTTTTCATCTTGCTGTGAATGGCTTCGAAATATACCCGCTTGCGATGGTGTCGCCCCTCGGTCAAACCGCGGAAGGCGGCGATCGAGTGCTCAAATTGAATAACCTTCTGCCGGGCATGCTCCTGGCGTCCGGTCAGTATCCCGAGGATACGCCAGTAGTCAAACATTTCGTCAATCGTCCCGGGTTGCAGGGATACCACCGTGATCCCCGCTTTCTCGAGCATCGCCGTAAACTGGGAATAGCCGCGATCGATCATGGGACGAATCAGCACCAGATCCGGTCGGGTGGCCAGAAATCTCTCAGGATCATCGTGATAGGAAAAGACCGGTTTGTCCAGAGCCCGGGGCGGAAAATCATCGTGGCGTGAAACACCGATAACTTCTTTATCCAGACCGAGAGCAAACAGGTTTTCTGTGTGGGCGCCATACAGGGAAATGATTCGGTCAAATGGCTGATGAACGATGATGCGGCGGCCGGCCTGGTCGATAATCTGTTTGTCGTCTCGAATCCCAAATTTGCGCGCAGTGCCCGCGGCGGTATCGGCCGCAGGCCAGCATATGGCGATAAACAGCAAAGCCAACCACGTAATGGTGATGGGTTTTATTTGCAACACGGGCTATTTCCTAAACACAATTTGAAATGAATCTGTATAGTTATCAAAGTATACCTTTGACTCGACATTAAAAACAGTCTGCACCGTTTCAGGATTCAAGATTTCGGCCACGGCCCCCTGCCGGATGAGTCGGCCCTGGGACATAAATATGAGTTGGTCACAAAAAGCTGCCGCCAGATTGATATCCTGCAGCACGGCGATAACCGTCGTGGCCTTTGAGCGCACCCTATCCGCCGCGAGCGCCAGAAGACTCAGGGTGTGTTGAATATCCAGATTGGAGGTCGCTTCATCCAACAGTAATACCGGTGTATTTTGGGCCAGGGCCCGGGCGAACACAACCCGCTGCCGCTCCCCCCCGCTCAGTTCGGTGACGTAGCGATCTGCGAATTCAAGTATTTGACACTGCTCCATGATGGTTTGGACGATTTCCCGATCCCCGGCAGCCGGCGCGGCAAATCGCGGGATGTGCGGGTATCGCCCCATCATCACGATTTCTTTAACGGTAAATGGAAAATTAATATAAAAATTCTGCGGGACCCGGGCGATTTCTCTGGACAATTCCGGTTTTGAAAAAGACGTCAGCATCTTTTGGCGGTAACGGATGGTTCCGGACGCCGGAAGACGATGTCCGGCAAGCAAATCCAGAAATGTAGATTTTCCGCTGCCGTTGGGTCCGATAATGCCGTAAAATTGCCCCGGAGTCAGAATGATGGAGAAATCATCGATCGCTGTATGATCTGCATAGCAGAACGATATATGGTTCAGTTCAAATGGCATTCAAATTATATCTTGCGACTCCGATGTTGTTTACGGAATAAATAACAGAAAAAAGGCCCACCGATGAGGGCCGTCAGGACACCGATCGGGACTTCGGTCGGCAGCACGGCCCGGGTTATGGTATCGGCACTCAGCAGTAAAATGGCGCCGGCCAACAGCGAAACGGAAACGAGCCGCCGGTTGTCCGGACCGGTTATTAATCTCATCATATGCGGAACCAGCAGCCCCACAAAACCGATAATGCCGGAAACCGACACACAGATTGCGGCCACCAGAGAGGCGGTTACCAGCAAAATCAGCGTGATTTTGCGGGTATCGACCCCTAACGATGATGCCGTACGATCTCCCAGGGACATCAGATTCATATCACGGGCGTAGAAGACAAAAACCCCGAAGCCGACGCCGGTAAACAGCAGCAGTAGACTCACATCACTCCAGGTTTTGGATCCAAAACTGCCCATTAGCCAAAAAATGATAACCGCTACCTGTTCGTCGGCTAAATATTTCAGCAAACTGATTCCGGCCGATAGAATTGCCGCCACAATGATACCGGACAGGATCAGATTATTTGAAGACAAGCCGCCGCTGGCGGCAGACAGATAAATGACCAGCAGCAGGGTTGCGACAGCGCCGCCGAAAGCAAATAGCGGAACGGAATACATTCCCAAAAAGCCGACATTTAACAGGATCGCCAGTGAAGCACCGAAAGCGGCGCCGGCCGATACCCCCAGTGTATACGGGTCGGCCAGCGGGTTTAACAGAATTCCCTGGAAGACAACCCCGGAAATGGCCAGACCGCCCCCGACAATCGCGGATGTCAGGATCCGGGGCAGGCGCACGTCCATTACCACCACCGGATAGATGGAATCCAGACCATCCAGAATTGTGCTCTGGCCGCTGATTCTGGCGAATATGATTTTAATCACGTCATTGGCGGACAGCTTGATGTACCCCATTCCCGTTGCAGCAATAATTGCGGCAACCATAATGACGGCAAGAATCAACAGTTGCACCAGCGTCGCATCCTTGAAAAATCGCCGATGTCTGGCGGCCTCTTTTTGGTGGTGATTTGACAATTTCGGTTGAGTTGTCAATGCTAAAAAAAACCCTCCAAGCTATTTCAGCTTGAAGGGTTGCACCCAGTTTTCTTGGCCCTTTGACGGATGTGTGCCAGGTCCCTGTTCCAACGCAGCGCCATGGCGATTTACCGGGGCAGGTCTTCTGGTTTCCCCGCCCTTTCAGATGCCTTCCCATGGCGATTTGTCGCAACAGTGGCTTACGAAACTGAAAGGGTTCCCTTTGAAACCGGATATAAGGGACGGGGTTACAGCGGCGGGACCACTCCCGATTTTCACGGGATTCCCTATTAAGCTTGCGCACCCTGGTAACCGTAGATCAAATATGCAAAATGAGGCTTTCTGTCAAGATAAATTGTCTTTATGGTTGACAATATTTTTTATATCAACTAAGTCACCGGAGGATTTTTATCATGGATCTATCAGACATCATAAACGGCATTAAGCCGGTCGATCCCGATTGGACTTCACAGGCAAGGCAGCGGACCGCACAGCTGGTGATGCCGGCCCGGGCCTTGGGGCGGTTGCATGATATTTCCGAGCAGCTCTGCGGCATCCGCCAGACCCTGGAACCGACCATAAAACGCAAAGCCGTTCTGGTAATGGCCGGAGATCATGGCATTGCCGGCGAAGGGGTGAGTGCTTACCCCCAGGAAGTGACGGGTGCCATGGTGCAGACGTTTCTTGCCGGTGGCGCCGGCATAAATGCCGTTTGCCGGCATGTCAATGCGGATGTATTCGTTGTGGACATGGGGATCATCGCCGTATTTGATGAAAACACGTTGCAGAATTCCGATCGATTGATCAGCCGCAAGATCGCGCCCGGAACGGCCAATTTTATTCTGGGACCGGCAATGTCAACCCAGGCGGCTGAGCAGGCTATCCTCCAGGGATTTCAAATCGCTTCCGACTTCTTCAGCGAAGGCATCGAGTTAATCGGAACCGGTGATATGGGTATCGGCAACACCACCCCCTCGGCTGCCATCGGCGCTGTCATCTGCGGCACCGACCTCGCGGATATGGTCGGGCGCGGAACCGGTCTTGACGATGAAGGGCTTGCCCGCAAGCGGGATATGATTCAGCGCGCCATCGACACGAACAAACCGAATCCGGAAAATGGTCTGGACGTGTTGGCCAAGGTCGGCGGATTTGAAATCGGCGGAATAGCCGGGTGCGTCCTAGCCGGCGCCTATCATCAGCGGCCGGTGGTGGTTGACGGGTTTATCTCCACTGCGGGAGCACTTATCGCCCATGCGATCTGCTCGACCGTCACGGATTATCTGTTTGCCGGGCATTGTTCGGAGGAGCCCGGTCATCGTCACATGCTGCAGTATTTGAATTTAAATCCGATTTTAAACCTGGGGATGCGCCTCGGCGAAGGAACCGGCGGCGGGCTGGCCATGAGCATAATGGATGCGGCCGTGGGCGTTTTCAAGGAAGTCATGACATTCGCCGAGGCCGGAGTAGCGGGTAAAGAATGACGATTGACGAATGTCGAATTAAGGACTACGGTCGATTAGAATATTAAGTTATAGGGATGATGGAGCGAAGCGACTTCCACAATTCGTCAATCGCCAATCGCCATTCGTCATTCCAAAGCCTCACTCCCACCGGTCGTCGCCTTTGTTTTCCAGATCGATGGTATCATTGTCCAGGCGGTTCCGTTGATGGGGCGATCTCTGGTGGGGACGATCGGTGCGGCGGTAGGTAGAATAATATGTGACGGTTCCGCGCTCACTGATAAACGAATTCAGCAGCCAACTGATCGTGCTGATAATCAACGCACCAAAGACGGCTGACCAGAAGCCGTGAACCTCGAATCCGCTGATCACGCCCGATGCCATCTTGAGCATCAGGGCATTGATAATAAACGTAAAGAGCCCGAGGGTCAGGATATTGATGGGCAGGGTTAGAAGAATCAGAATGGGGCGGAACAGTGCGTTTAATATCCCGAGCATGGCTGCGGCAAAAAGTGCCGAAACAAAATCCCTCACCTGAATACCGTCAAGCAGGTAGGAAGTGAATATAATGGCCCCGGTTAGCGTCAACCATCTGATAAGGATTCCATTCATCAATGCCGGTCTAATAGTGGTTAATCTTCTCCCTGAGCAAATGAGAGCACCTGAAGGTAACAACACGACGCTGCTCCAGCATCATATCATCGCCGGTGGCGGGATTGCGCCCTCTCCTCTCCTTTTTTTCTTTGACACAAAATTTACCGAATCCGCTGATCAACACATCCTCGCCTTTTCCCAACGTGCTTTTGATTTGCTCCAACAGGATTTCAATTAATTCAGCGGATCTATTTTTAGGAAATCCGAGTTCGTTATGAACAGTATCCACAATCTTTGCTTTGGTCAGTGTCATTGATCCGTTGCTCCTGTATTTCAAAAAGCGTTAATATCCCAATCCCCCAAAGATCTGAATGGAATTGCCGGAATGTGAAACGGGTTACAGACGCGCTCCCGGTGTCCCGGGCACAGCTTTATTAACTGTAACTAGTTGAATTTGTCAACTAAAAAATTCCATTAACGAAGATTTATTATTTAAGCGATGAAATCTGTACCTAAA
Organism: Desulfobacterales bacterium; assembly: GCA_030066155.1. Lineage (GTDB taxonomy): Bacteria > Desulfobacterota > Desulfobacteria > Desulfobacterales > JAFDCJ01 > JAFDCJ01. The sequence continues at coordinate 6,256 of JASJCE010000024.1, read as the reverse complement.
AGTGAATAATGGAAACTGACAAATGCCGAATTGATGAATTCTCTATCTTGGATTTTAAAAGATGGAACGCGGCCTCCGGCTCGTAGGGGTTGTAGCGCCTACGCCTCGGAGAGCGATTTCCAACATTTGTCATTCGACATTCGTCATTCCAATGGGGATCCGGCCTTGTAAAAGGTCGCTTTACCGCTGATTCGATAGCCATCAACAGCCGCCGGGACCAAGACCGAATCACCTTTCTTTATTTCCAGACTGTTTTCCCGGGCTATATGCCGAATCCGCGCGATCCCTTCGGTACATAACAGAATTTCCGCACCGCGGATCGTGGCACTCAGGTAGTCGGTGTCGGGCGCTACGGTGACTTTGGAAAGCACAAACTCACGGGCCGGCGTCAAAAAGACGGTCTCATTATCCCCCCGGTTTTCTGTTTCCAGAAGGCTGATCGGGCGGGGTTCAAAGTGGACCACCCGCAGCAGCTCCGGAAGATCGATATGTTTGGGCGTCAAACCTCCCCGCAGGACATTATCCGAGTTGGCCATCAATTCGATGCCCAACCCCTCCAGGTAGGCGTGCAGTTCCCCTGCCGGCAGATACAGCGCTTGTCCCGGTTCGAGGCGGATCAGGTTCAGCAAAATGGGCGACAGAAGGCCGATATCGGACGGGTACTCCTGATCCAGACGCTTCATCCAGAAAATGATGTCCGGATCATCCATGCGATCGATGTTTCGCCGCGCCTCGGCAACGACCGCGTTCTGTTTTTTCTCATCGAGATTCATCAATTCGCTGTAGAATTGCTTCAAGCCTGTTGAGCTGGGATTTAATTCGAGGCGCCGCAACTCCCGGGACAGGCTTTCAGGGCAGACGGAGACCATCAGAGCGAAAATAGCTTGGATTTCCCGGAACCCATACATGGCAATAAATTCCGTTAATGCGCAGATGCATTCCGGTTTGTGATTATCATCCCGGTAATTGCGATGGGGGGCATCCAGTGGGATCTGCTGCTCATTTTCGCGCTTGAATCCGGTCTGGGCCTGCTTCAAATTGGGGTGGGCTTGAATCGAGAGCGGTTTGGCTGCTGCCAGCACTTTAAACAGGTAGGGTAGCCGTTCGCTGAAACGGCGGGCGACCGTCGGACCTAAAATGTCATCCGGATGGGCCCGGATCATTTCAGCCAATGAGACCGATCGGCCGTCAAGGATTAATTGAGACGGGGCTTTCGGGTGCGCACCCATCCAGAGCTCGGCCCACGGTTTTCCGGCAGGATTTGCCTGTCCGATTAACTCCGGAATGGCCGATTCGGACCCCCAGGCGTAATGCTGAATCATGTTTTGCAGCTTTACAATCGAATTCATTTGCGGTCTCCCATATTAATTACTTATGTTTTTGATAAAAATGACGATATTAAACTCATCGGCAGAATGAACGTTCCGTACCGTCTAAATATCTAAAATCGTGATATACAATTGACATGGTTATTATCGAATCAGCTGGCCTAACTCACGTGGGCATGAAACGCAAAGGAAATGAAGATGCCCTCTATCTGGACGACGATCTCGGCCTGTACGTCGTGGCAGACGGCATGGGCGGGCATCGGGCCGGCGAAATCGCCAGCCAGCTGGTTGTCAAAACCATCAGCGAATATATCATGCAGTCCCAGAAAAACGGCGGTGCTGCAAACAACGGCGAGGCCGACCAGTCGCTGTCGCCCGCGGCTAATCATCTGCTATCGGGAATCCACCTGTCCAATAAGGTCGTTCACGAAGCCTCCCTTGACAACGACGCCTGCCGCGGAATGGGGTCCACCGTGTCGGCAGTTTACTTTACGGATGGAACCCTTATTGCCGCCAATGTCGGAGACAGCCCGATTTATCTGATTCGGGACGGCAAAATCAAGCTCCTTTCCGTTCTGCATACCGTGCTGGCCGAGCAAGCCGCAATCAACCCCGCAAATGCCGAAAAATTGGGGCTCGAATTCAAGCATGTGCTTACGCGCGCCATGGGAACCGAAGAATCCGTTAGAGCCGATATTTATGAAATCCAATGTTTTAAGGACGATGTCCTCGTAATCAGTTCCGATGGCTTAAGTGATAAAGCGACACCGGAGGAAATCCTTAAACTGGTTGATCAAAACCAACTGGACACGGCTTGCCAGCGACTTGTCGAGTTGGCCAATGATCGCGGTGGTGATGACAATGTGACCACAATCGTTCTAAAAGTCAAAGCAATTAAAAACACCCCGTTATCTTTCAGCCGTCTGAAAGCCGTAATCGGAAGAAATTTAAAGAAGATATTCACCAACTGATCCCAATGATCTGTCCAGAGAATCAAGAATGCCGATTTTATCATTAAAATTTAAAGAAACCGCTATTGGAGAATACCAACTGCAGAAAGGATTGTCCCTGACCATCGGTCGGCGCCAAAACAATGATGTGGTTATTGAAAACCTGGCTGTCTCCGGACATCATGCCAAAATCGATTCAGTGGGTGATAATTTCGTCCTGATTGACCTTCAAAGCAAAAACGGCTCGTTTGTCAATGAAAAAATAATCAATTCGCACTGGCTCAAACACGGCGATGTCATCAACATCGGCAAGCACTCCCTTGTTTTCAGCTATACCGAAGGGGAACAGATCAACAACAGCGGCTCGGACAAGATTGAAAAAACCATGGTGATGGATACGATCCAGTACCGCTCCATGATGAAAAAAAGTAAGCCGGATGCGCCCCAACCGCTGGCGGGACATAATGGCGGCAGCATGTCCGGCGGTTTGGCTTTTTTATCCGGTGGAAGCGGCAAATTCAAGCTGTCTCGTAATATTACCAAAATTGGCAAGGATCCTGAATCCGATATTGTCATAAAAGGCATGTGGGTTGGAAGGACGGCCTTCACCATCAGTAAACGGCCGGATGGATTTTATCTGAGCTATGTCGGTGGGATGGCCAAACCCAAAATTAATGACAATACCGTCAAGCATGCCAGTATCCTCAGCGATCTCGACATCATTGAAATCGGTTCGACCAAACTGCAGTTTCATGATTTAAACCGCCACAAAACCCGAATCATTCGGATCAACAAAAAATCCCCAGCACCCACACCGGAAGCTGAGTAAACTCGGTATGATTGGTATTTCATAATTCAGGTGATTCTCACCCGCTTCATTCATCAAACAAACTTAATCTAATTTCCAAGCTCCAATAAACAAATTCCAAATAAATTCCAATGATCAAAATCCAAAATTCCAAACCAAATGTACTCATCTACAGTCAGCGTTTGGTTATTGGGTATTGATATTTGAAATTTATTTGTGATTTGGTGCTTGAAATTTGTAATTTTTTTTTGAAATGCCCACCCCCAATCACCTGTGAAACAGACTTCGGTAAAGATCAAGTTTTCTCTACTCCAGGCTGTGGCATCTTTATTTGAGAAATGTTATAGCTCAGGGTATGAAAATCGCCTATATGCATTATCACCTCAAAACCGGTGGCGTTACGACGGTAATCAAGCAGCAGCTATCGGCCCTGGCCGGCCGGGCGGCGCAACTGGTCTTAAGCGGGCAACCCCCGGAGACGCCACTAAGCGCTGATGCCGTGCATATACCGGAGTTAAGCTACAGCAGCCAGTACTCGGGCACGTTTCGGTCGCTTGACGTCGCCCGGACTATCAACCGAGCGATTCATGACCGATTCGGCGGCCCGTGTGATGTGCTGCATGTTCATAATCCGACGCTGGCCAAAAATCGCTTCTTTTTGGAGATACTGGAACTTCTGCAGCAGAGAGGTGTTAAACTGCTGCTGCAGATACATGACTTTGCCGAAGACGGGCGACCGCTGGCATATTTCTCCGGCCCGTACCCGGCCGATTGCCATTATGCCGTCATCAACCGGCGGGATCTCCATATTTTACGGAACGCGGGCCTGAAATCCGAGGGTGTGCATCTGCTGGAGAATACGGTATCTGTCCCCAATCTGTCCTCGAAAACCGGAGCCACGGAGCCCATCGTACTGTATCCAATCCGTGCCATCCGGCGCAAGAATATCGGGGAAGCGATCTTATTGTCCCGATTTTTGAAGCCGGGCCGAATTTTAGCCATTACCCTGCCGCCCCACAGTCCGCCCGATATTAAAAGCTATGAGGGCTGGAAAAAATTCGTGCAGGATCATCACTTGAATGTGGTCTTTGAACGGGGCCTGGACCGGGATTTCGGGGCGCTGGTCAGTGCATCCGAAATGTTAATCACGACCAGCATCACGGAGGGCTTCGGATTTTCCTTTCTGGAGCCCTGGCTGTATGGAAAGATGCTGTGGGGTCGTAAACTAACGGACATCTGTCAAGGTTTTGAACATCACGGTATCAAACTAAGCCATCTTTACGACAGTCTGCGTATTCCGACGGACTGGATCGATCTGGCAAAATTCGGGCAGAACTGGCGGAATTCAGTTTTCAAGGCCCTTGGGCTATTTGATTTGTCAATTGACGGAAACTGCCTGGACGACGCTTTCGATCAGCTCATTTCAGAGGGAACAATCGATTTTGGTCTGCTGGATGAGTTCTCTCAGAAAATGGCAATAGGTCGCATTATGGCCGATCAACAGAATGCCGACCAGCTGCTGGATATCAATCCCTTTCTGGAGGCGCCGGGAGAGGTCGGGGATGCGGCGGCGCTGATCGACGGCAACCGACAGACGATATTGAACCGATACAATCCGGACGACTATGCCCGGAACCTGATGAGAGTCTACCTCAAAGTCAGCGCAAATCCCGTTGAGCAACAGATCGACAAGTCCAGCTTAGTTTCCGCATTTCTTGATCTGAACAATTTTAGTCTGCTCAAGTGGCGAGATTACTCGGATATATGATATGACCATACCGAAAAGTGCCATTGAAGGCCGGATTCGCCGGTTGCAGCCGGTTCCAACCACCCTACCCCCAACCGGCAACATCCGGATGGATATCCGGTGCATGCTATTCGACATCTACGGAACCCTGTTTATCAGCGCTTCCGGAGATATCGGCCTGGCCCGACAGAATTCACCGCAGCTGGCGGAAATCCGGGCGTTGCTTGAAAAGTACCAGGTTCAATTATCGCCACGGGATTTGCTGGATCAATTTCATGCCGCCATCCAAGACCGCCACGCCGAGCTTCATGCCCGCGGGATCAAATTTCCTGAAGTCAAAATCGATCGGATCTGGCAGCGCGTACTGCAATCGGCTGACCTGAGGGGGGTCAGACGCTTTGCGACTGAATTCGAATTTATCGCCAATCCCGTCTACCCCATGCCCAATCTATTCGAGCTGTTGCAAACCGTCCGTGAACAGAACATTTTAATGGGAATCATTTCGAATGCCCAATTTTACACGCCGTTGCTGTTCGAATGGTTTCTGAATTCGGATACCGCGGCGCTGGGATTTTCTTCCGAACTTATTTTTTATTCCTATAAATTCGAAATGGCCAAACCGTCGGCAGCACTTTTTCAGATGGCAGTTGAAAAACTCGCCCGAATCGGCATCGGCCCTGAAGCCGTCCTGTACGCGGGCAACGATATGCTCAACGACATCTACCCGGCTGCAAAAGCCGGCTTTCAAACCGCCCTCTTTGCCGGTGATAAACGGTCACTGCGTCTGAGAGCCGACGACCCTCGCTGCAGCGATCTCAAACCGGACCTGGTGCTCACCGATCTGAGTCAGCTGATCCAACAGATCAGATGACCCGTCTTCGCTCTTCGAGCTTCGCCGCGGCACGCAGAGGTCAGAGGACAGAAGACAGAGGTCAGAAGAAAGATGACAGAAGTCGGATGACAGAGAATAGATGACAGACGGAAGGTTTCAGGTTTCGGGTGTCAGGTGTCAATAAAGGGTTGACATAGGTCAGACAACGGAAGTCAGAGGTCAGAAGCCAGAAGTCAGAGAACAGATGACAGTCTCGATTGCGGATTTCGGATATGATTGATTGAGCGCAGCCTCCGGCTCGTAGGGGTTTAGCGCCTACGCCTCGGAGAGCGAATCCATCATTCGACATTCGGCATTCTTCATTCGACATTCCTAACGCCAGGCCACCGGAATTCTCAGCTTATTCTGATTGCGATCTTTATAAATCAGATAGCCGTTGTTCCTGCCATAGCGGTATAGTTCCCGGGTAATTTTGACATCTCGACGGCAGTATTGAATGACCTCCAGGATGCGGCCTTCCTGCCACCATTGAAGCGCCTGCAGACCATCGGCCGTTTTTCCGGCGCCCAATGTCTGTGTGGCCAGATGGTC
>JASJCE010000328.1 GCA_030066155.1 Desulfobacterales bacterium | reverse complement strand
GGGAATCAGTATTCGCTGAAACCTGAACACTGAAACCTGTCTACGATCCCGTCTGAAGCGAAGCGTAAGCGGGGAAACCTTTAACAGATTGGGTCTACGACATAGCCGGTTGGCTCTAACTTGTCCCTGCTTCCGGCCCGTAGGCTTCCAGCCCGGAGGGAGGACCAGGTTTTAGTTTAAGAATAAACATGGGTACGAATTTGCGACCATACAAGCAGTGCAGTCGTATATATTCAAAATTCCTTACGATCACCGAATCCAACACGCTTTTTAAGGACGGTTGCCATCGGAGGTCAAAGACTTATCATTCAAGTATTCGGTACAGGGTTATTTTCAGATAATAATTTTTTCGATCTCGTAAAAAGTCAAAATTGTAGAATTTCGACTTTGTAACTTATTGATATTGCTGATAGAGAAAATTAACTTTTGCGCTTTTTTGCGGCTATATCAAATTTTTACTGAAGTGGAATGGAGGATCTATTGAATCTTGCCGATCAAAAATGCGTGCCGGGCCGCCGCGGTATCCCGCCAATGGATAAAGAAAGGGCCGAGGAAATGCTGGATCAACTCGACAGCGGGTGGTCGCTGAACCGCGACGGCCATCTCGAAAGGCTCTATACGTTCAAAAACTTCGCCCAGGCGCTGGTCTTCGTGAATAAAATCGGCGCTGTCGCCGAAGCGGAAAACCACCACCCGGACATTTACCTCACCTGGGGCAAATGTCGGATCGAGATCTGGACCCATGTAATAAACGGTCTCACGGAAAGTGATTTTTATCTGGCTGCCAAGTCGGACCGGGTATTCAACCAACTCTGAAATTTCATCGAATGACGGCCATTTCTCCCGGAAAGAATCGGTAACATTTCTCCGATCACCGGAGTTGTTGTGACCGCTCTATTCTTCGCGTTTTTTCCGGTACTGGGCTGAAATTTTGGCCATATATTCACCGATCCCCTGGTGGGTAACCTCTCTGCCGGACCGCAACTGCTCGAGGGTGGTCACAAAGGCCCGGGCTGAGGGGGATAGATGCTGGTCGGCCAGGTAGCATATGCTGACATCCAGGTAGATCTCTTCGTTTTTCAAGGGTACTGCAGCCAGCTTTCCCGCCTCAATTTCCGCCGCAACGGTTTCATGAACCAGAAGCGAAACGCCATCTCCCCGGTGGACGAGTTCTTTGATAAATTCGGAATTGCTGACTTCCATCAGAATGTCCGGCTCGCAGGATTTCCGTTTAAACAGTTCATCCACCAGTTTCCGGGTTCCGGAGCCCCGGTCCTTCATGATAAACGGCACTTCGGCCAGCCTCCTCACATCAATGGCGGATTTTTGGGTAAACGGGTGATTCGGCGCCGCGATCAGAACCATTTCCTCCTGACTGAAAGGAATATACCGCAGCCCTTCGACATCACCGGTTTTGGCGATGACGGCGACTTCATTTCTAAACTCCAGCAGGCTAAGGGCCATCTCATGGGAGCTGCCTTCGTTGAGCTCGATTTTTATGTTCGGGAATTTGCCATGAAAGGTGGACAGCATCAACGGCATGAAATAACGCGCGTAGGCCTTGGTCGTCCCGATTCGCAGCACCCCTCTTTTGAGCTGACGCATGTCTTCGATCACACCTTCAATGTTTCTTTCGAGTCCGAATACATCTGATGCATATGCGAAGAGCGTCTTGCCCTCGTCAGTCAACCAGTTTTTGCGGCCCAGCTTTTTAATGACTTTAAATCCGCAGTACTCCTCAAAGGCCTTCATTTGAGCTGTCACCGCCGGCTGGGATATAAATAATTCAGCCGCTGCACGCGTGAAGTTGAGGTGCTTGGCAACATTATAAAATACCCTGAGTTGATTGAAGTTCAACATTGACGGTCTCGTAAAAAGTCAAAATTGTCGAATTTTGACTTTGTAACTTATTGATATTACAGGTAGCGAAAATTAACTTTGGCGCTTTTTGCGCCTTTTTGCGGCTATATCAAAATTGATCGTCATCCTTTGCCCCGGATGGTAAGAAAAATTGACCTTCGATAGCGCCGGGGGCTGATGTAAGGGAGTTAGCAATAGTTATCAATTATGATTAAAATCAATCCATAAGAATTTTTTATGGATACCATAAATTTAAATGGTTTGACAGTTTTTCTTCCATGATTCATACAATTTCTCAATTAAGCCCAGTCCCCATATTTCTTTCAGTTGAATGGGCCGGCTCCAGGCAGCACTATCCCCGGGGATATATCCAAATGATTTATCGGTGGAAAACATCCTGTCAATTGGACTTAGCTTACCCATCTGATTTGAGGGGCCAGCGCCCAGGATGATATTTCCAGTCTGTATTTGAAGCTTCCTTCTGCATAATGCTCTTGAATGCGGTTAAATCGCACTTCAGGAGATTTTCATATACGCGTGTATGACTTATGAAAAAGGAGAAGAAAAATGCCAGAAGAAAGCACCGGAAGGTTTGCAGACCCCCATGAGTATGAAGTTCCCGCTGAACTGGAAGGCTGGGAAGAGATGTATCCCTCCCACCATTTGTTTTCTCGAGACCGAGCCGAATGGGAAAAAGCCCAATTCTGGTACGCGGATAAAATCCATGCACCGGAACCCCTGCCGCCTCTCGACCTGATTTTTCAGGAAGCGTGGCAGATCGCCCTTTCCCAGTACACAACGCGAGTCTTCTGTATCCCGCCCGCCCAGGGTATCGCCCAGAGAATCGTGGGCTGCTACCTGTACATCTGTGCCATTGCGCCCCCGCCCGATGAGATTATCGGAGAGAAGGCCGGCCACTTTGAAAAACGCGTATTCTACGTTTTTGAACATTATGAAGAACTGTGGGATAAATGGCTGACCAAGTTCAAGGCCCTTGGCAACGAAATGAAGTCCATTGACGTGCCGGCTGAGTTTCCCAAATACGTATCTGACGACCAAGTTCTTCCGGCCCCGACGGGTGTCTATGTTTCCTATGACCTGCTGGAATCCTTCGACCAAATGGTCAACAATATGATCAAAGGCTGGCAATACCACTTTGAGATGCTGAACCTGACCTACCTGGCCTATCTGATGTTTGCGGACGTGGCCCGCAAGCTGTTCCCCGGAATCAGCGAAAGTGCCATCGGCAAAATGGTGGCGGGCGCCTATGTTTCCATGTTTCGTCCCGAAGAGGAGCTTTGCCGTCTCTCCCGATTCGCCCACGAATCGCCCGATGTGTCCAGAATTCTCAAGGGCAATCAGCCCACCACGGAAAAAATCAGTGAACTCGGCCAGACCCCCGAGGGTATAAAGTGGCTGGAAGCCTATCAAAAAGCGCAGGATCCGTGGTTTTACGTTTCCTGCGGCAGCGGCTGGTTTCATCACGAAGGCAGCTGGATCGATACGCCTGAAATCCCCTTTGGATATATCAAGAGTTACGTGCAGCGGTTGGAGCGGGGTGAGACCATTGAACGCGACCTGGAAGGCATCGACCGCCAGCGGGATGAAGTTGTGGCCGAGTACCGCAAACTGATCCAGACCGATGAAGACCGGGAATCCTTTGACGGCGCCTACAATACCATCCGTACGATCTACCGCTACGCCGAAGATCACCTTTTCTGGGTCGAACACTGGTTTCACACAATCTGGTTTGATAAGGTCCGCCAGTTCGGCCAGCTGCTGGTCAACGAGGGGATGCTCGAGGAGGTGGACGACATCTTTATGTTCAATCGCTATGAAATCCCCGAGCTCTTGACTGAAGTGTCCACGGCCTGGGCCCTTGGTGTGGATATTCCCAAACGCGACGCCTACTACAAAGCCAAGGCCGCTAAGCGTAAAGAAATCCTCAAAGCCGCCGCTGCCTGGAATCCGACACCGGCCCTGGGCGTACCGCCCGAGGAGGTGGCCGAACCTTTCACCATTATGCTGTGGGGGGTGACCACCGACAAGGTCCAGGAATGGCTCAAGGGCGTCGATGCAACTGCAGAGGGGGATGTCTCCGAAATCAAGGGATTCGCCTCTTCGGCCGGGGTCGCGGAAGGATCGGCGCGGGTGTTGAAGCTGCTCAAGGATATCGTAGAGCTTCAGCCGGGAGAGATTCTGGTCTGCCCGACCACCAACCCATCCTGGGCACCGGTCTTCACCAACATCAAAGCTGCCGTCACCGATATCGGGGGACTCACCAGTCATGCCGCCATTGTCTGCCGCGAGTATGGCATCCCCTCGGTGACCGGTACCGGAGTGTCAACTTCGGTGATCAAGACCGGAGATGTTATCCGGGTGGATGGTGACACGGGCGTCGTAACTATCGTTGAAAAGGCGCAATAATAACCCATTAAGTTACCGGATTATTAACAAGCCAAATGAAGTTCCTCCCTTCGCCTGCGGGCGGAGGGAGAAATGGAAAATATCCCGTCGGGGAGGATCCAATGGCCTATATCCTAAATTTCAAGAGCCTGGATATAAAATCCGTGCCCGAGGTGGGCGGGAAAAATGCCAGCCTGGGAGAAATGATTAATGCCGGTATCCGGGTACCGCCCGGATTTGCAGTCACTACCGAGGGCTATCTGTATTTTATTACCGAAACAGGAATCAAGGATGACATATTTCGGATCCTCTCCGAGATGAATGCAGGCGATATTGGCGCCCAGGACAATGCCAGCCGTAAAATCCAGCAGACCATTCGAGATGCCGTCATGGCGCAGGGCATCCGATCCGAAATCGATTCAGCTTACGGGGAACTCTGCGAAAACTGCAGCGTTGATTTCCTGCCCGTGGCGGTGCGCTCCAGCGCAACAGCCGAAGACCTGCCGACGGCCAGCTTTGCCGGGCAGCAGGACACCTACCTGTGGATCACCGGAACCGACCAGATTGCAAAAAGGGTGCAGGACTGCTGGGCCAGTCTGTTCACACCGCGCGCCATTGATTACAGAATCAAAAACAAATTCCCCCATGAGAAAGTACTCATCAGCGTGGGCGTGCAGAAAATGGTCAATTCCAGGGCTGCCGGCGTGATGTTTACCCTAAACCCCACCGACGGCGATCCGTCAAAAGTCGTGATTGAAGGCAGCTGGGGGCTGGGGGAGACGGTGGTTTCCGGTTCGGTCAATCCGGATAAATTTGTGGTGGACAAGATCATTATGGAAACCACGGAAAAGACCATCTCAACCAAGCACATCGAATGCCTATTCGACCCGGAACGGCAGGAAGTGATCAATGCCGATGTGACCGAAGACATGCAATGCACCTGCTGCCTTGAGGAGCGGGAAATTAAGGAGCTGGTCAAGATGGGCAAAATCATCGAGCAGCATTACGGACGCCCGATGGATATCGAATGGGCCATCGACAGGGACCTGGATTTTCCCAAAAATATATTTATCGTCCAGGCCCGTCCCGAGACCGTCTGGAGCCAGCGCAAAAAGGAATCCGTTCTCGGGAAAAAAACCGGCCGCCAGCTGCTGATGGAGCAGGCCATGAAACGCATTAAACTTCCGCCTTGATCTATCATTGGTGGGGCCGCAAAAAGGCACAAAAAGCACCAAAACAAAATTTCAGAACTCGTAATATCAGTATGCTATGAGATCGAAGTTCGGTGATTTTGACTTTCGACCAGGCTATCAATTTTTTTGAAACGAATATCTGAATACCCTCTTACCCGCATTTTATTTGCGGGAAGATTATGGCCCAAATCTTTGTTAACTTAAAATCCAGAGAGAGGAGTAACTGAAACTTATGAGAGACATGAGAGATTTTATCAACGAAGCAGAGGAAAAGGGACTTTGCAAACGAATCACGGCGGAGGTCGACTGGAACCTTGAATTGTCGCATATCGCCAAATTAAATGAGGAGCAAGGCGGCCCGGCGCTTTTGTTCGAAAACGTCAAAGATTATGAGACGCCGGTTATCACCAGCGTCTGCACCACGGTGGAGCGGCTGGCTTTAATCACGGGTAATCCGTTGGATTCAAGTCTGGTAGACCTCTACGATGCCTGGGTCAAACTGGGTGAAAACCTGGTAGAGCCCAGATGGGTCGAAAAATCTGAAGCCCCATGCAAGCAAAATATCCTGTCAGGCGGCGATATCGATCTTTTCCGGTTCCCCGTCCCCCAGTGGTATCCCCTGGACGGTGGCCGCTACATCGGAACCGCCCATTTCATCATCAGCCAGGATCCCGAAACCGGCTGGGTGAACCTGGGCACCTACCGCAGCCAGTTGCTGGATAAAGACAAAATCGGCACCCAGTTCATCAAGGGCAAGCACGCCGATATCATGCTGAAGAAATACCAGGCCATGGGAAAGCCTATGCCGGTCGCTTCGGTCATCGGCTGTGATCCGCTGCTGTTTATCCTGGGCGCAGCGCGCATCTCGGCTTTTACCTCGGAGTACGATGTGGCCGGCGCCCTGAGGGGCGAGCCGGTTAAGGTCGTACCGGGAGAAACCGTTGACCTGCCGATTCCGGCCACTGCCGAAATCGTCATCGAGGGCGAAGTCGATGCCGATAAATTCATGGAAGAAGGCCCGTTTGGCGAATATACCGGCTATTACTCCGGGGTGGGCACCGATCCGCGCAATTACATCGACGTCAAGTGCGTCACCTACCGCAACAATCCCATTTTGTGGGGAACCACGGTGGGCCGTGCCGTAACCGACACCCACATGACCATGGCACTTTCCTACGGCGCCACCCTCTGGCAGCAATTGCTGGCCATGAAAATCCCGGGCCTGAAAGCGGTTTACTGTCCGCCTGAGGGCTCGGGCCGCTTTCTGGCCATTATATCCATGAAGCAGATGTACCCGGGTCACGCGGATCAGGTGCTGACCGCCGCCATTTCAACCGAGATGGGAGCATACGGGCTCAAGACCGTTATCGTGGTGGACGAGGACATCGACCCCTGGGATATTCCCCGGGTCATGTATGCCTTGAGCTTCAGGTTCCAGCCCAACCGGTCCCAGGTCATCAAACGCGGCCGGTCGACACCGCTGGATCCCTCCCTGCCTATCAGTGCGCGGGAAATCACCGGCAGGCTCCTGCTGGATGCCACCATCCCCTATGATTGGAAAAACAAACCGATTCCAATCGAACTGGATTCCGAGATGGTGGAAAAAGTCAAAGGCCGCTGGTCGGAGTTGGGCATTGATGACCGCACCTGCTGATGCGAGCCTGAATCGCGCCGCGGATTAGACGCCCACGCCCGCCATCGGGCGTTTAACCCGTGGCACTCTCACCACGAAGGAGATACCGGCATGTCCGACACGAGTTTGTTAAACGGCAAAAAAGTTCTGGCAGTGGATGACGAACCGGATATCCTGGCTGCACTGGTCGAATTACTCGACATGTGCAACGTGGTTACGGCGTCCACCTTTGAAGAAGCCCGGCAATTGCTGATATCAAATGATTTTGATGTTGCCATACTGGACATCATGGGTGTTGACGGGTACGGCCTGCTGGAGATTGCCAATCGCAAAAGCGTGCCGGCTGTCATGCTGACGGCCCATGCATTTACCCCTGAAAACCTGGTCAAAACCATCAAAGAAGGCGCTTACGCTTACATACCCAAGGAGGAAATCACCGAAATCGCCGAGTACCTGATTGATGCCTTGGCTGCCCAGCAGAGAGGTGAAAATCCGTGGCTTGCCTGGGAAGAAAGACTGCCGTCGTCCTATTTTGAAAGAAGGTGGGGTGCGGCCTGGAAAGACAAGGACCGCGATTTCTGG
>JASJCE010000023.1 GCA_030066155.1 Desulfobacterales bacterium | reverse complement strand
ACATTGTTACCAATCCTGCGCTTTTCTACATCCGCTTTCACGGCCGCAATGCCAAAGGCTGGCGCTCCGGCAACATGCAACTGCAATTTGACTATGATTACGGAGATGCAGAACTGCGCCAGTGGACGGATGATCGAATCGCCAAAATGGCCCGGCACGCTGCCGGCGGCATCATTTTCTTCAATAACCACGTCCGCGCTCAAGCTCCCAGGAACGCCGTAAAACTTATCAACTTGCTGACAGAAAAAGGACTAATGGCAGAATCGCATCAAGGGTATTCGGCGTAAAAATTCGAAATCCGAATATCGAAATCCGAAGCAATATCGAATAACTTAAAACTCAATATCCAAAACAAGACAAATTGCTGTCGGCTGCCGTCAAGAGCAAACTTATTCCAGTTTTGGTAATTTGAAAATTCGAATTTGAGATTTGTTTCGAATTTCGTAATTCGTGCTTCTTATTTAACGATACTATCAAATATAGTACACCACGAGTTAATGGCTTAGATGAAGCATTTCTGGAAAACAGAAGAGCGCTCAATAATACATCTCAATGTCGCCGACTTTGCCGTGGCGGTGGAGCGGGCTGTTGATTCCCGGCTCAAGGACCGGCCCGTGATCATCGCACCCGAGGGTGCGCCCCGCGCAGCCGTTTACGATATGAGCGAGGAGGCGTATCAAAGCGGTATCCGCAAGGGAATGCCGCTGCGCCGGGCGGTGCATCTGTGCCGGGACACCCGGATCATTGCGCCCCATCCGGACCGCTATGAGCACGCCATGCGCGCCCTGCTCAAACAGGCCCTGCCCTATTCGCCGTTGGTCGAAAACGGAGAAACGGACGGGCACCTGTTTGTGGACGTTACCGGCACCGCCCGCCTCTTCGGACCGCCCATCGATGTCGCCTGGCGCTTGCGGCGGCGGGTGAACAAAGACCTCGGTCTGGACCCGATCTGGTCGGTGGCGCCCAACAAGTTGACGGCCAAGGTCGCCACCCGCCTCGTCAAGCCCGATGGGGAATATATCGTCGCTGCCGGAGAGGAGGAGGAGCTGCTGGCGCCCCTGCCGATTTACCTGTTGCCGGGTATTGAACGCAACGATTTGCTGCAGCTGCGAGATTTCAATCTGAGCCGGGTATCCCACCTCGCCGCCTTGAGCCGGGAGCAGCTGCAGGTTCCCTTTGGTCCCCGTGCCACATTTCTTTATGAAACGGCACGCGGCATCGATTCGTCTCCGGTTCTGCCGGCGGGGAAAAAACCGCCCAAAATTGTGGCTGATCACGAATTCGGCAACGACACCAATGACCGCACCACCCTGGAGCGTGCGCTGTACATGCTGGTCGAACAGACCGGTGATGCGCTGCGCCGCCGTCGGCGGGCCGCCCGCCGGGTTGCCGTCATCCTGGATTATTCGGACGGCAAGCGCTGTGCCCGCCAGCTGTCGGCCAAACCGCCCACCGCCAATGATCCCATCCTTTTCGAGCTGGCCCGACGTACCCTGCAGCTGGCCTGGACCCGGCGCATCCGCATCCGGCATCTGCGCCTGATCTGCGACCGTCTGACGTTTCCGCCGGCTCAGCTCGAACTGTTCCCCGCCAAGCAAAAACAAACCGAGCAATGCGAAAACCTGATTCAAACTCTCGACCAGATCCGCGACCGCTTCGGCAATGAGGCGGTTCAGCTGGGCAGAACAATGGCCGCATGAATGAGCACTGCGTTCGAGAAGTGGCCTGCAGCCTTGATAAGCTCTGACTTCGTCAGATTGAGGAACGTCCCTTCGGGACTAAGGACAGATAGCTCTCAGCTTTTTTTGCTTCGAGCGAAGCGCTCTTCAAGAGAAACGCTCCTTGAGCAAAGCGATCATTCAGCCGCTTCAGCGAGCGCTCTTTTACGGAGTAAAACAACACCGTGATTCCTTTGACCGTCAGATCCAGCTACTCCCTCATGTGGGGGACCGCATATGTCAAACAGGTCTGCCTGGCGGCCAGACGTTTGGGCTATCGGCAGCTGGCATTGACTGACACCGACAATCTGTATGGTTTGTGGCCCTTTCTGCGAGCCTGCCGGCGTGAAGGCCTATTACCGATCGTCGGAGCCGAAATCACCGATCCTAGCCATCAACAGCGGGTCGTGTGCCTGGTGGAAAATGACAACGGCTATCGCAATCTCTGTCGCCTGCTCACCCGCCGTCACATGGACCCGGAATTCGAACTCGAGACCATCCTGCCGCAATTCGGGGCTGGCCTCGTGGTCCTGACCCGGAATGCAGATCTGCTTCAGGCCTGGCATGCAGCCGGGGTGACGGTTGCAGCGGCCATGCCGCGCAAACCCCTGCCCCCGGCCCACGCATTGCGCCGTGCGGCCAAATATCTGGCGGTTCCCCTGGTGGCGACCCCGGGCAGTTTCTTTTTGCACCCTCAGGATGCCGCTATCCACGGCCTGCTGCGGGCCATCGATCTGAATACATCCCTGTCGCGTCTGACAGCCGCCGATGTCGCTCCGGCCGACGCCTGGCTGTCGGCTCCCGCCGAGTACCGGCAACGTTTTGCCATTTGCCCCGAGGCGGTGCAGGTCACCCACGCCATTGCCGAACGCCTGACATTCCGGGGGCCCCAGTTCGGCATTGTCATGCCGCCCCTGCTGAACGGCAACGACACCAAGGCGGCCGCTCGGCTGCGCGACGCTGCCTACGCCGGCGCCCGCCGGCGCTACGGACTTGAGCTCTCCGAAGCCGTGGTCGATAGGCTGGAACACGAGCTGCGAAGCATCGCGGACATGGGATTTGCCGCCTATTTCCTGATTGTACGCGATATTGTCCGAAGCAGTCCCCGCACCTGCGGCCGGGGTTCCGGCGCGGCCTCCCTGGTGGCTTATTGCCTGGGCATAACCAATGTCTGCCCCCTCAAACATAATCTGTATTTCGAACGGTTTCTGAATCCGGGACGCACCGATCCCCCGGACATCGACGTCGATTTTGCCTGGGACGAACGCGACGATGTGCTCGATTCCGTACTGAAGCGCTATCGGGGCCACGCCGCCATGGTATCCAACCACGTCCTGTTTCAACCCCGCATGGCGATCCGCGAAACAGCCAAAGTCTATGGCCTGACAGACGGCGAAATCGGACGGGTGTCCAAACGCCTGCCGCGCTTCTGGCGCGCGAAAGCGTCAGAGCCCGAACTGCTGGACGGTATTAAAAAACGCCCGGAGTCCAAGGTCCTCGAGTTCCCCCGGCCCTGGCCGGAGATTTTGTCGTTTGCCCAGCAAATCATCGGGATCCCCCGCTACCTCTCCGTCCACCCCGGCGGTGTCGTCTTGACCCCACGGCCAATCGATGAATACGTCCCCCTGGAGCGGGCCCCTAAAGGGGTGCCCATTATCCAGTGGGAAAAAGATGCGACCGAAGAAGCCGGCCTGGTCAAGATCGATTTGCTGGGCAATCGCAGTCTGGGAGTCATTCGGGATGCCATCGGCAATCTGCGGACCAACCGGATTGAATTCGATGACTTCCACTGGGAGCCGGAAGACGATTTGCCCACCCAGGAAGCCCTGGCCCAGGGCCGCACCATGGGCTGCTTCTACATCGAAAGCCCGTCCATGCGCCTGCTGCAGCAAAAATCCAAAGTCGGTGATTTCGGACACCTGGTAATTCACAGCAGCATTATCCGCCCGGCCGCCAACGAGTTCATCCGCGAATACATTCGCCGCCTGCACGGCGGGCCCTGGGATCCGATCCACCCCCTACTGGCCGAAACGCTGGCGGAAACCTTCGGCATCATGATCTACCAGGAGGACGTTTCCCGGACGGCAATGGCCTTGGCCGGGTTCTCCCATGCCGAGGCCGACAGCCTGCGCAAGGTTATGTCCAAAAAAGACCGCGAGCACCAACTGCAGGATTTCAAAAAGCGATTTTTCACCGGCGCCCGACAGCGCAACGTCTCCAACACGCAGATTGCCGCCGTCTGGGACATGATGCTGAGTTTCAGCGGCTACTCCTTCTGCAAACCCCACAGCGCCTCCTACACCCGGGTGTCCTTCCAGGCCGCTTACCTCAAGCTCCACTATCCGGCCGAATTCATGGCCGCCGTCATCAGCAACCAGGGAGGCTTCTACAGCACCTTTGCCTATGTCTCCGAATCCCGCCGTTTGGGTCTGACCGTTTTGCCGCCGGATATCAATCTCAGCGAAATCCGCTGGACCGGCCGGGACAGCGCCATTCGCGTGGGACTGCTCTCCATCAAAGGACTTTCGGCCGAAACCCGGCAGCGCATCGTCGACCATCGCTGTCACAGTCCTTACCAAAATCTGCATGACGTATTAACCCGGGTCCGGCCGGCAGAAGACGAAGCCCGGGCCCTGATCCACTGCGGCGCCCTGGATGGCTTGAATCCCGACGGCAACCGCGCTGTGTTGATGTGGCAGCTCGCCGACTGGCTGAGCAATCGGTCAACCCCAGTCAAACCCCGCAACCGGTCGCTTTTCGACGATACGGATAAACCGCAAATCCTCCCCCCACCCCCGCTGCCTCCACAGGACGAACGCGAAAGGCTGCGGCGCGAGTTTGCTGTCCTGGGTTTCCTGTGCGACCGGCATCCCATGGAGCTCTATGCTGCCACAGTGCAAAAATTAAACACCGTCAAAGCAGTCAATTTGCCGCGCCACATCGGCCGAAAGGTCCGTTTTGTCGGATGGCTGATCACCGGCAAGGTGGTCACCACCAAACACGGCGATCCCATGGAGTTTCTGACCTTCGAGGACGAAACCGGCATCGTCGAAACCACATTTTTCCCCGAAACCTACCGCCGCTTCTGCCACGTCATCGACCGCGGCCGGCCCTATCTCCTCGCGGGAAATGTGGACGAAGACTGGGGGGCGATTACGATGACGGTGGACAGGTTGGAGACGATTCAACCATGAAAGTGCAAATCCCCATTTGCATGTGCTGGCGACCGATGGCAGCTTTTACAACGATGCCGCCTTCATGGTCTATCCACCGCCTGATACTGGTGATCATGTTCCGGCGATCATCGAATCTGAGCTTTCAACCAAAGAATTTCGCCAAAATTGAGATTATCCCATAGAATTGTATGCCTCATAAAAAAAGCAACCTGGGGATTCAAGGATTGAGTCCGTCCAAAATTGGCCGGAAATAGTGTAATTCCCATCATTTCAATAGATACTCACATCCACTCCTTCTTCTTCGCAACCGTTGAAAACCCTTTCTCCCATACCACATTTCTTTTTCACCATATATTTGGATCCATGATTTATTGACACACAAGGCTGATTCCACTATATCTTTCTTCGAAAAAGCAATGTCTTATCTTTCGGGTGGTTTCAAGATTTGACGATAAACGTAGCTGTTCCAATACATCATGATTAAATTTATGAGCATCATCCAGGAAAACGACCAGTCTTTTACCTTCCGTTCTTTTTCGCATCAAAAACGTATTGAAGGCATCCGTCAGGTCTTTCAAGGTCTGCCTGCTCACCTTGATATCGTATGCGTGACAAATCTTTGATAGCAAAACCAAGGGATTTTGTTTTGAATAAGATAGAAATGCCGTTTCGACCTGTTCATTCTGGCGATTGATAAATGCACGACAGACTGTCGTTTTACAGATACCTTCAGTGCCGGTAATTAAAGTGAAGCCCTCTCCCTGTGATACCGAATACTTTAGGTGGAGAAGGGCTTTCTCGTGACTTTCACCGAGGAAAAAATATTTCGGGGCGGCACGGGTCGTGAATGGGTTTTCAAACAAGCCAAAAAATTGTCGGTACATTTTCTTTTCTGCTCACCTCCATATCGGGTTTTTTCACCCTGATTTAAGGTACGCTAACCATTTAATCACAACGTATCACCGATTCGTGAAAATGCCATTTCAATAAATCAATGTTGACAATGAAATCTGCTTTCGTTATCTGAATTTTAGCAAGTCAAGTTTTTACTGAGTTGCTAAACACCAGGGCACCGAAAATCGCGCACTCTTCCTTTGAATCGCTGAGAATCAAACAAGCATGTTGGGCCCATCTGCAAAACGCTGCATCAGGATGCGCAATCATTCATGTCGTTTTGTACAGATGCCAGGCTGTGGCTAAATCCTTTACACAACTCACATTTTCGCTTGATCCGCTCGGGAATAAGTGAATTCTTATCAATTATCATTTCAATCTGTTAGATTGCAGATAAACAAAACCCATGCCACAGAAAGGAGGTAATTATGATTCGAAAATGTCAAATTTTAATGTGTGTTTTCTTAGGATTGGCTATTGTTTTGGGAACCGTCTGGGCGCCCGAGGCTTCTGCTAAAAAATACAAATGGCGCTTGACGCAAGTCATGCCCGTGGACAGCGATCAACACCAGCGCGCTTTGGCTTTTGCCGAGGAAGTAAAGCAAAAAACAGACGGTCGCATAAACATCCAGGTACACTCGGGTGGCGTGCTCTGTGACTGGGTCGAGTGCCATGAGCGGGTCATGCGGGGCGACTATGAATTGGCGCTTCAACCCCTTGCGCCAACCTATGACCCCAGACTGAACATTGGCTACTATATGCCCTACCTGTTCACCAACACCGCCGAGGCCAAGGAAGCCTACAAGAGAGGCGGTTGGGTCTTTAACATGGTGGATGAATTATTGCTGGATCAAGACATTAAGGGCCTGGCGCTCTTTCCGATGGGCTGGGCCGGCATGACCACCCGGGAAGAACCGAATGGCTGGCGGGAAATGAAGCCGAACAAGATGAAAATCAGGGTCATGCCCTTGAAAGCCTGTGAACTGACGTATGAACGCCTGGGTTATATCCCTTCCACCATTCCATACAACGAGGCCTTTAGCGCCATTCAAACGGGAGTTGCCGACGGCGAAATGGGGGGCCCGCCATTTCAAGGTTATCAATTCCGCGACATCCAGGGCGTCTGGATCCAGTACAATGACTATCTGGAGCCCTGGTGGTTTTTTATGAATCTCAAGCTTTTTAACGAGCTATCCGAAGCCGACCAGAAAATCTTAATAGAAGCGGCAGAGAAACAGGTGCTGGGCCGCTGGGATTATTTTCTGAAAGAAGACGAGGAATATCGCCAGAAATTAAAGGACTTTGGCCTGAAGGTCCTTGTGCCCACGGATGCCGAATTAAAGGCGTTTGCCAAAGCAATTCGCAAAGATGTATGGCCCAAAATGGAACCGCTCATGGGCAAAACCCTGGTGGATCGGTGCCGCAAAGAAGTCGGCATGCCGGTAAAATAAACGCAGCTTAGGTTCTAGCCAAAGGGAATTTTTCAATCCCTTTGGCTAATTATCGCGAACGTTGGGTGGACAAATGAAAAAAGTCGGTCGGATGGTTTGGAATGGACTGCTATACTTCCAAAAGGGCTTTATTATCATTGCTGGGTGTATTGTTACCGTATTGATATTTATTGAAGTGATGCTCCGCTATGTATTTGGATCCCCCCTTTTCGGTGTGGAAGAGATGGTTACCCTGATTGCCATGTGGTTGTATTTTCTGGGGGCTTCTTACGGTGCCTATGAACGCAGCCATATCAAAGCAGAATTGGTGCATTTGTGGTTTAAGGAGGCGAAATCCCTTGCACGAGTTAACGCTTTCAGCAGCTTGATTACCGTGGTTTTGTCCCTAATAATGGTCAGCTGGAGTTATCCCTATTTTGTCTGGGGCATTGAAAAGGGAGAAACTTCACAAGCACTGCTGCTGCCGATGGTTCTTTCCCAAAGCGCCATTTTTTTCGGCGCCATATTGATGTCTATTTATTTTATCGCCGAGTTGGTGGACAATATCCTGGAGAGTTTCGGCAGGGCCCCTTTTTTTAAGAATTTGGCAGGGGAGGAGGAGGTCGCATAGCCTATGGAAGTTCTTGTTGATTTGTTAATTCTCGTGGGACTGCTGGTTCTTGGCGTTCCGGTGCCTTTTTGTTTTATGGCGGCCGTGTTGTTTATGTTTATCCTGGGCGGCTATGACCCCATGTTTATGATGGCCACGGGTTTTCACAAAACAAACTCCATGGCGGTGCTGGCCATTCTATTTTTCATCCTGATGGGCGGACTCATGAGTTCCGGAGGTATTGCCACACGGCTGGTGGCTATTTCGGATGCTTTGTTGGGACGCACCAAAAGCGGCCTTGGAACTGTTACCATCATAAGCTGCGCCATATTCGGTGCCATCGCCGGCACCTGTTCAGCAGCGGTGGCTGCCATTGGGAGCGTCATGATCCCCAGGATGGTGGAGCGGGGCTATCCCCGGGGACACGCAACCGTTCTGGTCGCCGCACCTTCCGTGCTCGGTCAGCTCATTCCTCCCAGCGTACCCATGGTGCTGTATGCCTGGGTCACCTGGCAATCCGTGGCAGCCTGTTTTTTGTCCACAGTCATCCCCGGCTTAATCATGGTGGTGCTTTACAGCTCGGTCAATTGGTTTATGTGCCGCAAGCTGCCCATTAAAGTTTTGCCGCCGGCTCCGTTGCAGCAAAAGGCCAAGGATTTTGGAACATCTATTTACAAGGGTTTTTTTGCCTTACTTATGCCCATTATCGTATTGGGGGGGATTTACGGAGGGGTTTTCACCCCTACCGAAGCCGCCGGAATAGCGGCTTTGTATGCTATCCCGGTGGGATTTTTTTTCTACCGCACCTTGAATTTAAAGTTATTCACAGAAGCCATGGTATCGACGATTACCACAACCGGGGTCATCCTGCTGATGATCTTTTTTATTATGATTTTAAGCCGTATGTACATCATGGAGATGGTTCCCCAACGTCTGATTGCAACCCTGACCGGCTTCACTCAAAATAAATATATGATATTATTGATGGTCAATCTGTTCCTTTTGGTTCTGGGCATGCTGATGGATGATTTCAGCGGTACGCTGCTGGCAGCGCCGCTTTTGTTTCCGCTGATGAAAGAGCTCGGTATCCATCCGGTCCATTTCGCCGCTATTTTGGGCACCAACTTGGGGCTCGGAAACAAAACGCCGCCCACCGCTCCCATCCTATATCTGGCAGGTCGCGTTGGCAATTGCAGTGTGGACAAACTGCTGAAAATTCAGTTTATATTTATCTTCACCTGTTCAGTACCCGTGGTGCTGGCCACCACTTATTTTCCCTTCCTGTCTCTGGCACTCCCCCACCTGCTTATGCCCAAACTAGTGCCGGCGGCACCGCTGACTTTAGGATGGTAAGCGAAAATGTTCAATGGAATCCAAAGTCAACAATTTCTCGTTCTTTTTATCTACCGCGGAGGTATCAATGAACAGCGATTCAAAAGTTTGGCTTAACGGTGAATTTATCCCTTCGCATCAGGCCACGGTGCCGCTATTGTCTCACGGTTTTTCCCGCGGTTCGGCGATCTTTGAGGTCTTCGGCATTCACGCAAGCTCCGATGGCATTTTTGCCTTTCGGATGGACGAGCACCTCAAACGGCTCATGAAGAGCGCTCGATTATTGGAAATGGAGATGGCTTTTACTACTGAAGAGATTGTTGATGCCGTAGCGCGAACCGTCAAGGCCAATAAAATGGGACGCGGATTAATAAAGATCCTGGCCTACTGGGGCGAAGAGGCGGTCATCCAACTGGTTCTGGAATCCAAGTTGGACTTGGCAATTTTCGCCATACCGGACAGCGAGGAATTGGGTTTGGATAAGGTTGAACCGATATCGGCCTGTCTTTCAAAATGGCGTAAAATCCACCCGGAGACGGTCCCGGTATCAGCCAAATCCTGCGCCAACTATTTAAACGCATACCTGGCGCGCAAGGATGCAAATAACCGCGGTTTTAATGTTGGTCTGTTGGTGGGAACAGACGGTTTTTTGGCCGAAGGTTCGATTGAGTCGGTTTTCATCGTCAAAAACGGTGTTTTAAAAACACCTCCCCTGGGACGAATTCTATCCAGCATCACACGTCAAACGATTCTCGAGGCTGCGCCTCATATCGATATTCCCGCTTCGGAAGATCCGATTTTGCCGGATGAACTTTTCTCGGCGGATGAAATCTTTACCTCCCATTCAGGCATTAAAGTGTTGCCGGTGGCTCGATTTGAAGATCGGGATCTTCAGGCTCCGGGGCCGATCACTGCTCAGCTCACTAAGCATATGGACAACATCACCAACTTCCGGGATGATCGCTTCCGGAACTGGTTCACGCCGCTGGACTAGTGGAAAAATTAATCCAAATTAGCCTTTTTAATTATCTGAAGTAAATACGATTCCCTAGTTTGGTGTGAGCCGGTTTCAGATCATCCAACCTCAGCCTCACATGCGGACGTTGAGCGCGCCGATGAAGGAGAAGATAAGGGGTCGCCCATTAAAGGGCGTGATTTGTGACTAAGTATCCATAATCACCGGTCAGGATTTGACACCTATAGAATACAATGAGCATTGGATTTGACCGGTACTTTACTCCATACTGGTCTGATACTTTAATTCGGACTGGGGATATGATCTTATGGCTGTATTCCTTCAAATAGGTCGGCTTCCTTACCGTTGCGAATCGGACATCCGTACACGCATTCGAAGTTTTCGAAACCCATCGCTTCCTCTCTCACCTTATGCGTCATGCGCCTGAAAATGCTGTTGGGATTCATTTGGCTTTGGTGGCAATGGAGAGCCATCATCTTGCGCGAAAGATACTTTCTAACATCGACTGTCGTTGAAATTTTTTCTTCAGGGGTACCCAGTACTTCCGGGTCGAAGCCGGGTTCTTCCCCCCGATCGACGATGGCTGCGTGCATTCTACGGATTCTTTCCAGGGGGATGGCCGTGTAGTAGAGCTTGGAAGGCTGCCATGGCTCGTCTCCATCCCCGATTGGATAGTCCGCATCTCTTGAAGCCTTAAACGCGGCTAAAGTGATCCGGTTTGCCATTATATGATCCGGGTGAAGATAGGTTCCCTTTTCATTGTAAGTCACAACAACTTGCGGTCGAACACTGCGGATTATTTTGACCAGCCTGGCAGTGGCTTCTTTTTTGTCAGCCTGGGCAAAGGCCCTTGGGTGTTGATTTTCCGGCATACCGGCCATGCCGGAATCCCGATAGCCTAAGAAATTTACTGAATCCACATTTAGTACGTGAAGGGCATTTTCCAGTTCAATTTTCCTGATTTCGGTTATGTTCAATCCGGGCTGGGGAGAAACAAAATCCGGATTCAGGATGTCACCGGCTTCACCCCGGGTACAATACGTTAGAACCGTCCGAACCCCGTTGTCCGAATATTTTAGCAAGATCCCGCCAGTGCTGATTGATTCATCGTCAGGATGGGCATGGACAATCAGCAGGGTTAATTGATGGTTTTTCGAATTGGAAAGAGGCATTTTATCTTAATTTTCCGATCAAATAAGGTTGCTCCAATATCGAAAACACTAATGCTGAAATTTGATTTTACAACCTAAAATATGCTGGTTTCATTTATCCTGGATTCCCTTTATGCAACAATACTAAAGAAGATTCTGCTCGACGCCATTGAAAATTCCTTGGGGATTTCTGGAAAGGCTTTCCTTCATAGACATAACATAGTCAGGTCTGATTTCATCTTTCCAGCGGGGGTAGCCGCCGCGCCAGACGTAGCTGATCAGCTCTTGAAATGAAGCGCGTGAAAAGCAGTATGATCCAATGTCAATCATCTCATAATCCGCTGAAACAGAAATCTTGATTTCAACGGTTTGGGCATATTTCAAAATAATCTCCTCAAGCACAGACCTTGTTGTATAACCAACTGCCCTTTGCTTGAAATCTTCTTCTCTTTCAGGAAAAGGGTATCGTCGATAAACCTCTCCGATAAAGCCAATATAACTAATATTATGAATAGCTCCGTTCAGATCGCCGATTTGCTGCGGATCGGAAATATGATAGACTTGACAGATATCTGCGAGCTTTTGGCTTGACTGACATTCGGCCATCTTCTCAATGTATTTGCAAAAATCATCCGCAAAAAAGAAATAATGATCCAGCAGCAGCATATCGGACTCAATGTTAAAAAATCCGAAAGCAATAGTTCCGTGACTCAATGATTCAAAAGCAAGCGGCACTTCGAGGTCCCTTCAATTTACAGGAAACAAGTGTCAGATAACGGATTAGTTAAAAATCAATATTTAGATTGACGATATAGTTGCCATTGCCCGAAGTTAAGTTCACGCTAATTTAACCAATATATACTTAACTTGACAACCATTATAGAATCAAAATTGGCCGTTTAAAAGCTAGTTTTGGCTTTTAAGTATTATTAATTGCCTGGCATGCTCCGACCCCAGTCCCCCAAGGTGACTCGCAGGTTATCTGAAAGCTTCAGTGAGTACCGGGTACCGGTCATGAAAAAATGCTAATCTTCTTGATTATAAGTATGATTTAAGTAAAACATGCCACGCAAAGCTCGCATAGACGCTCCCGGCGCATTACATCATATCATCTGCCGAGGAATTGAGTGACGAAGAATATTTGACGATGATACCGATCGGGATAATTTTTTAGAGCGTCTTGGAACTATTTTAGAGGAGACGTCGACGCCATGTTACGGTTGGGCGCTGGTTTCGAATCATTTTCACCTGTTATTACGAACCGGCAAAGTACCCATTTTCACAGTCATGCGCCGGCTGTTAACCGGTTATGCCGTCAGCTTCAATCATCGCCATTGCGGGCATCTGTTTCAAAATCGCTTCAAATCCATATTGTGTCAGGAAGATCTCTATCTAAAGGAACTGGTGTGCTACATTCACCTTAATCCTTTGCGAGCCAGGATAGTTGCTGGGCTAAAAGACCTATCGAAATTTCCTTATGGTGGTCACAGCACCCTTATGGGTAAGCTGAAAAGAGACTTCCAAGATGTTGATTACGTGTTGCAGCTAATTGGCGATAAGGTAGCGCAGGCAAGACGCAATTACCGAGAATATGTTCGCCAACGGGCCGATTTAGGACGCCGTCCTGAGCTGGTGGGAGGAGGGTTGCTCAAAAGCAGTGGAGGCTGGGGTGTATTAAAAGCGATGAGCAAAGCGCGTATCCATCTAAAAGGGGATGAACGTATTTTAGGAGACAGCGATTTTGTTAAAGCAGTCCTGTCAGAGCAGAAGGAGCAGTTCGAGCGTCGCTATTGGCTTAAGGCCCAAGGTTATGATATTGACCGAGTGGTGAAGACGGTGGCAGAGGTCTTAAAGAAAGAGCCGGGGGTGATATGGAAACCGGGGAATCAGCCATTGCGGGTGAAGGCCAGAAGTCTGGTATGTTTTTTTGCGGTCAGAGAATTAGGGATGAGCGGAACCAGCGTGGGCAAACTGCCGGGTTTAGGTCGACCGGCAGTGAGCCGGGCAGTAGCGCGAGGAAAAAAATTGACTCAGGACATGAAATTATGCATAGTTGAATAAAAAATGCATATTTTCATGACCGTACACCATTTTCCGCCCATGGGTAGCGACAGAATTGGGTGCGGCATGGGTTTTAGGGAAACGTATCATCCCCAAGCTGCTGCGATGCGATGTGAACGAATTGCCTGATCGATTACGCTCCTTGCAGAGCAAAGATTTTCACGAACCTCAAGATGTAGATGAATAGATATCTTTAAAACTATCTAATGGGAGGGAAGGCTGGGCATCTTTTCACTTTTAAAAAAACAGCACCAATTATGTGCGAATTAATATTTGCGACATTGCTGTTATTTGATTTGGTAAGGCCTTCAGGATCCACCTTCAGTTGAAAATGACTATGGAATATTGACGTTAAAACCCGTCTTCGCTAACGGAGTACAAATCGTTTCCGCTCACTGTATCTTTCCTTATCTTGGGCCGCAGCTGAATCCGATACCCAATTCAAAATTTCTTTTCATCTTTTTAGAAAAGCGAATTCTAAATATTTTGTAGATATTTCAAAATTAGTTCAGCCTTATTGGTTAGGAATTATTTTGATCATTCCGGCGCTACTGATCATTTTTCGCAGGCGCACAGCGACCCTGTGATCTGTGTCACTCGTCTCGCCGGGAGTCAACCGGCCAACAGGATTCTTTATATCCTTCCCGCCATAACACAAAAACAAAAGGGAGGTGGCTAATGTTTAATTTTGCTAATAGTAGTAATGCATTTGGACTATTTGTTGTGCGCCTTTTAGCAATGGTTGCCCTTCTGAGCCTGAGTGGCTGCTCGCTGTTTTGCAGGTATTGCCCGGAAGAGGGCCCTGAATGTTGTGAAGACTTCGCACAGGTGGGTACGGTCGAGGGCAATGGCAACAATTGGGTTTTCCTGTGGATTGCAGCTTACAAGGATACCTATGTGGATAGTCATGACCCGCGGACGTTTGCCTGCGTGGATGATTTACGCGTTGCGTTTTTTCCAAGGGGAGAACTCGACATCGTCTTACGCAGGACCTATGTCGATTTCGTGATGCCGCAGCTGCCGGCAGGGTCGAACATCACTGAGGCCTACCTCAATCTGTACAACCCTGCCTCCCGAGGCGATGGGACGTCGGACAACATTTTGATTCCGGTCAGGGAGGCGCGTGCCTATTGGCCGGCGTGTACTTTGACGTGGGCCACACAGCCGGAGCCGAACAATGTTTTTGTGGGTAATGGGAATTTCCAGCTACGACTCAGAAGCCAGAGCTGGTTTGGCACTGAGAACATCGACAGTACGGTTCGCCGAATGTTCGACAATCCGAATACCAACGAAGGCTTCATCCTGTATCTGCCGGCTCCACCGCAAGGCGAGCAGAGTGCACAGAAGGCGTTTTGGTCGAACAACCACCGGTCGAGAACCGCCACCGATGTCGGGCTGGCACCACGTTTGCTGGTCCGCGTTAGACTGCCGAGCGGGACGGATGCGTCCGAAATCGTGATGCCGCCGCTGCCCGCCGACAACGACCTCGGCGCCTTGGGTGATGCCGTGCGTATATTGCGAATTGCTTATGCAGCCAACTCCAACTCGCCATGGCCGCCCGGTTGGGAAGTGGCGAGGGGATCGCTCCCGATTCCGTGAGCTGGCTAGGGAGGTTATCGTTGTCGAAAACGATTGGGGCGCTGTGGCCATCACAAACTTCGAAGAGAGATGATGCCTGACCACACTGGGGAGCCTTGCATCCCCATTTGCGGGTGCTGGCCACCAATGGCAGCTTCTACAACGATGCCGCTTTCATGGTCTCCTTTCTGTCGATCTTTTGCTGTCAACTACATTTACGCTTAGCAAGATAAAACTTCGTATTTCGACAACTTCGTTGTCTGCTCTACAATGAATTTCAAAATTATTCGTCCTGAGATTTAAACCTCCGAAGTTAAATTTTCCCAATGATTTTAATTTGTTATAAAACATCCAGAAAAGGAAATGTTACATTGTGTCATTTGGCATGGTAGTTGCGTTCTGGTAAATGCAGGACCTTTGATCAGAGTATCGATCAGGAAATGGGGACAGGATAAGACTAAACATCTTTCCCCAATGGAGGAGTTTGAGCTTTTTCCGACGCCTACATTAACGGCGTTATTGCCAAAGACAAGGAGGATATCATGTTAAATACAAATTTACTGCCACCCGGAATTCCTTTAGTTATTGTCCAGACGTCTGGTGCCATTGTCGTGGCACTGCTCTTATTATTCATCATTGGAGGGGTCATCTACGCCGTTACCAAAAAGTTTATAGAAAAGGCGCCGGCAGCGATTAAAGGTGGCGAAATGCCCCTGCTCCGACCAGTGCCGATACCAACCAAGAACCGCGGTTTACTCATGCGTGTCCTGGTCTGGATTTACGATGTGAGAAAATGGGAGCTGGCCGCAAATTGGGAATATCAGCTAAGCCCGAAGGTAAGGATTGTCCTGCCAGAGGGCTTCAAGTTCGACGGCGCATCGATACCGCGGGTACTGTGGGCATTTCTGAATCCGGTCGGTTTGTTGCTCATTCCAGGCTTAATTCACGATTACGGATATCGCTATCAGCAGCTATGGAAAATAGACGAGGACAAAATGGAGGCCGTCCCGTTCATGCAAGATGGCAAAAAAAAGCAATGGGATCTGCTCTTCTGGAGAGTCGGAAAACAGGTCAACGGGACAAGAATCATTAACCTCTTCGCTTTTCTGGCCGTATATTTTGCCGGACATCTAGCCTGGAAGAACAACAGGAAAAGAGAGAGGGAAGAGCCAATAACACGTCCCATCATCGTCCCCAATTCCATTTCAGAATACCAGACCGCAGAACAGCTTGTGCTCGACACCGGTTTAATGTCCGAAGGCCAAGAAGTCGCAGAACCCATGCGGAATCCAAATTGATTGTGTAAAAAGTGGGGTCAAAAGTGGGGTCACAAAAGAGGGGTCACACAAATTAGGGGTCAAAGCTTGAATAGTGAATTGAATTGACAAGTTGTCCCATCGTTGATAAACAGCCTTTTTATGAGCAGACCATGGCGTATTGAATATGAAGGTGCTTTATATCACCTGATGTCGCGTGGCAATGATGGCAGCGATATTTTTATAGACAAGAAGGATCGCGTTAAATTTTTAGACACAATTGGTGAGATGTCAGAACGATACGATTTTGATATATTCGCCTATGTGTTGATGGATAATCATTATCACCTTCTTGTCAGAAGCCGTCGAGCCAACTTAAAGAAAGCAATGCAGTGGTTTGGAACCACCTACACGCAGCGATTCAATTGTCGTCATTACCGAAGCGGCCATTTATTTCAGGGGCGCTATAAAAGTTTAATTGTGCAAAATGATGCCTACCTTCTGCAGCTTTCATACTATATTCACCGTAATCCGGTTAGGGCCAGCATCGTTAAAAGACTTGCTGATTACCGTTGGAGCAGCTACCGGGTGTATGCATATGGAAGAAAGACGCCGGAGTGGCTATCTACAGACTTGATATTATCGCAGTTTAAAGGCGAACCAGACAAAAATAAGAGCTATCGTGAGAAGGTTCAAAAATATGCGCAAGAAGAGGAGCGTCTGATCGAGAACACACGGCATAATCTAATACTGGGTACAAAAAAGTTTGCGGAAAAAATTTGCATGAAATATTTACCCGCAGAAACAGATTCTGCGATTCCACAACAGAATCATCTATCCAAGGATCTTAATGTGGCTGAATTTCTAAATAAAGCGGAGAAGATATTCAACTGCGATGTGAAGCGATTTGTTAAGGCGGGGCGGCTGTCGGGACCGGAAAAGGATACTCGGGATTTATTGCTGTATTATATCTGGCGCGCTGGGCGACTGACCAATGACCAAATCGGAGAGCAATTCGGCTTGAGCTACTCGGCAGTTAGCCACGCAGTAAAGTCGATAAAGACTAAACTGCAAAATGATCACGAGTTGAGGGCATCATTCGATAAACTTAATTCATAATTCAAGCTTTGATCTTATGATCTCGACATCACCCCGGCTCCGGATTTAATCCAGCTCTGTTTTGAATTGGTGCTTGCGAGCCATGGTTCTGTACTTGAACAGCTCATTTTTGGACAAAGGCTCAAAATCCTTCAATTTTGCATCTTCGGCGGTGCGAGGATCAAAAGCCCTTAATCGATAGGGCTGTTTGCTGTCACCCGCTGCTATCTTTATCAATTCTGCTGCTGCGCCTACTTCCTGAGGGCTGATATATCCGGCTTGTTCACCATCTGCCATTTCTCTGACGATGGGTGCGATGGTGGTGTAAAAGTAGTAGGATTCACTTTTGGAAACAAGAGCGATACTTTTTTTTATTTCCTCCGGGCCAACCCGGGGTCTAAGTAACGCATACAATTCCACCGGGCCTTTGACTTCCATCACGACCCGATCAGCGAATCTCTGCTCAAGTACCTGCTTCAGCAAAGCAGCGTTTAAACCGCTGGTTTCAATTTCGAGTTTGAGATTTTGCCTCTTCAAAAATAACAGTACTTCAATAAACGCCTGCGCCTGAACCGGATTGCCGCCGGATACATAGATTCCGTCTATCCACTGGCGGTGCAGCAACCCGGGCCTGAAAAATCCGTCCAGGGCTGAACCTGCGATCAGGTAGCCCAACACCATTGGCAAGCCCTGTTTCAATGTTTCGCCCTCACACAAAATCGGAAACTCAATGCCATCCGGACGGCGGTGGATTTTGCCCCGGTTATTTCGATAGAATGCTTTGAAGCGCTCCTTTGCCTCTCCCAGGGCGTCAGAGTCCTGAAAGTCTCGTTCAGCGTCGGCTAAGTACTGCTTTACGATTTTACATCGCAGGCAGCCGGGCGCTGAAAATATGGTGATTGACATAATACTTTTTCCCCCTCTTGGTTCAGAAAAGGAATCTAATCAGCTTCATCCGTATCAGACGTTACGCACAGCGCTGAAGATGATTGATAGGGCAAGGTGCCCTCTACGCTGACCTCTCCATCAGCACCACCGGGTGCTGCTCCGGGTACCCGGAAGGTGGTGACCTCGATGGACTTTATTGGCGCTGGTTGGGGTGGAGCCAGCTGGGGAACCCACTCATACGGCACCCGGTAGGCCCGGTATACCATGTTCATCTTAAAATGCTTCCCCCAGTAAGGACTGATGTACTCCCAGACCAGCTGATGATTGGCCGTGACTTCAAAGATGCGTCCGCCGCTTCCCTCTGCAATCAGGGTGTTGCCGTTCGGCAGGCGCTGAGCGCTGCTGATGAAGGGGCTGTAAAACCGGTTGCTGTCGGTCGGATGAATGTATCCGGCTTCCGCCGGCGTATACTGCCAGATTATCTTCAAGGTGACCGGGTCGAATTCGAGGATCCTGGAATAATCCCGCAGGGCGTTTTTGGCACCTGTAGGACTGCCGGGATTGGGAGATCCATATCCGGCCCAGCCTCCGTTGTCATAAACGAGGATATTGCCTTCGCCAGGCAAACCCCGGGGGATCATGTGGGCGTGGTGCTGCCCGATAATCCAGCCCAGCTCTTTCAGTTCAGGCGTTTCATCGTAATTCGGCCCCACTTTCCATACGATCTCCCCGGTTTTCTTGCTGATGATAAATATGATGTTCGTTTCGCGACCGTCGGTAATAATATTATCCGGGTGGAAACGCTCGTCACCGCTGTCATACCATTTATTGGAACCCAGAGCGGACATGGAATTGAGGTGCATCCAGTCGCCCATACCCCCTCCGGTGGGCCGCATGTTGGGATCGCGGCTCAGTATATTTCTGGCATCCTCGCGAAAACCGAACTCCTCAAAGTGTTCACTACAAACCCACTCCCACACCAACTCACCGTCCCAGGTAACCTCATAAATAGTATCATCCAGCAGCGGCTTGTCGGAAATGTCCCTGCAGGTCAGGTTTTTGTGGCCGATCATCAGGGTGTTGCCGCCGTCCGTCCGGGGATCCATACCGGGGACATAGTAACCAACCGGATTGCCCTCCCGCTGGAAGTCGTGATGGACCCGGGCCATCCACTGAGGCTCTTCACCGGGATCTTCGATATATTCGTATTCGTTGAATTTCCAGACAATGCGCCCCTCCCAGTCGACCTGGATCAGGTCTCGATAATCCTGCATGCCGAAATTCGTATTGCGCTCCCCGGTATGGCCCAGTATGTAGCCACCCGGAAGCAGTTTGTTAGGGAAACCGTGCAGTCCCTTCCAGAGGCGAACTTCACGGCCGTCCATGTCGATTAGCAGAGCCCCGTGCTCCTTGGCCTGAAAGACGGTGTAGCCGTTCCAGCACTTCTCCGGCAGGTAAACAGTGGCTCCTGTAGGGTATACGGTAGGATAAGTCATCTAGCATTCCTTCTCATTATCTGAATTTTACGTCGATCCCTGTAAAAAGGGATTATCACAATAAGAACCGTTAGGATGATCAGCGTCAGCGATATCGGTCTTGTGAAAAAAATCAGCGGATTGCCTTCACCAATACTCAAACTCTCACGGAGGCGGGTTTCCAGGATTTCCCCCAGCACGACTCCCATCACCAGATTTACAATCGGCCATTTCAGCCTCAAAAGGATGTAACCCAGCACCCCCATAAAAACAGCAACCGCGGCATCGAAGGTGCGGGTGTTGACGGCGTAGATTCCGATAACCGATATCAGCATAATGTTTACGGCCAGCAGAGCGGAAGGAATTTTGACGATTGTTGCAAACGGTTTTAACCAGATGGCCAGCATCAAAAAGGCAGCGACATTGATCATGAAGATGGAAAAATAGAGTGTGTTGATCAAAACCGGCTCTTTGACCAGCAGCAATGGTCCGGGATAAATGCCATTTATGGTGAATACGCCCAGAAGCACGGCACTCAGGGCATCCCCCGGAATGCCAAGCGTCAGCAGCGGAATCATGGCTCCGGCGGGCACTGCGTTGTTACCGGCCTCGGAGGCCAAACAACCCTCCGGTGTACCCTGACCGAAATCCTGCGGTCTTTTGGAACTCCGTTTCGCCGCCTCATAAGACATAAACGAGGCCAGAATCGAGCCGGTACCCGGCAAAAGGCCGACAAAGGTTCCGATGATGCCGGATTTAACAAGGGTTTTCCAATAGCGCAATGTCACCCAAAGTTTTGAAAAATCCAGCGTGCTGCGGGTAAGGTTCATATGGTCGGCTTTTAAAATTTTGCGTTCGACCAGAAGCAGGGTCTGTCCCACGCCGAAAAGGCCCAGACAGACGGGAACGATGTGCAGACCGTTTTGTAAACTCAAGGTGCCGAAGTTAAAGCGCGGTGAAAGCGTTGCACCATCGATGCCGACCGTCGAGAACCACAGCCCCAGACCCAATAACAAGATTCCCTGCAACAGGCGATCACGATTGGCCATCACCACCAGGGTTACGCCGAACAGTCCGGCTGCGAAATACTCCGGTGGTCCGAAACTGGCGGCCACGTGGGCCAGCAAGGGGGCCAGAAACACCAGGATCACAACACTAATGATGCCGCCACCAAAAGAACCCAGCAACGCGGCCGAAAGAGCCGTCTGCGCCTCGCCTTTGCGGGTCAGCGGAAATCCGTCAAAACTGGTGACCAGCGATGACGGCACACCCGGTGTGCGCATCAATATGGCCGGAACCGCCCCGCCGAAATATCCGCCGCAAAAAACCCCCAGCAATAGCGATAGGGCAACATCGGGAGACAGGGCGAAGGTAAATGGCAGCAGCATCACCATGCCCACCATCGGACCGATGCCCGGCAGGATGCCCACGATAATTCCCACGAAAGTTCCAAACAAAAGAGATGCGATATTGGCCGCAGTCAGGGCGGCCGCAGCTCCACTGACCAGGTTAGTCCACACGGTTTACTCCCATAACCATTCCGCAATCAACGGCGTCGGGAAGAATACCCCCAGAAAATGTTTAAATATCAATACAATCAGTCCGGTCATTATCAGCGGCAGGACAATCAGCTTGACCGGTGTTCGGTGGCCAAGGACCAAAAGAGATGCGGCTAAAAACGCAAAGGCGGATACCTCCAGGCCGATCAGATTCAGGCTGACCAGCATGATTATCAAAAATATCAGCACAACAAGGGTTTTTCCGGGGTAACCTTCTCCGTCCAGCCGCCAGGAATTGCCGTTTGGCGGGGATATCAACCGCAGACAGGCCGGCAGCGAGGCAACTATCATCATTGACAGCACGATGATCGGGAAGATAAGGGGGCCCTTGTAAAAGGGATCGGGGCCTTCGGTATCCACATTCCAGGGAGATGTGATCAGACAAAACGCTGCGAATGCGCCCAGCAGGCTGCTGAACAGGTCATGGACCCGGCTTTGATTTTTGGTGTTCCGGCTCATGGTTATCTCAACATAAACTGGTTGCCGCCGGAAATCAGCAAAGCGCATGGTGCTAAGGGCTCGCGCAAAAATAACTTCACAATTTAAGCGCCGATGCATCCTGCCTGGCGGCGTTGTGAAAGCTCGGAATATACTTGATATTCCTGCTCTTTCACGCCTTGCCAGCCAGGCGCCTCAACCCTTAAAATCTGTGAATTAATTTTCGTGCGAACCCTT
>JASJCE010000022.1 GCA_030066155.1 Desulfobacterales bacterium | reverse complement strand
CCGGTCCTACCTGCGGTGGGAGGATCCGGTCTTAGGCATCAACGGCGAGGGCCGGGTCAGCCCGATTATTCCCGGCTGCCAGCAGATCACCTCGGTTGTTGCCCCGGATGGCGAAACCTTAATTCTGAATAAGATCTGGCGTACCGAGGCCGGCGCTGAAGGCAGTGGTGACAAAGGCCAACGGGGCCTCGACATGGCTCCGGCCATGCCGCACACCACCACCCGCCAGGCCCGCACCTGCACGTCCTGTCATGCCGAGTCCAAGGCTTTAGGGTACGGCACCCACGATGGGCGCTACATGAAGCAATACGCCAAGGGCGTATACGTGGATATTGCCAACGAGAAAGGCCAGCTCGTGACCAAAACGGCCGTTTACCAGATTAGCCCGGTTCCGGATTTGCCGATGGATCTGGACCAGGTCATTACCCGGGAAGGGGAGCAGCTCCAGACCGTCGGTCATCACTGGCCCAAATCCGGCCCGCTGCCGAAAGAAACCCGTGACAATATGGAGCGCGTCGGGGTCTGTCTGTCATGCCACAAGGAGATTCCAACCGAGCGGCTGGTCTATCGGATTATTGCCAAAGTTGGCAGTATCACCGGTCTGGCACCCAAAACAGATGCCGCGCATCAGAAGTTAATCGGCCGTGCCATGTTTATCGCGGCAAATGTGGAGATATTCGGAGTACTGATCGGTGTGATTGTGGTGCTGCTGGCTATTGTTTACTTTGCCAGAAGGAAACGCTCATCGTCATAAGCAGCGTAAACGTTCAGGGGTTTGGGACTTCGCCCTTTAGGCTTCGCTTTCAGCTACGACCCAACAGGTCGGGCTACGACCCCACACGCAGGATTTCAGGTTCAAAGGTTAGGGTTCAGGCTGGAATTCAGGTTTCAGGTTTCAGCCCGCCCTGGCGCGACTTTTCAGGTTTAATACGAAACATTCTACCAGTAAGAATGAAAGCCGTATTTGAATAGTACATCAAAAACCAGGTCTGGGCCAGGGTGTTCAGGTTTCAGGGGTTTAAAGAATGACGAATCCACTTAGGTGTACAATTGTCGAATAAAGGATCGAGTTGAGGGGTATTGGATTTTAAATTTTAGATTTCAGATTTCTTCTCACCTTCCCACCTTCTCAACCTCTCATCTTCTTTCCTTAGCTCTCTGACCCCATCCTCAGTCCTCGCTACTCAGTCCTAATTTTCCAGGGCCATTTCCACAGCTGCGCGGGCGTGAATTTCAGTTGTGTCGAAAATCGGGACCAAGCTGTCTTCACGTTTGACCAGCAGCCCGATTTCTGTACAGCCCAAAATGATCGCCATTGCACCTTCCGCAACCAGGCGCTCAATGATGTCAGCGTAAACCTGTTTTGAGGCCGGTTTAATGATCCCGGCGCATAGCTCGTCGTAAATAATATGGTGGACCTGCTCGATATCATTGTCGGCCGGAATCAACACTTCAAAATCATATTTGTCGATCAGCCGGCCTTTGTAAAAATCTTCAACCATGGTAAATCGTGTGCCAAGCAGTCCGACCTTGTTAATGCCGTTTTTTTTGATAGTTGCGGCTGTCGCATCCGCAATATGCAGCAGGGGGATTTGGATTTTTTTTTGTATACTTTCATACAATTTATGCATGGTGTTTGTACAGATCAGAGCAAAGTCGGCACCGGCTTTCTCCAGACCAATGGCAGCATCGACCAGTATCCGGGTGGCATCATCCCAGCGATTTTCATGCTGCAACGCTTCGATCTCGGCAAATTCAACTGAAATCATAACGCTTTTGGCCGAGTGCAGTCCGCCCAGCGCCTCCCGTGTGGCTTGGTTGATGATGCGATAATACTCGATAGATGACTCCCAACTCATGCCGCCGATCAAACCGATGGTTTTCATGAATACCCCCCAATCCGGCCAAGCCGGAAGTAGAATTGAAGATTGAAGATTGAAGATTTGTGGCATTCTATCGTTTTAATATTTTTTTAGACATGATTAACAGGATTGTCAGGATTTTTTTCGCCTGCGGCGAGGGGCCTTCCGGCCGAAGGCCGTATTATCCAAATGATCCTGTTGACCTGCCCGCTCATGCCTTTACGCATTGCCAAATTTTTTGGAAAGCGCAGCCATATGTGAATAGTTGTTCGATAGGTTGGTTTTTCTCGCATGGCAGGCGGGTCCTGTCCAATTTTTTTTATGATCGGAATCCATTCCTTTTTTCTTTAAAGTAAGGGTTTTTAATCGATAGGACTGGCCGTTTTTGCTAGAGGCGGCGCTTACATGCTAAATCGATCACGTTTTATGATGTGGGCGACGGCGACACCGGCTATGAAGCCGACGGCCAGATTATAGGCGAGGGTGATTCCTAAAATCATCAGGCACACAAATAAATCTTTGCGGGTATTGAGATCCAGGATGGTCAGACCCAGCTGGCTTCCGGCAAACAGCAGTAAAATCCCCAGAACAGCCAGCGGCAGAAGATTGATCACCGCTAAGGCCTGGTTACCCAAAAACACCGCCATGGCGATGAAAACGACACCGATAATGATATTGGAACCCACGGAGCGGGCCCCGAACCGGTAATGCGCCGCCAATCCACCGGCACCGTGGCAGAGGGGCATACCACCGAAAGTCGAACTCAGAAAACTGGCGCAGGCCATGCTGAGACATGCGGCTTTATACGTCACCTTGACGGACCGCTCCTTGAAATAATCATGCGAGAGGTCCGAATAGGCCACAACAGCGTTGCCAAGTGTCATCGGTATTTGAGGCAAAACCAGCGCAAACAGGGCAAAGGTAAAATCAGCCGTGGTGGGCCAGCCGAAAGGAAGCAGTGTCGGAAAGGTCAGTCCGAGACGGAT
The DNA here is from genome assembly GCA_030066155.1 of Desulfobacterales bacterium. GTDB lineage: Bacteria > Desulfobacterota > Desulfobacteria > Desulfobacterales > JAFDCJ01 > JAFDCJ01. The sequence goes on along the minus strand of JASJCE010000022.1, from coordinate 19,030 downwards.
TTGCTCCAGGCCTTCACGGGTGCCAAGTATCACGCCGAGGGCCAGTCCGGCAATGACGACGACCAGTCCGGCCGGGAATTTCCGGTTATCCAGCAGCACGAGCGTCAGCAAACCACCGGCGATACCGATCAGAATGCCAATCGGCACAGGGCCGATGGATTGAATGGTGAAATTGGGTTCAGCCATCTGATGGATTTTTTGAATAGTTGAAGCTCCCAGCATCATTTTGACGCCCTGTACCATCAACAGGACGCCGGTCGATAGTTGTACGCCCCTGATAACCGATCGCGGAATATAACGGCCGATAAGCGAGATCGTCCCGGTCGCACCGATAATCAGCAAAATGAGCCCCATTAAATAGCCGGAGGCTGTAATCTGAGTCGCTGTCAAGCCCGTGGCAATTGCGTAGGAGCCGATGACCTTCATTGGCTGCACCGGCACGGGCACACCGAAATAAACACCTGCCAGGATGTAATAAATACCGACAGTGATAAACAGTCCGGTCGGCTGAAGTCCATTTATCAGAATCATTCCGATAGCCAACGGTAAAAGGGTGCCCAAATCTCCTAATGAGCCGGCAATTTCAAGGCGATTGAATCGGTAATTGCGGTGCATGATTTCTCCTTTTCCCGGTGCTCAGTAACACATACCGGGTCGATGGTCAAAAACAATGGAGAACTTCCTGCATAAGCCACCCTGCCGAAGCGAGGTGGCTAATTCCGGCACTTTTGCGTTTTTTGTGCCTTTTTGCGGCTTAAATAAATGTCCATTGGGGAATTAGTGAGTTATGAGAAGGTCACTGGTTGCAAATGCGCCGCCGGGATCTGTTCAATATTGGAAGTTGAAATTCATATAAAAATATATTAAGTTGTAACGTATTAGCTGACCGACGGTTTCGCCAGCCTGTCATTATCAAGATAACTTGATCTTAAAAGGCATACGTATTTCGGAGTAATCGAGATAACATGCCTTTTCGTGTTTTGGTTGGGGTTGCGGTGCTGGGCAGCGCCAAAAGGATGAGGAAGAAGATGAAATTAAAGACAAATTTGGCCAAAATTGGCCGCAACGATCCTTGCCCCTGCGGCAGCGGCTCGAAATACAAAAAATGCTGTTTGGGAAAAGCGATGGCTCCCGACCGGGATATCGAAGCCCTGTATTCCAATAAATATGGTATCCGGCTCAAAAAAGAACGCGATATTGAGGCGATTCGCAAAGCCGGCCGTCTGGTCCTGGAGACCCTTGAATTAGTTGAGTCGAAGATAAAGCCGGGCCTGGTAACCGATGAGATCAACACCCTGGTGCACGAATTTACCATTAAAAATGGTGCGAAACCGGCGCCGTTGAATTATCGGGGATTTCCCAAAAGTGTCTGTGTTTCTGCCAACGAGGTCATCTGTCACGGTATTCCCGGAAATCGTATATTGGCCGACGGCGATATTGTCAACGTTGATGTCACATCGATTTTAAACGGTTACTTCGCTGATGCGAATCGTACGTTCTTCGTCGGCACCCCGCATGAAGACGCCACCCGGATTGTTAAGGTTGCCCGGGAATGTCTGCGCCGGGGCATGTCGGCGATCAAACCGGGCAATACACTCGGTGATATCGGCTGGGCGATTCAATCTTACGCCGAGGCCCAGGGATGCTCCGTTGTCAGGGAATTTGTCGGGCATGGCGTCGGATTCGAATTTCATGAACCACCCCAGATACCCCATTTCGGAAACAGAGGCTCCGGTATAACCTTGATTCCGGGCATGGTCTTTACCGTCGAGCCGATGATCAATCTCGGAAAGAAGGAGCTGAGAATACTGGATGACAACTGGACTGCCGTAACCAAAGACGGTTCCCTGTCAGCCCAGTTCGAACAGACCATTCTGGTAACAGAGGACGGATTGGAGAGTTTGACACCGTATTAACGGAAGTCGGAATTCGGAATGCGGAAGTGGGAAAGATGAAAGGACAAATTTTTGATTGCGGCCCGCCCTGGCGCGACTTAGAGGGTTTGTGCTACCCAGGTGAAATCTTGCATCTTTTATGCAGGGAAAAAGATTTATTTCCAAACGGTCTGGGCCAAGGATTTCGGATTGGAAGCGCAGAGAGCATAGGGCGGAGGGCATAGAGCAGAGGGCAGAGGGCTTAGGGCATAGAGCATAGTGCAAGGAGCATACAGCAGAGAGCATAGAGGGTAGGGCAGATATTTGATTGCGGATTGGGCGAGCAGAGAGCAGAGAGCAGAGAGCAGAGGGCAAAGAGCATAGAAGAGTTTCGATTGCGGATTGGGGATTTCGGATTGCGGATTTAAGGATGGTAATCGATTAAAGATTTTGGCCTGCCCTGGTGCGACTGCTTTGCCAATATACTAACAAATCAGTATGCTAAATGAGAAAGAGGGTGCAAGCACAGACATTTCAACTACGGTCTGGGCCAGGGATTGAGGAATTAAGCGATTGGGGGATTTAAGGGATTAGTTTCCGATTTGACCATTTAACCATTTGACTATTCCACCTAAACCCAACCTAAGAAATTATGGGAAGCATAATATAATTTATCCGCCGGCCTGCCAACCGGTAGAATCGTTGGGTTTGCAGCAATGAATTTCGAGATTTCAGATACCTTAATTCGCGGGAGCGGATAAATTGCGAATTAATTTGTCCACAAATCCATATCAATCAAGCCAAGCTTTGCGGCGTATCGGACCAGTTCGAGGGTGCTATGCAGATCGAGTTTGTTCATGATGTTGGCGCGGTGGTTTTCTACGGTCTTGGGGCTGATGTAGAGCTTTTCGGCAATCTCCCGGGTTGACATCCCCTCGGCCAGGAGCCGCAGAATTTCCTGTTCCCTGGCTGTGAGGGTTGCGTAGTGCGCATCCGTGATCTTGGTCTCTTTGCCCGGCAGCTTCATCAAAGTTTGAACTACCTGGGATGAGACGGCGCTATCGAGAAAATAATCTCCTCTCAGTACGGTCTCGATCCCCTTAAGAAGGCCCTCAGCTGCAGATTCTTTGATAACATAACCGGTGGCACCGGCCTGGAACGCTTCGGAAATGTAATCGACTTTGGAATGCATGGTAACGATGATGATTGCGGTAGCCGGAAATTCGGTACGCAGCTTGCGGGTTAATTGAATACCGTTCATATCCGGAAGCGACAAATCAATCATGATCAGGTCGGCTTTGGTCTGGCGGGCCATTTCGAGGCCCTGCTGGCCGCTGCCGGCCTCTCCGACCACTTCATACTGAGGATTGCGCCCGATAATGGTTTTCAGGCCTTCCCGGAACAGGGGATGATCGTCTACAATCACTATGGATACTTTGTCAGTCATCCCGTATCTCCTTGCAGGGCACTTCAATCAGGATTCGGGTCCCCTTCGACGGCTGTGATTTGATGCTCATCCTGCCGTTCAGCAGACTGACGCGTTCCTCCATGCTGGACAGGCCCATGCACTTTTCCTGTAAGGACCTGGCCAATCGACTCTCAACATCAAAGCCCTTGCCATTATCTTCAATTCTCAAAATGATGTTTGGGGAAGATGCCACGATTCGTATCGTAACATGGTCGGCATGCGCATGTTTTTTGACATTGTTTAGACTTTCCTGAATCAGGCGATACAGATTTATTTCGGTATCGAAGTCTAATTTCAAATCTTTCATTCCGGCCGTATAAAAATCAACACTGACATTATTTTTCTCGGAGAAATCGTCACAGTACTGATAGACCGTCCGAATCAGCCCGAGTTGATCCATACCGGAAGGATGCAGATCGTATGACAGATCCCGGACAGCTATGATCGAATCCTGGAGCATTTTTGACATGTCTCCAATTTTCGATTTGATATCATCGGACATCTCCCAATGGTTGTCAAACAACGTTTCCAGTCCGATTTTAAGGCTCGATAGATCCTGGGCAACATGGTCGTGCAGATAACCGGCAATGCGATTGCGTTCGTTTTCCTGGGCTTTTATCAGCTGTTGATTTAGGGTTCGAATTTTGTCCTCTGCCTGAATTCGAGTCGTTATATCCCGCACGGCCCCGATGATCTTATGGCGCCGGCCAGATATAAACTTTCCGGTAGAAATCTCACCGGGGAAGGTGGTGCTATCCTTCCTTCGAAAATGTCGCAGGGGTACCTCGGGATGTTGTGTTCCACTGTGGACAGGTTTATCCACCGAAATGCGTGTTTTTCCTTTCTCGACCGATATGTCTTCGACTGTCAGCGCCAGAAATTCCGGTTTCGAATATCCGAAAAGGCTCAGTGTGGCCGGGTTTGCGTCTTCAAACTGCAGGGTTTCAGCATCGAAAATCATGACGGCATCGGATTCGTTCTCAAACAGCTGCCGATATTTTTCTTCGCTTTCAGCCAATGCATCCGAGGCCTTTTTGCGTTCGGTGTAATCCAATAGAAAATTCAGTGTCGCCGGTCGTCCCTCCCATTCAATAATGACGCCGTTGTTGCGGATCCATTTCGTTTCGCCATTGCTGTCGATCATCCGGAAGGAGTAGACACTGGGCTGTTCAAGACCGGAGAGTCGATTCAGGTGATGCTGGATGACCATGTCCCTGTCATCCGGATGAACGAAATCCAGGAAAGAAGCGGTTTTCAATTCTTCATTCGAGTAGCCCGAGACTTCCGTGGTCTGGTGATTGACGAATTTAAGTCTCCCGTCCTGGGTGATAACGATGCCCTCGTTGGCATTTTCAACCACCAACCGATACTTTTTTTCGGAATGCAGCAGTGCATCTTCGGCCTGTTTCCGCTGAATCGCAGCGCCAATAACGTTGGCAGCCGTTTTGAGGGCTTCGATTTCGACCGGCGACCATTCACGGGCAGACCGGCAGTCGTCGAAACCAATGAAGCCCCACCATTGATTGCCGACGAATATCGGGGCGACCAAAATTGAAATAATTTCCTGGGCTGCCAAAATCTCTCTTTCGGTGTCCGGGAAATCGCATATATCACCATATATCAGTTTGTGGTGTCCCAATGTTTTGACCCAGCGTTCAAATCCGGCTTCAAGCCACGGCAGTTCCTGTAGATCGGAATTGTCAATCTGGGCCTTGATTCCAGTGGTGACCCACTCATAGCGTTGGCTGGTAACCAGAATTCCATCGGGGCGGGTCGTATTTTCAAATACATAGACACGGCTGACTTCCGCAGCGTGGCCCAGAGTTTCCAAAATGGGCTCGATACTGCTCTCGGTGAGGGGCATTCTTAGAAATCGTTCGGTGAAAAGATGGACAGCTTTTAAGATATTATCGCGTCGGCGCAGGAGCTTTATCGCCAGTTCCCGCTCTTCGCGTTCCAGCTCAAACTCCGCCATCGATCTGAATCGGTACGTCTGCGATTCAGGGAGTCTCCGATCCAATTGGTCATAGATGGATTTACCGGCCATCTTCCGACACCCCAACTTCAAATACGCAAGTTTTCTATTAACAAGCAGATGTTATAGAACGTTATCGCTGCGCATGTCAATTTCGAGCCATCGTTCCGGCTAATCCATAATCTCGAGGACGGTGCGCTTTTTTTCCTTGGCTGAAACTGAGCTGACGATGGTGCGTATTGCCTGGGCAATACGGCCACGCTTGCCAATTACCTTGCCTAAATCCTCTTTGGCGACTTTTAGTTCCAGAACTGAAGTCTGATTGCCTTCGACCTCTGCGACGGATACCTCATCAGGGTTATCGACCAATTCGCGGGCAATGTGTTCAACCAGTTCTTTCATGGGGTGATCTCCTTTACTGTGTGGTGATAGACGAGAGCGACCGATTGCGATTCGTTTAGCGACGTTGGGCGTCCGCAGAAATGCCGTGCGATTAGTTGAGGTTGACCGGTAAAACTCAAGGGTAGCCCTTTCATCAAAGGACCACCCTTGCGCTGCGCATAAAAATGTAGCCTCCCCTGCGCATAACACATGTAGATTGTAGTCGACATTAAATCGGATTGCTATTTTTTGTCCATGGGGAAATCGCTTATTTTTTCTGGGTAATCACCGTCGGTCTGGGGATTTCCCCTAATTAAGCCGCCTTGAAAGATAACACTTTGTGTTTTGTAGGCTGTGTCTCGGTTTGAATGCGCCTGATAGGTTGAAAAGGCGGCGTCTTAATTCCCTTATGCTTCGCATAGTTTTCTTTTTTTGGTTACATATATTTCGTTCACTGGATTTAATAAAAATTTATAAAAGACCATGTAATCCTGATAATTTTCTTAATCAAAATCTAATTTTAGGCATATATATGATTCAATTTTAGGTCCGGATGCACTGGCCTTGTCAATAAAATAAAAACGCTTGTCCAAAATGAGATTATTTTCTTGGCATCCCTTATTTGATTTGTTATTGCATAATTTCTGAATGAGTATCAGTCTCAGGTAAACCACAACCCCAAAAAAGGAGGTCACTTAACATGGACATCTTACGAACAAAGAAAAAGAGTCGTATTATCGGTGCTATTTTAGGATTCGCAGCTCTGACGGTCCTCCTGGGATTCGGCAGTGTTTACGCCGGAGAGCTCCTGGTTTATACCGCGCTTGAAGATGATGAGGTCGCGGTTTATCTTCCGGCTTTTCAGAAAGCCCATCCCGACATCAAGGTTACGATTTACCGTGATTCGACCGGCATTGTCACAGCCAAGCTGCTGGCTGAAAAGGACAATCCCCAGGCGGACGTTGTATGGGGTACGGCGGCCACCAGTTTGCTGATTGCCGACGATCTGGGGATGCTCAAAGGCTACAATCCGAAGGGTCTCGAGAAGGTTAAGGCTGGAATGAAAGATCCGAAAAACAGTCCCGCTCACTGGGTCGGCATTAAAGCCTGGGTTACGGGGATCGTCGGAAACACGATCGAAATGGAGAAAAAGAACCTACCGATGCCCAAATCCTATGCGGATCTACTCAATCCAGTCTACCAGGGCTCACTGGTCATGCCGAATCCGGCGTCCTCCGGTACGGGTTTTCTGACCGTGTCGGCTGTCCTGCAGCTGATGGGCGAAGAGAAAGGCTGGGAATATTTGGACCAACTTCACGAAAACATCGCCCAATACACGCATTCGGGCTCAAAACCGGCAAAAATGGCCGGCAAAGGCGAATTCCCGATCGGCGTCTCCTTCGCTTACCGTGGCTTTAAACAACGTGCCAAGGGCGAACCGGTGGTGGTCGCATTCCCTAAAGAGGGTTCCGGGTTCGATGTGGAATCCAATGCGCTGATCAAGAAGCCCCGCATCAAAAAAGAAGCCAGGATTTTCCTGGACTGGGCCATCAGCGACGAAGCGATGGCCATGTATGCCAAGATCTATCCGATCGTGGCCACCGACGTCAAAATCGACGCACCTGATGGCTGGCCGGCAGATCCCATGTCCGTTTTGATCGAAAACGACCTGGAGTGGGCTGCCAAGAATCGCCAGCGGATTCTCAAGGAATGGATCAAGCGCTACGACAGCAAGAGCGCACCCAAGAAATAAGCACGATCCGCCTGTTGACCAAATCGCCGGCACAACCAGCAGCTCGGGTTGTGCCGGTACATTTTAAAACGGGTATATCGTTAAGTTTTCGTGCATTAGACAGATCGCGATGAGTTATCGCCAAGTCGATGATTGAAATTCCAAGCACCAAATAGCAAATAACAAATTTTGGAATTTGAGATTTGGGATTTAATTGTGCTCAATTCAACTCGATCGAGCAGAAAAGCTTAAAGGCCTGATTAAAACAAGGTGCAACCGGATTTTTAAAAATGGTGGATGTAATCAGCTCAAATGGCAATAACGAGTATTTCCTCGAGGTCCGTAATATTACCAAAATGTTTGGTCAATTTACGGCATTGAGTGACATCAGCGTCGCCATCAAGCAGGGTGAATTTGTGTCGATTCTGGGCCCGAGCGGGTGCGGTAAAACGACATTGTTGCGAGTTATTGCGGGACTTGAAGAGCAGAATTCGGGATCGGTGTGGATTGCAGGTCGCGACGTATCCCGCGAGCCGGTCGCCAATCGCAAGCTGGGCATTGTTTTTCAATCCTATGCCCTGTTTCCCAACATCAATATTCTTGGCAACGTCCAGTATGGCATCAGCCGCCGCCAGTTTTCAAAGGCCGAGCGAGAAAAACGGGCCATGGAAATGCTGGAACTGGTCGGCATAGCGGATCAGTCTTATAAATATCCGGCCCAGTTGTCGGGTGGCCAGCAGCAGCGCGTGGCCCTGGCCCGGGCGCTGGCACCCAGTCCCTCCCTCCTGCTGCTCGATGAGCCGCTCTCGGCACTGGACGCTCGGGTGCGGGTCTACCTGCGGACCGAAATTCGTAGAATCCAGGAAACCCTGGGCGTCACAACCGTTATGGTGACCCACGATCAGGAGGAGGCGCTGACCATGGCCGATCGAGTGGTCGTAATGGACGAAGGCGCACTGATGCAGTACGCGACTCCGCATGAGTTGTATGCGTCGCCCCAGAACACATTTGTCGCCGGTTTCATCGGTGAGATGAATTTTATGGCGGACTGTATGGGACGTGATCCGGATTCGATTTTCTTCGGGCAGTATGTATTGCGGTCGGATAATGGCCGGGCGGCAAACTATCAGGGAAGAAATGTTATCGTGGCCATTCGGCCGGAAGATATCCGGATTATCCGAGATGAGTCGATAGATGTCAATATTTTAAAGACCAAGGTCGAGCGGATCGAATTCAGGGGATCGCTATACACGATCCGCCTTCGGGTACTGCATCCGGGAGGAGGCTCTACCGATCAACGTTTGAATATGGATCTGCAGGTTGAAGCGATGGAATCCCTGAATGTTCGCACCCAGATGGAATTGCCGATATATTTGCCGCCTGAGAGACTGCTGCTCTTCAAAGATAGGCAGAAAACGGTGAAATGAGGTGTCAAGTGTCGGGTTTCAAGGCTAACAGAATGACGAATGTCGATTGACGAATGTCGAATTAAGGAATTCTGTCAATTTAGTAGTGAGACATTATCGCGGTTGTCATCATTTTCAGGAATATAGCTCTGCTGAGTTACGACTTTGTCTTTCGAAGGCAAATTCGAATGGAACATTATTATTGACAACCGGTATAACCAATAACAAATAACTGTAACTTTCTTCTGTCATCTGATTTCTGATTTTTGACTTCTGTCATCTGTCATCTGTCATCTGACATCTGTCCGCTGACACCGGAACACTGAACACTGAAACCTGCTTTCACATCAAAACCCCAGGGGGGTATTGTGACCGCATTAGAAAACGCGTTGGGATATGTTTTTGGCTCCAGGGCGGATAGCCAGCGTGTTACCCAAAAAACCAGTTCAGAAGACTGGATGCGGCGACTGTTGATAGCGCTGGCCTGCTTCTGGCTTCTGGTAGGAGTCGTTTTACCGCTGCTGGACGTGGTGGATCGGGCCACTCACATTGAACTGGTCGTCAAAATCGAGGAACCCACTGCGGCGGAGAAGGCGGAAGACGACTTCCGTGGGCAGATCGACATTGCCGGTCACAGCGTATTGCTGATGCGTGAAGACGGCAAACAGGACGTCCTCTACATCAACAACAAACCAGTGGAAACCCGCCGGGGTAAAGGTGAAGCGGCCGGGGTCTTTGTCGAATTCTACCAGGAACGTTTGAAAAGAATCGTGGTCGACCTGGCCCGTCCGGACCCCGTCAGTGAAGAAGTACTCCCCATCGAGCCCGTTGAAGCCCGGCTTACAAACCAGCAGCGCTGGCTGGTTAATGGAAATCTGATGCCTGCCGGGGAAAACCTGGTCCTGGTCGAGCGCTTTATCGGGCTGGCCAACTTCTTTGATTATTTCGGCCTCAAAGGAATTTCCCAGGGCCGGACATTCATTTCGCTTGCCAACATTTTGCTCTCCGTCACCCTCATCGGGTTTTTTATCTGGACCCTGATCAGGCCCACGTTGCCGTTCAACCAGAATGGAATGTTGACCCTTGCCATTCTGTTGGTACTGGCTTTTCAGGCTTTCAGGTCGATTGAGTTTCTGACGCAATACATGGAAGCTTCGGGACTGGCCCAATCCGTCTGGAACAGTATGCGGGTCGGGATCTACACGACTGTCATATCCGTAAGCCTTGCATTTCTGTACGCTTATGGGATTCACCGGACGCGGATGTTTGGAAAAGCATTCTTCCGGGTTGTGGCAATGATTCCGTTATTTGCCCCCACGATGCTTTACGGGTTGTCGCTCGTCTATCTTTTCGGCAACAAAGGCGTCATTACGACCGGTTTTTTCGACAAACTTCCCTGGCTGGCCTGGGATATACATCTTTATGGTCTAACGGGAATCGTCATTGCCGAGGTTGTTTTCACATTTCCACCGGCGTTTATGATTTTGCTCGTGGCGCTCTCAAATACAGACGCCCGACTCTATGAGGCATCCGAAAGTCTGGGAGCCGGCAAGATCCGAACCTTTTTTACGGTGACTATTCCCAGTATCAAGTTCGGACTTCTGAGTGCCACATTCGTGGCGTTCACCCTGTCTTTTACCGATTTTGGCGCACCGAAAGTTGTCGGCGGTCAGTTTAACATACTGGCGGTGGACATCTACAAGCAGGTGATCGGTCAGCAAAATTTCGGCATGGGCGCCACGGTCAGCATTATTTTATTGATACCGACTGTCCTGGCTTTTATTGCCGATCGCATCGTTCAGCGTCGCGCCACGGCCGTGGTCACTGCGCGCAGCGTGCCCTTCGTCCCCAAAACCAGCCCTTTGCGGGACACGATCTACGCCAGCATTTGTTCGGCGATTGCCGCCTTTATCCTGCTGATGGTATTTATGGCAGGAGTGGCGTCACTGGTTAAAATCTGGCCATATGCGTTTACAAACCCTGAACGCTACCCACAGATCTGGACCCTAAGCCACTATACCTTTGCTGATGTCGGCGGCGGTGGCTATGCCGCTTTCTGGAACAGCATCGAAATGGCGGCCCTGACAGCCGTTTTCGGCGCCTTTGTCACCTTTACCAGTGCCTACCTGATCGATAAGACCAAGGGCGCGGTCCTGCTCAGGCGCACAGCATACTTTCTTTCGATTATTCCACTGGCTCTCCCCGGCCTGGTCATTGGAATCGCTTACATCTTTTTCTTCAACAAGCTTCAGCTCGGTATCCCGTTCACCGATATCACCTTTTACAATCCCTTTAACCTGCTTTACGGGACGATGGCCATTTTGATTATCTGCAATATTATCCATTTTTATACGGTCAGCTTCCTGACGGCGACCACCGCCATCCGGCAATTGGACAAAGAGTTCGAATCCGTGGCCGAATCCATGGCCGTGCCGTTCTACAAGACGTTTTTGCGAGTAACAGTGCCGGTATGTTTCCCGGCCATATTGGAGATTGCCGTGTTTTACTTTGTCAGCTCCATGGCGACCGTCTCAGCTGTCATATTTCTCTACACCAGTGACACACCTCTGGCCTCGGTGGCGGTTATTAACATGGATGATGCCGGTGATACTGCGCCGGCTGCGGCCATGTGCATGCTGATTGTGTTTGCCAACGTAGTCGTACGCAGTTTGGCGGAGCTGGTCAGCCGGCGGTTCAAGCGCAAGACCCAGGGATGGCGGGCGAGATAGAGTCTCGATACTGGATGCTGGATACTGGATGCTGGATTCTGGGATACTGGATACTGGATGCTCGATGCTGGATGCTGGATGCTTGATACTGGATGCTGGATACTGGATTCTGGTTGCTGGATGCTGGATGCTGGGATACTGGATGCTGGATTCTGGATACTGGGATACTGGATACTGGATGCTGGATGCTCGATGCTGGATGCTGGATACTGGATGCTGGATTCTGGAATTAACGGCATGATTTTCTATTCAAGATAGAGGCGTTCGATATTCGGCGCACGGCTTTCGGAGAATGGCTCATTCAAATTGTTACTGAAGCAAAAAGGGCGGTTTTATTTCCAATCCAAAATCCCTCCGGGGCCGCTTCCAGCCCGTAGGATTATAGGCCATGGGCTTACAGGCCGGAGGGTAGGCCCCTATGACCCCTACGGGCCGGAGGCCGCAATCCGAAATCGAAAAGCTGGGAGGCTGAAATCGGTTGAGCGCAGCGTTTTCCTTCACCTACCATCTTTTTTAGGTTTTCCGGGACGTGATCTCCTTATTGCGGGCCTGGATGATTTTTTCCTCGTGTTGCCGTTTTTTGGCCGCCGCCTCGGTAACTTTGGCGATCATTTTATCTATATCGCAGGGTTTCATCAAATAATCAAAGGCGCCCAGCTTCATGCCTTCGATGGCCGATTCAACACCCGCGTGACCCGACAGCATGATGACTTCCACCAGTGGATAATTTTTCTTGATTTCCGTCAACGTTTCGATGCCGTCGATGCCTGACATTTTGACATCCAAAATAACGATTTCGATGGTATGTTTTTTTTTAAGTACTTCTAAAGCTTCTTCTCCGCTAAACGCTTTGAAGACATCGAGGTTTCGCATTTTCAGACGTTCACTGAATGTTTCGACGAAGTCGACCTCGTCGTCTACCAACAATACGTTTGCAATGCTCATGCACGGACTCCTTTAAAGTTATTTTTACTTTACGAGGAAGATCAGTCGTCGGATATATGAAAAAGGGTCTCGAGATCGGTTTCGATTTTATTTCGGTAGTATTTGACTTTTCCCGGGCTGGACATGATCATGTCCAGTTGACGCGTGTGCAAAGATAGGTATCCCAGTATTTTTAGGCGCTTGAGCATGTAGTCTTTTTCCCTTCCTTCGAGCCTGGCCTTCAGGGTGTCCTCCTTGACCGTAACGGTAAATCCGCAGTTTTCCAGAACTTCACCAACAAGGCGAACCCGACCGGATCGGCGGTGTATATCGGCAGCTCCGCCTTTGAATTGAAAGCCGATGTAATTTTCGGAGGTTCGTTCGTTCACCAGCGCTTCCATGGTCGTGAAGTGGTAACCCAGGCGGGAATTCATACTGCAGTAGTCCCGTGAGATCATGAAGTAGTTGCGGTCGGCGAACCCGGAGCGACGGCCAAGCACCAGAGAGGTGTTGGCCGTAGACTGAAAGAACACCGACATGAGGCCTTTGCCGTCCATGGGCGGCGGGCCTTCCCAGGGGACGGCGGTAAATCCCTCCCAGTAGGCCAGCATCGGTAACGAGGCGATACTTTCGATGTTCACATACTCTCCCTCGATTTCGCCGGTGAAGCCGTCATCCAGGTTCAGGAACCACCACTGCATGGGGACCTTGTAAAAAAGCTGTTTGCTGGATAGCACCGATAAATCCTCATCCGCGGCAAAATTGAACATCTCTTTGACGGCTTTTTCATGAATAAAACGTGTGATATCATGGAGGGTCTTGGCATTGCCGGGTTTGAAATCAGGTGAATCCGGCTCCAGCAGGGTTAGTGGAATAATAAACTCACTGGCCTGTCGCAATAACTCATAAACCGGGCTGCCTTCCATAATGTTTGCCTGGGGAGCAGGCGCCGACAGCAGAGATTCGATGCGTCCCCGGTATACGATCCCGCTGTCGGCATCGATCGTGACGGGATCCCCGGTTGCCATTTTCTGAGTTGCCCGGGGAACGCCGAACAGCGCTGGAATACCGAACTCCCTCGCCACGGTTGCAAGGTGGCCGGTAACACCGCCCTGCTCGGTAATGACGGCCGAGGCCCGGACGAGAAGCGAGGCCCACCGGGGCAAGGCCTGTTGAGCGACGAGAACGGCGCCTTCGGGAAACGCCAAAATATCTGCTTCTCTTCTGATGACGAAGACGCTGCCGTAGGCGGCACCGGGACTGGCCGTAATCCCCTTCCGGACGATAACTGCTTCATGAGTCTGGCCCTCCAACACATCGGGAATAGGAAGCCGTTGCGATTCTCTTTGCCGGAGGGGGCGGCTCTGTAAGATGTTGATGCTGCCGTGGTAATCGATTGCCCATTCGATATCCTGAGGAACGGCGTAGTGGTCCTCGATCGTGACGGCAAGCTCGGCCAGTTGCCGTATCTGCTCATGGGTTAACGATGGCTGTGCGCCGTCCTCCTCATTTAAATCAAGACGACAGACGCCCTCCAGCGGGTAGCACACGAATTTTTTGTCCTTCGTTCTCACGTCTTCATGGACGATTTCAGGAGGAGCATCTCTGGAGACGACAAAAAGGTCGCATTCCACCCTGCCGTCCACCACGGCCTTGGGCAGTCCCCAGGCCGAATTGATAAAAATCGAATCATCATGCACATTATTCGGATTTCGAGTATACATAACACCGCCGGCAACAGCGTCGATCATCACCATACAGCCGACACACATGACGATATCTTCATCCTTGAATCCCTTTTTCAATCGGTAGGTGATGGCCGGAAGACTGTATTTGCTGGCAAGGATCTCTTTGTAGGCGTCCAGAACGTAATCCGCGCTCACGTTCAATTCAGACAAGTGCATTCCGGCAAATGAGCTGCCGGCCTCGTCTTCGCCCATGGCACTGCTCCGCAAGGCCGCGGTTATCTCAAAACCGGCTTTTTCCTCAGTCTGCCACCAGGCCTCCATGATTTCATTTTCAAGGTTTTGGGGGATCTGAGATACGGATATCAGGTTCTGAATTCCGGCGCTGAGGGTAAACAGCGATTCCATGTCTTCAAGATCTGCAGTCTGGAAGCGCCGGTTGATTTCAGGCCTCAGGTCATTGTGTTCGATAAAGCGTTGATAGGCGGCGGTGGTTATGGCAAAACCTTCGGGTATGTTCAGATTCAGGTTATTTTTTACCTCACCGAGATTGGCCATTTTGCTGCCTACAAGATCGCTCATGTTTTTGTCGATGGCGCTCATGGGGACCACCAGCCGATTATCCGCTACATGCGTTTGAAGAGTCAGCAGCTGATCGATGTGCTCCTTGATCTCCTTGAATATGGTACTCAGGTCCCCGTACTTGTTGGGTGCGAGATGTTTGAGCTTTTCAATCATCTGGAAGACATTGACCGCGATTGCGGTGCAGCGGCTCCGCACAAATGTCATACCGAAAGGTTGTTCTCCCTTCAGGGCCTGTTCGAGCTCGGCCATGATTTCGAGCGCCCGGTTGTTGGCATTGAGCAGCAGCCTGAAGCTGTGATATTGCTTCCTTAATTCATGGCGCAGGGCGTCGATCTCGGAAGGCTCAGGCGCTTGCTTTTTGGCGAAAAGCTTCCTGACGGTGTTATGGATAATTCCCATCACAACTCTAACGAATTGAATCCCAATCCGGATAAACCGGAAGGAACTGCCACAAAGGCACGAAGACACTAAGAAAAAAAATTATTGAGTTTTAACTTCGTGTCTTGGTGTCTTAGTGGCGAAAAATTTTTATTTTAAATATCCTTCGCAAACATGATGTGATTTCAATAAATAGGCACCAAATTCCGTGAACGATTTAAGCGATTTAACTTTTCCATAAAACAAAAAGACCAGATACAAGAAATCCGAATCTTTACAGGATATTCCATTCTACCAGGTATGTTCGTAGTATTCGTAAGACGGGATACTAGTGTTCGAGTTTCATCCCCCAGCCTTCAAACATATACATGATTGCGAATCCATACCACATGGTATAGACGACGTAGAATACCAGAGACAACAAGATGAGGCCGATCCGGTCCGTAATTTTCTGTGGCTCGATCTTATAATAATTGTAGGCGGTTTCCACGCCCTTTTTTTTGATCTGTGTGACGATCTTGGCCGCCTGAAATTGTTCCTGGTCCTTAAGCTCTTGGTCTAACGACTTGAAGGCGTTCCACCAGTTGAAAAGAACCCGCTTTTCATCGTAGCCGTATTTATCGGCAATCGCTTTGCCCTTGTTCAAATACAGGAGATCGGCGTCATCGAGGCATGCTCCGAGAATTTTCCCCAGGCTTCCCTTTACGGCTATTTTCGATTCTGAAACCGCTGCCGTGACACCGCTTTTTTCTAATAAAAGTGCTGTCTGCTCGGCCTGGCGGGCACTGGCCAAGCTCAATGTGACATCCACCGATACATCGGACATCTGTTGGGAATCTTCCCGTAGTCCCGGAATATAATAGGCAGAGCCCTTTGAAATGGAGTTGTACATCGAATCCAGGTAATCGAGACTGTTTTGACCTTTCAGAATGGGCGCAAAAATAAGAATGAGAACGACGATAAATCCCGCCATCAGGCCAAGACCGGCATAGAATTTCTTTGGCTGAGAAATCATTTGCTTACCTCCTCTCCCTTCAGGACGCTGATATTTGAAAAGAAAGTCCCCACAACCCATACGCCGAATATGCCGATAACAATGAAAAACGCCCAGACGCCAATGGTGTCTAAAACGCCCCCCACCTGTTTGGAGATCGGGATGACCCCCATTTCGCCTAATTTTGAAGGCAAAGCAAAAATTCGGTTGACGAATCCCGCCAGCACAGCCATGGCGTAAAAGCCCCGGATGGTGATGCCTTTAACCACCTTGGTTACCATTGCGCCGATCTGGATCCCCAGCAGGGATCCCAGCAGCATTCCCATGGCTAATGTGTAGAAAATAAAGCCATAAATGGCATATTGGCTGATCGAAGCGTAACCGGCGGTAAAGACAATCTGGAAAATGTCGGTACCCACCGTTGTCATTGAGGAAACCCCCAGTATGTAGACAAATATAGGGAAGGTCAGAAACCCGCCGCCGACACCCATAATACCCGCGGCCAGTCCCACCAGTGCGCCGCTGAGCACCAGAAAAAGCCATGAAATGCTGCGTCCCCCGGGGGTTAGTTCGAAATCAAATTTGACCATTGGCGGCAGCTTGATGGCTTGAATTTTCCTGGGAAGGTTGCCCATTTCGGCCCCTTCGTCTTTGCCGCCGTGGGCATGTCCGCCGCCTTCATCCGCTTCGCTGCTTTTGCGGGCCTTTAAATAGTCGATCAGGGCGTAAGCGCCTAAAAACCCCAGCATAAGAGCATAGACAGTGGTGATGAAGGCATCACTGAGGACGGGATTGATCTCGTATAACACGCGATTGATGACACCCCCCAGCGTCGCCCCAATTATGGCGCCAAGCAAAAAAACAACAGCGAGGGGCACTGATACATTGCCCAGTTTTCGGTGAATCACGCTGCCCATTATAGCCTTGGCAAAAATGTGGAACAGGTCGGTCCCCACGGCCAGGATCCCCTTTATACCGGCACTCATCAATGCCGGAGCGATGATGAACCCACCGCCGGCACCGATGCAGCCGGTGATCAAACCCGCCCCCATTCCGATTAAAATGGAGACAATAAATATACCCGTGCTGTAAAAGGCCGGACTGTAAGCCTTCTTGCCTCCTAATAATTCCGGCATGGCATCGCCGATCGAATCGGCAAATACGATTCCGCCGCATATAATCGGCAGGATCAGAATGCACAAAAGGATGACGCGTTTTCGATCGCGCAGTATAACGTTTGAATTATTGATTTCCCATTGTGCAAAAACCCTTGCGCCCATTAACATAAATCGGCCCCACTGTCTGAAAAAATTCATTTTCACCTCTCCTGCATGCGTTATACCATAGATAATCTCATCTGCATCCTCGTCCATAACCATTCATTTTTCAACCATACCAAACTCCTCCTTCTTCTGAATGATCTTCTGATCGGTCAGAGACTTCATTTTATAGGCGTCCTGTATCTTGTAAAGCAGCTGGTCGATCTTAACCGGTTTCAAGAGGTAATCGAACGCGCCGAGTTCCATACCCAGAATAGCGACGTCAACGTTGGCATGACCGGTCAACATGATCACTTCAATTATCGGATATCGTTTTTTGATTTCCCTCAGCGTTTCAATGCCGTCCATTTTTGGCATTTTTACATCCAGTACCACCACATCGAACTGCTTTCGATCCAGCTGTGCGAGGGCATCCATTCCGCTGTTGACGCCCTTGACATCCACCCGGCGCATTTCCAGCCGTTTGAGCAATGTTTCAATAAGTTCAACCTCGTCGTCGACGAGCAAGACACTGAAGGGCTGCAATGCCATCACCTCCTATTCCGTTTCGTGACCTGTGATCAACTTCAACTGCCATCACCGGTTTCTTCATTTAATTCCGGATTACTGTCGGCGTTCCGGGCTTTTTTCGGCAAACATACCGTAAACATCGTACCCTCGCCTTCCCGACTGTGCACTTTTATATCTCCGCCGAGTTCGCTGACGATTTCATAGCTGATAGGAAGCCCCAGGCCGGTGCCGTATTCCTTTTTGGTTGTAAAAAATGGCTTAAAAATTCGCTTGAGTGTGTCTTCGGACATACCGGTACCATCGTCCTCAATGACGACCGCCACGCTGTGTCGGCCTTCCTCGAACGTCTTCAGCATAATAGAACCGCCCTCGGATACTGCGGCCAGGGCATTGCCGAGAATATTCAAAAATACCTGCTGAAGCTGACCCCGATCAGATAATATCGCGGGTAATTCATCGGCGTAATGCTTGCGAATGTTGATTTCTCGCTGACGGGCTTCCAGCTCCAGAAAGCTCACAACCTCCTCAAGGACTTCGTTCAGGCTTAAAATTTCCAGTTTAGGTTTCAGGCGACGGGCAAACCCCAGAAGCCGGTGGGTAACTTTCCGGCAACGGTCAACCGAGCGTGAAATCGATTGCGCAAGTTCACTGATTTCTCTTGAAGATTTGAGATCTTGACCCTTATCCAAAAGATCCTGTATCAATCCGGCATCCTCGTTGATGATCATCAGGGGATTGTTGATTTCGTGCGCGACTCCAGCCGCCAGCCGTCCGATGGAGGACAGTTTTTGGGAGTGTTTGAGTTCGCGAAATGCATATTCCCTCTTTTCGTCGGCTTCCCGGATGCGCTCGACCAAAACTCGAGAAAGTCGGAAAATAATCGTTACTATAAAGCCCAGGCCGACAAAAAACGCAAGCAAAAGGTAAGTTTTCGCCCGGGTCCAGGTTTCTGCAATTTCATTTCTTGGCCGGAGAAGCTGCAGCGTAAGGTCGGATTGGTCCAATTTGGCATAGGCCAGTGAAAATGCTCGTCCTTGAAGATCAGTCTTTTCCAGCACATCGGTAGCGGTGCGGTTCAGGTCCACGGTGAAGGATGCCGGTCCCAGCAC
>JASJCE010000327.1 GCA_030066155.1 Desulfobacterales bacterium | reverse complement strand
AAGGTTTCAGGTGTCAGTGTTCAGGTTTCAGTGTGCAGTGAACCGCTTTTCTGACACCTAAAATTTAAGCGACTGCATGGCTATCGATATTACTGCCCCAAAGGGCCTCTTTTTACGAGTATGGTCTCGAAAAAAGCCTGGTACCTATTTATTGAAATCAAATCATGTTTGCGTAAGATTTGAGAATTGATAACAAGGGTGAATTCTGATCGATAGAATACCTCAAATCTTCAATCTTCAGTCTTCAATCTTCAATTTCTAATGCCATGTCGCTTTGGTTTTTGATGAATGGCATTCGAAATGCGTAAATTAATTGTACTCAAAATCGAAAAACCAAGGAGGTAGATCATGGCGAATGGTTACATGGGTAAAATCTTGACCGTCGATTTGACGCAGGGGCGGATATCAGAGGAAATCCTGGACGAGGATTTATGCCGCAAATTTATCGGCGGATACGGAATTGGGGCGAAGCTGCTATACGATCGTATTCCGGCAGGTGCCGATCCTCTGGGACCGGATAATATTCTGGGGTTTTTAACCGGTCCGCTGACCGGTACGCCGGCAGTAATCGGTTCGCGCTTTGTGGTGGTGGCCAAATCTCCCAAAACGGGCGGGGGATGGGGTGATGCCAACTGTGGCGGTTTTTTTGGACCCCATCTGAAATTTGCCGGCTTCGATGGAATATTGTTTAGCGGCATTGCTCCAACGCCGGTATATCTCGTCATCGATGAAGGCAGGGCGGATTTGCGTGATGCAGCCGATTTAGCCGGTATGGGGGTGACTCCTCTGGAAGACCTCTTGAAAGAGCGGCATGGTGCCGACTGTGAGATTTGCTCCATCGGACCTGCCGGAGAAAAATTAGCTTTGACATCCTGTATTATGAACGACAAGGAGCGGGCTGCAGGCCGCTCGGGGCTCGGTGCCGTAATGGGATCGAAAAAATTGAAAGCCATCGTGGTCAAAGGCAAAATGGAAGTCCCACTGCATGATGCAGCCGGCATGAAGGAACTCAAAAAGAACATTTTGAAGCAGGCGACCGGCGGCTACCGTCTCTTCACCAAATATGGCACAGCCGGCATTACCCACGATGCCGTTATGAGCGGCGATAGTCCGGTTAAAAACTGGGGGGGCGCCGAAACGACCGATTTTCCATCCGAGCGTGCCCGGAAGATCAGCGATGATGCAGTCATCGGCGTTGAGGGGTATAAACGCTATGGCTGCTGGAAATGTCCGCTGGCCTGTGGCGGCCGGCTGTCCCAAAAGGAAGGCAAATTTGCGCTTGAATTGAATGACGGCATTGGGCACAAGCCCGAGTACGAAACCCTTGCCATGTACGGGCCCAATTTGCTGAATGATGATCTGGCTTCGATCATCAAGGTGAACGAAATCTGCAATAACCTGGGTCTCGATACCATTGCCGCGGGTGCTACGATCGGTTATGCAATCGAGTGCTATGAGAATGGACTCCTCAGCAAGGAGCAAACCGACAGCCTCGAATTGACCTGGGGCAATGCCGAAGCCATAGTTGCTTTGACGGAGAAGATGGGCCAACGGGAAGGCATCGGAGATATTTTAGCGGACGGTATTGCCGCCGCTCGGGAGAAATTTGGCGACATCGGCAGCGAGTATGCCGTACATGTCGGTGGCGAGGAAATACCGGCACATGATCCCAAATTTATGCCTGGGCTTGCGACCACGTACCTGGTGACCGCCACACCCGGCCGCCACACCCAGGGTGGAGAATTGAATTGGCCTCCCGGTTTTGACGAACCCCGAACCGATAAATACACCTATTCAGGCCAGGCCCCGGCCCACGCCAAGCTGGTGGCCATTTATGAAGTGGTCAATGCCGCGGGGCTCTGCATGTTCGGCAGCCTGTCTTACCCGGTCCAGACCCTGCCCGAGCAGCTTTCCATGGTAACCGGCCAGGCATACGACATGGATAAAGTCTATGAGGTGGGAATGCGGATCTACACCCTGCGGCATGCCTTTAACCTGCGGGAAGGTATCAATCCGCTGGGACGCAGCGTGCCGGGCCGGATAATCGGCGATCCGCCTCTCAAAGAAGGAAATGTCAGAGATGTCACGGTGGATTATAAGCTGATGGTCAGGGAGTTTTTGGAGCACATTGGCTGGGATACCGCCACGACGGTGCCCGGCAAGGAAACCCTGCGCAAACTCGATCTGGAATTCTTGATCGATGATTTGAGGTAACCGTGGAAATAGAAGTCACCACTACTTATCTTGAAATGCTGTCTCGGGATGCATTTATCGCTAAACCACCGCCGGGTGACGATGTTGAGGTAAAAAAAGTTGAGATACCGACACCGGTCATCAACCATTTTTTCTTTGTCAATGTCGGGCGCCCCTGGCGCTGGTTCAGCCGTTTGAGCTGGGCCCTGGAAGATTGGAAAAACCTGGTTGAGAAGGAATCCATATCGACCTGGATTGGATATATGGCGGGGTCGCCGTTTGGCTACATCGAATTCGACCAGCAGGGGGAACGTGTTGAAATCGCTTTTTTCGGACTTTTGCCGCAATACATCGGAATGAAATTAGGCGGCTTTCTGCTATCGGAGGCCATTCGGCTGGCCTGGTCGCTTGGGCCGAAGCGGGTGTGGGTTCACACCTGTACCCTCGATCATGAGCACGCCCTAAATAACTACCTGGCCAGAGGATTTTCAATTTATAAAGAAGAAACCGTGACCGAACAGATACCGGATGACGATGATCCGATCTGGTCGACCCCGAATTTTTTTAATTCTCTATCAGTTGAATACGAATCACTGCGCAGGTAAGCACTCATGAAAATTCGTCGCGCGCAGCAATCCGACCTGGCGCATATTGCCGCTCTTCACGCCGAGAGCTGGAGAGACGCGTATTCGGATGTGCTGCCTGAACAATATTTGACCGATCAGCTTGCCGTCGACCTGCAGCGCCATTGGCGTTCGGTGGAAATTCGGTCGGGCGATGTCGTGCTGGTTGCCGAAGACGATGGAATCATCGGATTCACCGCTATCTGGTGTCGATTCGAGCCATTTATCGACAATCTTCACGTGAAGCCATCTAAAAGATCCAGGCGTATTGGATCGGCGCTGATGAAATCTGCGGTCAGCCGCCTGATTCGAGCGGGGCATCGGACTGCCTATCTCTGGGTGGTGGAAAGCAACCAGCGGGCTATCCATTTTTATCAGAAACTCGGCGGCGTCTGCACGGACCGTGAGCTGAAAAACCTTTTCGGTCACAGGGTACCGAATGTTAAAATGGTGTGGTCCGACATCACCATTCTCTGTTGATTTCCGGCCGCCTGTTTGTTAGAAGATGGCTTTTCAAAAAGTATAGCAATAAGAATTGCGGCGAGGATCACGCACATGTCCGAAAAAACATTTGAGGAAGCAGCAAAAGCCATCATTGCCGGCGATGCCGCCACTGCGGCTGACCTGGCCCGGCGAGGATTGGATGAAGGTATAGAACCGCTGATTTTACTGGATCAGGGATTCGTTCCGGGTATCAACGAGGTTGGGGACTTATTCAGTAAAGGTAAGCTGTTTATCCCGGGGCTGATTAAATCTGCCGCTGCCATGGAGAAGGCCACAGAGATTATCAATGCGGCGATTCCCCAGGAAGCTGAGATTGTGCAGGGTAAAATCGTTCTGGGGACCGTGCAGGGCGATGTACACGACATCGGCAAAACCATCGTCGTGGCCCTTTTCAAAGCCAATGGTTTCGAGGTACTGGACCTCGGCCGGGATGTTCCCAATGACAAAATCATTGAAGAAGCCGAAAAATTCGGTGCGGATATAATCGGCACGAGCACGCTTTTAACAACTACCATGGCGCTCCAGAAGGAACTGGAAGAAGATTTAAATAAAGCCGGTCTGAGAGAAAAATATAAAACCATTATTGGCGGTGCTCCAGTGACCCAGCGTTGGGCCGATCGGATTGGTGCCGATGCGTATGCCCATGACGCCAGTGACGGTGTTCAAAAAGCGAAAGCACTGCTAAATAAATGACGAACTTGTGGTCATATAACTTTTTTTTCTGAAGAATGCACGTAGACGGTTTTTCCCCGTTACTCCACTACTCCAATACTCCAGATGGATAATTGCCGAACCTTCCCAGGGGAGCAGAACAAAGCCTGGTCCTATGGTCTTATATGCCTTATTCCGAGTATTTTGAAATCTCTATAGAGATCAACCGATCTTCAGAAAATGTCACTTTGCATGCCACAGTCCCCGGCTGAACAGAATCGTTCTGAACGGCATCATCGGAGAGGTATTTATCTTCGGCGTCCCCCGTATTTGATTGCTTCTGCCATCGATAGACGTAGTTAAAAAAAACCTCGGTTTCTGACAGTGGTGTTCCCAGAATGGCTTTTACCTGATCTTTGTCCATTCCTAGCTTCAGCCGATTGTCAATCAATATGGATTTGGAAATGTGCGCGGACCGTTCGCAAAAATGCCATTTGTAGAACTGCTTTTTCTGTGACATTAACTTGAAGCCGGCGTAATGATTCCCCTTGAATTTAAGCAAAACGAGGGTTTCATCTCTATTGGAGATAAAACACATACTCTTTAAATCAGGGTTAGACTCATTAGCAAAGGGTATTGCCGGCCCTAATTTCGATAGGAATTGTGACAAATCGGCGTCGTCGATCGCCAATCCGAATATGCTGAAATCGATCTCAGCCGGGTTGCTATACTGTGTTTGAGCCGCTTCAGAAAATTGCGGCGAGATACACAGCAGCAAATACATTATAATACCAGCGGTGGAAACAGACCTCATCTTCGCTATTTCCGAAATAGTTGCAAGACTCCGGCTACAACCAGAACCGATCCGACTATCTGCAATAGGCCTAAGCGTTCATTCAGCAGAACATAGGCATATAGGACCGCGAAAGCGATTTCCGACATCAGTAAAATACTGGCGATGCTGGCCTGCAATCTGCCGATGCCAACGGCATACAGAAAAAAAGCCCCCAGGGTGGACAGACCGATCAAACCCGTAAACCATATCCAGGTTGCCGACTGGACAGGCCATGGCTGCGGCACAAAAAACTGCAGCGGCAGCAGTATTACCGTGGCGGTTCCAAAAGCGAAAATCAGCACTACGATCGAGTCATATCGCATGCGGATTTTTTTGCCGAACAGGTTCCAACCGGCATACAGACACGGGACACTGAAACCCAGCAGCACGCCTGAAATGGTATGGCCGTCGGATGCAATTTGCTTCGGTCCGGATACCAGAACCGCTCCGCAAAAAGCCAGCACAATGGCCAGGATTTTCCGGATGGTCAGGGGCTCCTGCCACAGCAGCCAGGCCACCACTGCCACAATGACCGGCATGATGGCCTGCTGAATGGTCGTGATCGCCGCCCCATTGATCAAGATTCCCACATTGTAAAAGATGTGGAAAAAGCCCAGACACGCACCCATACCGATCATATCGCGCCAATCCGAGCGATCAATTCTCAATCTCTCAGGCACTGTCGCCATTCCCACAAGCAGCAGACAGAGAAACGTTGCGAAGTCCCGCCAGAACGCCAGGGCCGTCGGGGAAACGGCTTCTTTGTCGGCAATGAACTTAACCCAAATACCAGAGGCACCCCAGAGCGCGGCTGCCGTCAGAACTGCAGCGTAGCCGACCATGACCGAAGCATTTTTACGGGTTGAGATATGTTGCATACATCGAGCTCCCGGGGGTGTTTACCATGGTGCAACCGCCGGATCTGATTCATGGGCGTAGTTCATAATACATATGCAAAAAAAATTAAATAAAATAGCGGTTGTCACTCTTGAAAAAAAAATATGCGCAGCATAAAAGAATTAAGACGCCGTCATTTCAATCTTTCAAGTCCTCTTTGAAATAGGTGCAATCTATAATTCACTGGGCATTATATTTCAGGGCGGACTAATTACAAAAGGGAGGTGCCGTCATGGGGATGATCACAGACGAACTCTATTTCAAACCGAAACTCAGGGTTGTCAGCGATGAGCAGATCACCCGTCTTCATGGGGCAACCCTTGAGGTTTTAGAGAGAACCGGATTTAAAATAACTCACCCACCGGCACTGGAAGTACTGGCAGGCAGTGGTGCCCGGGTGCAGGGCGACCGGGTTCGATTGCCATCCTGGATGGTTGAAGATGCGATCCGAACAGCCCCTCCGCGGTTGGTACTGGGGACCCGAACGGGCAAACGGAATGTTTTTTTGGAAGGCGACAAATCATTTTTCGGCCCCAGCCTCGATTGCATTGATTACATGGATCCGGAAACCCATGAGCGGACGCGGTTTGTCAGCGAACATGTGGAAGTGACAGCCGCCCTGTGTGATGCGTTGCCGAATTTTCAATGGTGTATGACCATTGGAATGGCTGATGACATGCCGGCCAATATTGCCGATCGGGTGGTGGCCCGCAATACGATGCAATACTGCGAGAAGCCGCTGGTTTTCTGCTGTAAAGATACCAACAGCGTCAAGGATATTTATGAAATGGCGTTGCTATTGTGTGGCGGCAGGGAACAATTTGAAAGGTCACCGTGTATTGTACACTATTCCGAACCGATATCCCCCCTGGTGTATTATGATCTGGCTGTGGACAAAATTATGTATTGCGCCGAGCAGCGCATTCCGCTGATCAATTTTCCGGCCCCCCAGGCATGTGGGTCAGCTCCAGCCTCATTCGCCGGCACCATTGTGCAGGCCGGCGCGGAATCATTGAGTGGATTGGTGCTGCATCAGCTGGTCAATCCGGGTGCCCCATTTATTTACGGCGCATTTACGACCATCATGGATATGCGGACCACGATATTTTCATATGGTGCGATTGAGATGAGTCTGATGACGGCCGCCATGGCGCAGATGGCCCAGTACTACCGGCTGCCGTTCTTTGGCACAGCCGGTGCCACGGACGCCAAATTCTGCGATGCCCAGGCGGGTACTGAAGCTGCATATCAGATTTTCAGTGCGGCAACTGTCGGGTCCGGATTGGTTCACGACTGCAGCAGCTGGATGGATCACGGATCGATGGTATCGCCGGAATTTATGGTTCTGGCCAATGAAATCGTTGATATTGTCAAACATTATATGGAAGGTATTCCGGTGACCGATGAAACAATGGCTGTTGATCTGATTGACAGTGTCGGTCCCGGCGGTCACTATCTAACGGAAGCCTCAACCTTAAAAAACTTCCGCAATATGAAATATTCCGATCTATTCGAGCGCATGGGGTACGAAAAATGGAAAAAAGAGGGAGCCCGGAGTTTTGAACAACGCCTTCAGGAAATGACCCTCGAAAAAATGAAGCACCGCCCGCCGGCGCTGTCTGATGAAATAATCAGTGAATTGGATCGAATGCAGACCGAGTGGAAATAGGCAGCAGCACAAAATCCAGTCTGTCTCTTTTTCGTGTTTTCGCCTGCCGGGTTAAACCTTTTTTTCTGTTTAACCGGGGTGTTCAAATCATTACGGCCGCCGTGGAAAAACCAGATTAAATCGGAAATATGGTCCGGAACAAACTGCCGATACCGGGTCGGGTCAGGATTTCTATCTTGCCCTGGTGGTTTCTGACGATACGATCAACCACCATCAACCCTAAACCGGTGCCATTATCACCCTTGGTGGAGAAAAATTCTTCAAAGAGATTTTCTTCTGTCTCCTCATCCATTCCGTCCGCATTGTCTTCGACTTCAAACATCCAGTGACGTTGGTCATAGTACTCGGCCCTGACGAATACGGCATTGGGAGCCTTGTGGCCATCTTTATCGCAGGCTTCGAGAGCATTCCAGATTAAATTGCTCAGCATTCTGGTGATACTGGAAGCATCCATGGTGGATTCGGGTAGAGTCGGGTTTAGCTGACTGATCAGCTGTACTGCCATGGCGGATGCTTTTTCCTGATAAAGTTCCACTGTCCGGCGGGCAATTTCATTGGGCTTTATTTTTTGGAGTTGTGGGTTTCGTCTCTTCGAGGAGTATAAAATATTTTGGGTGACGCGGGAGATTTCGGTGATGTTTTTCCTGACGATGTGCCAGCCTTTGTAGGCCAGGTTCCAATCTTGGTCTTTGATGCCTTCATCGACGACATAGGCGCCGCCCTCCAGACCTTCGAGCATGTTTTTCAGATCATGTGTCAGAACGGCAAATGACTGGCCCAGCGTCACCAGTTCCTTTTGCACATCTTTGATCATATTGACGTTGGTCAACAATTTTATGACAGCGGAAACATGGCCGGTCAAACTCAATAAAGGCGCCGAGTATACGATCATCTGGTTGACGGTACCGTCTTTGAGGCGGATGGTTTCCTCGGCAATATGGACTTTTTTATCGAGAAAGGTTTTTTGTACCGGGCATTTGCGGCATTTGTGTTCAGTCCCCTGGAAAAGCTGATAACAATGGAGGCCGACGCCATCCCCGAAGTCGTTTATGAGTGTCTGGTTGACAAAGAGGATATTCAGATTGGCATCCTGAATCGTCAGATAGCAGGGCAGGGCATCCAGGACGCTTTTGAAGGTCAAATCGTGAAATTGTGTGAGGTTCGGATGGTTCATGTGCATCATCCTCGACGGCGGGCATTTTCAAATTCCAAAGCTTGGGTGAACGTTTTTCTGAATGACGATTACCTGGCATGGCGCGAATTTCGAGACATTGGCTGCCGTTCGTATGCGGGTTGCCCGTTCTTTATCCGGTATGCCAAGCGCTCCCATAATAATCATATCGATATGGTTTTGTTTGGCATAGCGGATAACTTCTACATCCGGACTGCCGATTTTAACGACGAATTCGTGGCCTGGAATCGAGTCATCCAATAACGCCGAATATTTTAATTTCATGGCTCCGATGGTTTGTTGAATCAGGTTCTCTTCCGACTCCGCCGTGCTGATCGAAGGATCTTTTTCGGACGAAATTTGGGTGCCGGAATATCCACAGGGATTGGATGGCATCATGACATGAAATAAATGCAACCTGGCCTGGTACTTTTTGGCCTGATCCAATGCATGATCAAATGCCGTGTTGGCATGTTCTGAGAAATCTGTACAGAATAAGATATTGATATCTTTTGACATGAGGCGTCTTTACTTTCACATTCGGCGGAAATATGGCTGTTGTGCGACGATAGTCGGCTGCAGTTGAGCATTTGAAATCATAGTAAATTGGTAGACTATAGCACAAATTAATTAAATTGTAAAAATGGCAAATTATTTGAGGAAGGGTTTTCCGATTTCGGATTCTTGTCCGCCGTTTCTTTGGCGGATTGGATT
>JASJCE010000326.1 GCA_030066155.1 Desulfobacterales bacterium | reverse complement strand
GATAAATATCATCATCAAATCGAATAAATTCCAAATTACAAAAACCAAATCACAAATAAATCACAATATCCAATGAACCAAATTCCAAACTTGTTTTGGTCATTGATTATTGGAATTTGAGTATTGTTTGTTATTTGATATTTGATGCTTGGGATTTTCGTTATTTCTGTCCCGACCTGATATCAAAGAAGTCAGCTAATTTGGAAGAGAAAATTGGAGCAAGTATTTAGGTCGGCCTTATCCCTCGCAGGCGCTCGGAGCGTCTTCGGAGCAATTCCACGGTGGTCAGCAAAGCGACCGCCACGGCAATCAGGATGGTTGCCACTGCCAGGATGGTCGGGCTGATCTGCTCGCGGATGCCGACCCACATCTGGCGCGGAATTGTGCGCTGCTCAAACCCCGATAAAAACAAAACCACGACAATTTCATCAAAAGACGTCACCAGGGCAAATAGGGCTCCTGAGATGACGCCGGGCAAAATCAACGGCATGACGACTCTGCGAAAAGTGGTGACCGGACTGGCCCCAAGGCTGGCGGATGCCCGGATCAAATCATGATCAAAGCCCATCAGGGTTGCGGTCACCGTAATGATGACGAACGGGATGCCCAGGGCGGTGTGGGCCATGATCAGACCGGGATAGGTTTGGGCCAGGCCGACTTTGGAATAGAAAAAAAACATGCCGGCCGCCGTAATGATCAGGGGCACGATCATCGGCGAAATTAACAGCCCCATCAGCGGGACCCGAAACGGCGTCTGCGGCCGGCTCAGACCCCAGGCCCCCAGGGTACCGAAAAAGGTCGCCAGAATCGTGGCAAAAAAGCCAATTATGACACTGTTTTTGATGGAATGTATCCATTGGGGGTTATTGACAATATCCTGATACCATCTGAGAGAAAAGGCGTCAGGCTTAAACGTCAGCATCCCCTGGGTGAAGGTGAAATAGGGTTCGGCATTGAAAGACAGCGGGATCAGGACGACAATCGGTGCGATCAGAAAAAACAGTATCAGACCGCAGATGATTCGGAATGTGTAATACCAGATTGTCTCAAGCCGACCGGCATATGTGGGAAGTGGCACAGTGTTTACCTTTGCAAATTAAAGCCTTAAGCAAGCCCCGAGTATAAATCTAGAAAAAATCATTATGACATGAAAGCTCATAAGTTCATAAGCTCTTGAGCTGGTAAGCCCTATAGGTCGTAAGCTCTTGAGTTCGTGAGCTCATGAGCTGGTAAGCCTTATAGCTCCTAAGCTCTTAAGTTCTTAAGCTCATGAGCTGATAAGTATAAAATAAAGGAATACATCTTTTTTGCTTAACAACTTACGAACTTACCAACTAATTTATCCGCCCTTAAAGGTGCTGCAGTCGTTCAACCTCGGTACTGCTTTAAAACCACAAACTCAGTAAAAGCACGCAGCAGGCGGATAAATTACCCAAGCTTCATATTCTCGATGCCGACGACGCGGTTGTAAAGCCAGTAAATGACCAAAACGCCGGCCAGCAGGATCGTGCCCATGGCGGCGGCCAGGCCCCAATTCAAGGTTTTGCTCATGTGCAGGGCAATAAAATTGCCGATCAGCTGACCGGAGGCACCCCCCACCAGTGCCGGTGTAATATAGTATCCGATGGCCAGTATGAAAACGAGCAGTCCGCCGGCACCGATGCCCGGGATGGTCAGAGGCAGATAAACCTGCCGGAACGCCCGGAATGGATTGGCCCCCAGGGAACGCGCTGCTTTAACATAATACGGAGAGATGGTTTTCATAACGCTGTATAAGGGCAACACCATGAACGGCAGCAGAATGTGCGTCATGGCCACCAAAGTTCCGGTCATATTGTACACCATCCGCACCCGCTGTTCATCAGCAACAAATCCCGCCCAGACAAAAATGTCATTCAAAACCCCCTGCTTTTGCAGCAGCACGATCCAGCTGGTTAGCCGCACCAACAGGGAGGTCCAGAAGGGCAGCAGCACGCAGATCATCAGCAGATTGCTGATTCGGATCGGCAGCGTGGACAGCAGGAACGACACCGGGTAGCCCAGCAGCAGGCACAAGGCCGTCACCGCCAGAGAGACCCACAGCGTCCGCAGCCACATCTTTTTGTGGATCCGTTGTACCTGCGGTTGGGACACGATTTTGTTGTTCTGATTGTACTTTAAGTCAAATGATGCCAGATAATGGGTGGAAGTGAACCGTTTGCCCATGCGCTTGATGACCACCCAGGTCTCACGTTCTCCCCAGCCTCCCGCAATAGCAATCATTTTTTCTTTGTAGGGGCCGGTCTTAATTTTTCTGACCTTGCGCGCGGTTTTGTTGAGCAGGCTGCGCATACCGGTTTTTTCGTAATTTAATCGCAGTGTCACCTGACCGAGCGTTCTATTTTTTCGCAGTATTTTTAATTCATCAGCCAACGCGGCAAAGGCCGCTTCGCCGGGCAGTGTTTCGTCGCCGTTCCAGCTTTTCAGGGCTTTGATGGTTTTGGGCATTAGATCGACCACTTCAGGGGTGTGGACACTGAGAAACAGCATGTCGAATATGGGGATGAGGAAAGCAAATAGAATGAACAGCAGGGTCGGGACCACGAACAAAAATGAGCGGATCTTGTTTTTCCGCTCTGCCCGCCGCAGGCTGACCTTCAACGGGATTCCGTCAGCGGTTGTTATGGGTCTGGTTTGATTCTGCATAGGGTGCCCGCGATAAACAGCAGTTCGGACCATTTAGGTGATATATTTAATGCCCCGAAAGGGACGAAATACACGAAAATTAGAAAAGGCGGGCCCGAACCGATGCCCGCCCTTTTTTAGAAGTCACATCAAATCACTTCGCCATCCAGGCACTATAGCGTTTCAGAATTTCATCCTGATGGTCGGCCCACCATTCGTCATCTGTCGCGAGTGCATTTTTAAAGTTTTGCGGTGCAGTCGGCATGTGGGGTCCCATCTGAATATTGGTGCCGGTATAGGTCTTGATCAGCGGCACGGAAGATTTGCGAGATGGCCCGTAGGAAATCCAGCTGGCCTGGTCGGCCAGGGCCTGGGTGCTGGTGGCGAACTTCAGAAAATCCAGGGCGGTTGCTTTATTCTTGGTGCCTTTTGGTATGGCATAATAATCCATATTGTAAACCTGGTGGTCCCAGATGATCTCAAACGGCTTGTTTTCTTTTACCTGGGCATTGAAGATACGGCCATTGTAGGCCGTCGTCATGACCACTTCGCCATCGGCCAGCATTTGCGGTGGCTGAGCGCCCGCTTCCCAGAATATCAAATTATCTTTGATGGAGTCGAATTTCTTGAACGCTCGGTCCACACCTTCCGGTGTAGACAGGACTTTATACACGTCTTTGGGTGGAACGCCGTCAGCCATCAGGGCAAATTCCATCGCGACCACCGGCCGCTTGCTGATGCCGCGCATACCCGGGAACTTCTTGACGTCAAAGAAATCCGCCAGTTTGGACGGCTTTTCGCCCGGGAACTTGGTTTTGTCGTAAGCTACGATGGTGGTCCAGACAATGGTGGCAATACCGCATTCGTGGATCGCACCGGGCAGAAAGTCCTGAGCGGCCGGTGTGCCATCCGGTGCCGGTGCCAGCATGGCCGGATCAATCGCCTCGAAAAGGCCCTCATCGCAGCCGCCGGTCAGATCCTGTTTCTCGACATCCACGAGATCCCAGGTGACGTTGCCGGACTGAACCTGGGCCCGGATTTCAGCCAAACCGCCATTATACACTTCGGCGTTGACCTTGGTCCCTGTTTTTTTCATGTAGGGTTTCTGGTAGGCTTCTATCTGGCTTTGCGAAAATGCTCCCCCAAATGATGTAACCGTAATTGCATCAGCGGCCAGCAGGGACGTACCCGGCATCACTACAAAGATTGCCAGAAGTGCGATTAAAACATTCCAATACCTTCGATCAAGTTTCATAGCAGTCTCCTTTCACTAAACAGTATGTGGTTGAGGTGCGTAATTCCTTAGAGGTGAGGTTTATAATCTTAAGTTGGTTATATCAACTGAATTAGTTTGTAAAGACTAAATTTGCCATGACCCAGTTTCGCAACAGGAATTTGATACATTGGATCTAAATTTGAAAAATTGTGCCAATTCAATGGCTTCTATACGGCAGATGTATCTACCAAAAAATATTGATAAAATTTTTATTGATATGTTGTAAATAGTGTATTGAGGTTACAGACATGTAATAAAGAATAAATGATATTACATTTTTGCAAGAATCATAATGATGGGATATCCAGATCAAATTGAGCATGGAGACTGGCTTTACAGCGAGAGAAGTCGACCGAAGTGGGGCAAATTCGAATTTATGGCAGCCAAGCGCAGGCAATGCCAGCCGAGGGCCTGATTGCTGGAGATAACCGGCTTGCCCAGCTTGGATTCCAGTTCTCCAATTATATTCAGTGCCCGCAGATTCGTGCAGGAAATGAACACCGCATCAACCGCATCGGAGGAGCCGAATTCGAGCGCCGCTTTTCGGATTGTATCTGCAGAGATACGGCCCACCCGGGCATCGATGGGCTCGTTCCAGGATCCGACAATAGCGACGCTACAAACATTCTCCTGAAGATATGCGGTCAGGTAACGGTTGATGTCATTTTCGTAGGGTGTGATCAGGGCGATACTGCGGACTTCAAGTGTGCTCAAGGCCCGGGACGCCGCTTCAATAGGCGTTGTACAAAGCGCGTCGGGATGAACTTCCTTTATGCGGGCATGGACGGTTTCCGGACCGATCAGCAACGAACCGGATGTGCACCCGAAGGCCATCACATCCACCAACAACTGGGGTAGGATTAAGCCTGCCGACCGGGTAATTTCACTTTCCATGGCCTTCAAACTGTCCGGTTTGATGGCTGCGGCGCAGGGTAAGCGATTGACGAAGCAGGCCACTCCCGGCAAATCGAAAATCATGCGCAATTCATGATATTAATTAATCCGCCTGGACAAAATTAAAACTGTTTCCTAAATTCCAAATTGGCTGTACTGTTTTACAAAGTCCCAAATATGCTATCTTTCAGGGCGGATTAATTAATCGAGATTAAACAAAATATCATTCTCCTGATAGGCCTGCTCCAACTTTTCCTGATGCGCTTTCAGTTGATCGCCGTCCCGGCTTGCCAGCTCCAGTACCAGGTAGTTGATGATGCAGGATATGGTTGTTGGGCTGCCGATAAATGGAATGTGCTTTGACGGAGCGACAAGAGATAGATGGGCGTCCTGAGTCAGCGGGCACAGGGGGCTGTCCGTAATTGCGAGCAAGGTATGATCCAGGCGTCGTGCGATTTTACCCAATTTGATCAATTCATTGGGATAGCGGGAGGTGGCGATAATGACGGCCAGACTGCCTGGATTGGCGATACTGAGCCAGTCAATCGCGGCGCTGTCACTGCCTTTCAAAATATGGACATTTTGGCGCACCTTTGTCAGCGACCACCCTAAATAGTACGCAAAGGTATAGGAAAGACGTGATCCGATAACATATATGGTTTGGCTGTCGGCAAGATAGTCGACAGCCGCATTTAAGTCCTCCATGTCGATAGATTCGAAGAACTGCCTCAGATTATCCATCTCTTCAAACAGAACCCGGCTGAGGCGATCCATCCCCGGTCCCTTCATGCCGGAGAGGTCGCTGCGGTCCAGCAGGGTTAATTCCGTATCGACGAAGTCTCTGAGGGCCTGCAGAAATATGCTGTAGGTTTCGTAACCCAGTTGACTGACAAATCGTACCACGGTCGCTTCGCTGACATCACAGGTTACGGCCAATTCCTTTGTGGTCATGAAAACCGCTTTGCGAGGATTATCCAGGATATATTTACCCAGAACACGGCCTTTAGGTGTCAGGGAATGCTGCTGTTCGACCAGCTGTTTCATAATATTTTGTTTAATTTTTGGGTTCATCTACGATCTTGCTGCCTGGGTGATTTATTTAGCGTTCGTCAATCCAAATTCTTAAATAAAAAAAATATATTTGAATATTTCAGTTAAATTTCGGATGTAATTGGGTTGATATCACAATACGAAAGAATTTAAAATATGATATTTGATATTTTTTCTTTCATATAGATATAATAAAATCTTATATAAATACATATATTTATTATTTTATGAAAAAGAAATGAAATAAAGTTGTTATTTTTTTCTTTTTATATTGACAGGATTTGTTTCATTGTTGTATTGACTTCAGAAATAGTGCTACCGCTATTGGATTCCCGGTCACTGGAAGCTGGTCCCAGATAAATGGGCAAGCCCCTCACAACCTGGCGGAGGGCTGGAGTGCTGGAGTATCGGAGTGAAGTTGATTTTAGAATTGAGATTTTGGATTTCGGATTTTAGACACATGTAAATACAAAAATATAGTCTGTTAGAAAATAAATCTGCAATCCGCAATCTAATATCCCAAATTGAATAACTCCATTACTCCAAAACCGCGGTACTCCATCACTCCGGCGTTCACAATTGGGTATAGCCGTTAATCGGTCACATTGCCCCGAAAACCAGGATAGCAGTAGATTACACAAATGAGGTAAATCTTATGTTTGGAAAATATAAACCGCTTTGGGGGAAAAAGCCGGCCTTGAACTCTTCCTATGACGCCGTCATCATCGGCGGCGGGCTGCATGGGCTGGCTGCCGCTTATTATTTGGCGCGGGATCACGGCCTGACGAATGTGGCCGTAATCGAAAAGTATTTCATCGGATTCGGCGGTTCGGGCCGCAACACCGCCATCGTGCGCGCCAACCAGCGGACCCAGGAAAACCTACCGCTGTATCAGGAGGCGCTTGACCTGTGGCCGATTTTGACCAAAGAACTCGATTACAACCTGATGTTTTACAATTGCGGCAATTTGAACCTGTGCCACAGCGAGGCGGCCATGAGTGCGGCGCGTCTCCAGATCGCTTCGGCCCAGTTTAACGGCATCGAAAGTCACCTGATCGATGCCAAGCAGTGCAAGGAAATGGTGCCGGCCCTCAATATATCGGAGGATATTACCTATCCCATATTCGGCGCCATGTATCATCCGCCGGGCGGTATCGTGCGGCATGATGCGTTCGTGTGGGGACTTGCCAAAGGGGCCGCTAAACACGGGGTCCATATTCATCAGCAAACCGAAGTCACCGGCATCATGGTCGAAGACGGCAAAATCACCGGTGTTGAAACTGACCGGGGCCGGATCAGCACCCCCCGGATTTTGAATGCCGCCGGCGGCTATTCCGCGGCTATATCCTATGAGATGCTGGGGATCAAGCTGCCCGTTAGCGTCCTTAACATTCAGGCCATGGTGACCCAACCCCTGAAGCCCATTTTAAATCATGTCGTATCATCCGGTGCTTATCACGCCTATGCCAATCAGACCCTTAAAGGTGAAATCGCCACCGGTGCGCACATGGATGCCTGGCCGAACTACACGACCCGGGCGACCGCTTATTACATCAAGCACCAGGCCGAGGCACTGTCGGAAATGCTGCCTTGTTTGCGGGGGGTGCGGTTCATGCGGCACTGGTCGGGTCTGGCTGACATGACGCCCGACATGGCTCCGATTATGGACGGCAACGATCATATCGAAGGCTATTTCATGGACTGCGGCTGGGGCTATTACGGATTCAAATCCAGTGCCGCCGCCGGCAAGTACATGGCCCAATTTATGGCAAACGGCAACTGTCCCTCGATTTTGAAACCCTTTTCCCTAAGGCGCTACGAGCAGCATCGCCTGATGGGTGAGATTGCGACACCGATTAGTTATGGACCATGGAACTAATCGCTCAGCGATTGTTGAAGGTTTCAGGTTTCGGGTTTCAGGTGTCAGGTGTTCCGTCGCAGTTGGGCCGCGGTTGCCGGAGGCGAACAGGTTGATCAAATATAGGAAATTTGAAAAAGTGAATATCGATAAAGGAATATAGAATTTCGAATCCTCTGAAGGCGGACAAGCATCCAGGCAAGGAATTCTTTCGATCCTAACTAAATCTGAAATCGACGAAGCACAGCCTCCGGCTCGTAGGGAATGTAACGCTTACGCCTCGGAGAGCGATTCCATAAATCCAAAATCCGAAATCTAAAATCTAAAATCTATAATCGAACATTGCTGAACTTTTGAACCTGTCACTTGAACACTCATAACCGCCGGTTTATCCGGTTTAGGAGGCCTATATGTCACTTACAATCAACTGTCCCATTTGCGGCAAACGCAATGGGTATGAATTTCGTTTTGGGGGCGAGGAGAAAGGTCCCCGGCCTGAAGAGGCAGGCTTAACGCCGGAGGCCTGGTGTGAATACGTACATATGAACCAATCCGTTGCGGGAGTTCAACAGGAATGGTGGTTTCACCGCGACGGCTGCGGGTCCTGGTTTACCATCTATCGCGACACCACAACCAATCTCGAAGTAGATCAAGCGGAGGCGACATCATGAGCCGGCTGGATAATTTGCCAACTTTAAGGATAAATCCAGATCAGCAGGTACGGTTCACCTACGCCGGCAGATCCTGCCAGGGAGTTGACGGCGATACCATTGCGACTGCCCTGTATGCTGACGGTACGCGCATTTTTTCGAGAAGCCTGAAGTACCATCGTCCGCGCGGACTTTACAGCCTGGACGGCGAGTGTTCCAATACCTGCATGGAAGTCAACGCCATTCCCAATGTGCGTGCAGAGAACACATTGCTCAAGGCAGGCATGTCCGTGAATGCCCAAAATGTTAGAGGCACGGCTGACCGGGACATAATGGGTTTCATGGATAAATTGGACTGGGCCATGCCGGCCGGTTTTTATTACCGCACCATGCATAAGCCCGCTCCGGTTTGGCCGATAGCCCTGAAGCAGGTACGCAAGGTTGCCGGTGTTGGAAAAATTTCACCGGATTTCCAGATGCAGGGCACCTATGATGAAATATATCCCAACGCGGATGTGTGTGTGATCGGCGGCGGACCGGCCGGCATGCTGGCGGCAGCCGCCGCGGCGGAGACCGGTCTGCGCGTTATCCTGCTGGAGGCCCGTCCCTGGCTGGGCGGTTTCTTCGATTATCGCACGGCCGCTTACAATGAGGAAATTCAGCTTTACCGGCGCGCACGGGATCTGGCACAGCGGATTGAGCAGATAGACAACATCCGCGTGTTTACCCATACGGCCGTGGTCGGGGCCTACAACAACAATTTGATCACCGCATTTCAAACCGGCGGTGAGTCGGATCATTTCAGCGAGCGCTATATCGAAATTCGGGCCACCAGTGTGGTCGTGGCAACCGGATGTATCGAACGGCCGCTAATGTTCGAAAACAACGAGCGTCCCG
>JASJCE010000325.1 GCA_030066155.1 Desulfobacterales bacterium | reverse complement strand
GGGAAATCTGGGTGGAAAGCGAGCGGGGCCGGGGCAGCACTTTTAGTTTTACCGCAAACTTTGGCTTGGGAAAAGAGAAGGCTAAAAAACAATATAAGCCTGCATCCGAACTGCGCGGTATGAGAGTTTTAGTGGTGGACGACAACGCCACCTCAAGGGACATTTTACAGGAGATGCTGGAATCTTTTACTTTCGAGGTTACTGTGGCTGCATCCGGGCCGGAAGGAATCACAGAACTTGAGAATGCAGAGGAGGATAAACCTTTTGAGCTGGTTATTATGGATTGGAAAATGCCGGATATGGATGGTATCGAGGCATCCAAACGGATCAAAGCGCATAAGGGTTTGAACAAAATTCCAGCCATCGTTTTGGTAACTGCCTATGGCCGTGAAGAGATTATGCAGCAAGCAGAGGAGGTGGGACTCGAGGGTTTTCTCCTTAAACCGGTCAATCCATCGATTCTTTTCGACACCATCATACAGGCGTTCGGAGAAGCGGTACCCGAAACCTCGCGGATTGCGCAGAGGCGTGAACAAGAAGCCGAAGCGTTAGAAAATATTCGAGGGGCAAATATACTACTAGTGGAAGATAATGAGATTAACCAGCAGGTGGCCAAGGAAATCCTTGAGGGTGCCGGTCTGAAAGTTGCCCTGGCCGCCGATGGCCAAGAGGGCCTCAACGCTGTAAAGGAAGGCAGTTATGATGTGGTGCTCATGGACGTGCAGATGCCGGTGATGGATGGATACACGGCCACTCGCAAAATACGCGAGTGGGAGTCGGAAGTCGGAATGCGGAATGCGGAAGTCGGAAAAGGGAACTCGGAAGCGGGAAGTCGAAATGCGGAAGATGGAAGTCGAGATAAAAATGGAGAAAATTCCGATTTAAAATCCGAAATCCGAAATCTCCAATCCAAAATCGAAGGTGTGCCCATCATTGCCATGACCGCCCATGCCATGGCTGGCGATGAGAATAAAAGTTTGCAAGCCGGCATGAACGGCCATGTCACCAAACCCATTGACCCCGAACAGTTGTTTACCACCTTGCAAAGGTGGATCAAGCCGGTTGCAGAGCGAGCCGCTGTCCCAAATAGTATACCCGCCTCAGGAGGGCCGCCCCTACCTGACGCACCCTCTGAACCGAATCAGGCAGTGCTGGTTGAAGATGATCTTCCGGAATCTTTGTCGGGATTTGATCTGGTAGATGGATTAAAGCGATTGCAAGGGAACAAAAAGCTTTATCGAAAGTTGCTTTTAAGTTTTGCAACAGACTACAAAGCGGCAGCAAATGAAATCCGCCAGGCGCTTGATTCCGAGGATTTTGATCAGGCCCACAGCCTGGTGCACAATCTCAAAGGATTAGCTGGCAATCTGGCGGCCACGGACCTGCAGACTGCCGCGGTGAATCTAGAAAAACTTGTTAAAGGCATTGGCCAAGAAGCTCCGTCACCCGATCAATTAAACTTGAGATTTTCGGAGCTAAAAAATTCTCTCAAACAAGCCTTGTCATCGGCTCAAAGCCTTGGTCCATCGGCTGAAGAAAGCGTCTGTAAATTATCCGATGAAGAGATGGCAAGCATCCCTGCTGAATTCGATAAGGATATTACCAAACGCATTCGCGATGCAGCAGAGATGGGGGATGTCATGACACTTAATGCCATTGCAGAGGAAATTATGACAAACTCAGATTCCTGCATACCGCTCAGTAAACGGATTATTCAAATGGCAGAGGACTTTGACCTGGATGGCATCCAAAAATTAGCGGATGAATTAGATGCCGGTTGAATTTACTGATTATTGGATTTCCTATCGTAATGTGAAAAACAGATGACACGTCTTCGCCTGAAGGCTTCCGTCTTCGTTCTTTGGGCTTCGCTTTCAGCTACGACCCAACACGTCGAGCTTCGCCGAGACACGTCGCCGCGGCAGGCAGAGTGCAGAAGACAGACCACAGAAATCAGAGAACAAAGAGAAGAAGGTGGGGAAGGTGAGAAGAAATCTGAAATCCCTGGTCCAGACCGTATACGTGAGGATAGTGTTAATAAAGGGCAACCTCGTGAGAAACTACATTCTAAGTTCTTGTGGGAGCGGTTTGCAACCGCGATTAAAATCGATAGAATTCCTTTATTTGATGCTCATTAGTTTCTTCTCCGATCAGACCGGCTGTTTTTTAGCCGGAGGCGGCGCTTATATGAAACTACAAATAGAAAATCGAACGTCGAACGTCCAACATCCAACATCGAACGTCCCATGTGGATGACGCTCTCCGAGGCGTAGGCGCCATATCCCCTACGAGCCGGAGGCTGCGCTTTATCGATTTTAATTTATGAACGAATTAATGCCTTCGACGTGCCTGTCACCAAGCTTGTCGAATGCCTCGCGGGTAGAACTTTTAAAGGTGTATTCGCTGGAGCAAACAGGCGCCTCATGTTGTTCATTTTTAATTTGATAGAATACGTTATTCGACGTTGGACGTTGAACGTTCGATGTTGGACGTTCATCAGTTTCTTTTCCGATCAAACTGGCCGTTCTTCAGGCCAGAAGCGGGCCCTCCGGACCAAGATTCTTCACGCTGCCAAATTGGCTTCAAAACGGCAGACCCTATCTCCGGAACACCAGCAATCGACTTCCTTGGTGCTAAAATTTTTCCCGGTGTACTCCGAAAGCAAGCCGCTGATAAATCCCTCATCATAAGTGCAAATAGTTTCATCACTGGCGGGCAACCCGGAGCAATCCAGATCTTCAGCAACGGTCAGCATGAATTTCATTTTTTCAAGATCAGCTTCTTCGATTCTCAAAATGCCTATTTTGAGTTTTTTAAGCAATTCCTGAAGCTCGATCACAAATTCATTAAAATCATCTTTTTGGGTAATCAATTCTTTACAAAACTCTTGACCGGCATGCTTGCCTGCTTCGTAAAATATTTTATCTGCGGTTTCAATATCGAATTGTTTGATCAGCACATCCCTGAGGGTAAACTGCATCAATCGGTAAACACTCACATCCATGGTGTTGCCGAGATTGGGTCGGCCCTCACCGATATTTCCAATCATGTTCCAGTCGAATTTTAATTCTTCTCTTTCTTCTTTAAACATTTTCTGCCTCCTTTGGCTGACTATTCCCTTTAGTTGCATAAAATTTTTAGGTATTAGGCGCTCAAAAGTGAATTCTTTGCATTTCATGAAAAGATTTTTTTATCACGAAATCACGAAAGTTGGAAAACACGAAAAATTTATTAGCTTTATTTCGTGATTTCGTCATTTCGTGATTGATATTTTTTTTGGGTTCCAGCGTGTCCGGTTTAGGTTAGCTTTTAGGATGAATGATATTATTTGACAATCGTATATTTTTTCGCCTGCCCGGTTTGATCGAGCAATTCGTTAATCTCCTTTTTGAGCTGGATCATCTTTATTTCACGCCCATAGGCCAATTTACTAAACCGCTCCAATTCTTCCACATTTCGCTTTAACGCCTCTTCCATTTGCTTGCGCTCGGTAACATCCTGGCCAAAAATCGCGACTCCGATAATTTCGCCGGTTTTGTCCTGAACCGGGTAAAAACTATTGTAAAAATTCATACCATCCCGCTTGTCTTCAAAATCTATCGGTTCTCCGGTTTGCAGAACGTTGTTAAAATGAGATCTTCTTGATTCCCGAAGATTTTCGGGCAACATATCAAAGCTGTTTTTCCCGATAAGTTCCTTCGGCGTCCGTCGATACCTGGATGCAGCCGTCCGGTTTATGGCGACAATGATTCCCTCTTTATCCAGCAGCAGGAGGGATTCCTGCGTGGCATCCAGCAGTCCCCGCGCTGTCGCTCTGCTTTCCTTTAAAACCCGTTCAGCCTCTTTGCGTTCGCTGATATTGCGAAAGACAACGACGGTGCCGACATTGGATCCATTCTTGCGAATCGGAACACTGGTGTATTCTACCGGAAAGGAGGTACCGTCTTTTCGCCACAGGATCTCGTCGTCCCTTCTGTTGCTAATGCCCTGGATCAGGCTCTGGTGCATGGGGCAATCCTCTACTGGATAAGGGGTGCCATCGGTTCGGGTATGGTGGATCAGAGGGTGGATCTGTTGTCCGATCACCTCATTGGACTCAAAGCCCAGCATGGCCAATCCGGCCGGATTGATAAAATTCACCAGGCCGCTTGCTCCCACACCAAAAATCCCTTCCTCGGCGGATTCCAGCAGCAAGCGACTGCGTTCCTCGGCCTCCTCGAGGCGCACCTGGTTCTCACTGAGTTCGGCCGTTCTTTCTTCAACACGTTGCTCCAACTTATCGTGAGACTTCTGCAACGCCTGATTCGCACGAACCTCGATCAACACCGCAAACAACAGAGAACACAAGGCCAGCAATACCGTAATGGCCAGGACCGTTATAATTACCTTTCGGGTGGTGTAATAGGGTTTCAGCGCGTCGGCTTCATCGATTTCGGTGGTTAGACCAATACCCAGGTTGTCATCCCATAGCCAGACACCGTATACCGGCACCCCCCGGTAATCCCGATAACCTTCCA
This sequence comes from Desulfobacterales bacterium, assembly GCA_030066155.1. Lineage (GTDB taxonomy): Bacteria > Desulfobacterota > Desulfobacteria > Desulfobacterales > JAFDCJ01 > JAFDCJ01. Next base: position 4,789 of record JASJCE010000325.1, on the reverse strand, counting down.
CGTTTATTCCAGATTTTCCTTTGGTTGCCTGTTGCGCCATCAACGTCAGCGGCTGCTGATAGCGGGGAACTGCAGGGGTATATCCTTTCGTCGTATCACCCCCGGGATCACGTACACTGACCCGCAGGATACTCTTTTCGTTTTCTTTAAGCAGCCCGGCTTTGCGCAAATCACTGTTGAAACGACTCTCGGAAAGCAGCTTGCCGTATGGGCCAAAAGCGTAAGTTTCTCCGCTTTCGCCGATTCGTCCCAGTTGAATGAGCCGGGTAAAATTTCGGGAGGGGTCGATGCGCTGGGTGACTACCGCGATCACATCGCCCTGATTGTTTTTGACGGGGGCCGCAAAAAACATGGATGGCGACATTCGGCTCCTGCTGTCCGTACCCGTAATTAACGGGATATCCGACCATATAGGCGGCACCATCAAGGCTTCCCCCCGAAAGGCCCTGTTGAGAAGATCCAGGGCCTGGTTGGCAACTAAATTCCTGGTGCCGATGTTTTCGTCGCGCATCGAAGCGATATTTAGAAAATTAGACGAAATAATGAAAAACCCGGCCTCCCCGAACTGGTCTCTCCGCTCTCGAAAGAAAGCACGCAGTTCCTGTAATGCCTCACTTTTTAACAATGCGCTTTTATTACGGGGTACGCTCAACTGACGTTCGGTCAAGGACACCAGGCGGGGATCTCCGGCAAGCCGGGTTAAATGAAACTTGTTGGATTCGACCCACAGGTTCAACGATTCCCGGGTTGTTAGAAGGACGATCTGCAGGGCGTCGCTCACATCAGACTGCAATTTTTCTCGGACCATGCCAAGCGCGAACCAGGTCAGCGCACTGACCAAGATGATAAAGCAGCAGGCCAGAATAAGGAGGATACTTAAATTTCGGATTGCGCCGTGTTGAAATGATGGGGAATCCGGTCTGAAACCCCTTGAAAGCAATCGGATCATTAGACTGCCTCTTTATTTTAAATATTTATGGCCGCATTAATATGACAGATAAAAGTAGGAAAAACCAGTTAATTAATCCGCTCGGGTAGCATCAACAAACACACTTGCGTCTCTAATGCCCAATTATGTCGTATAGAATCCTAAATTGGCAATTCTCATAGACGGATTAATTAGGTTTGACAATTCTATTTGAACATTCTATTTTTCGATGTCGTTTTGCCGGGGGCCGTTTCCTGTTAAATTTTTCAAATCTACCTTAATCCCAAACCGCAGTTTCACCATTTCACATAAACCCATCAAAAAAGGAGGATCGAATGAAAAGATTTATAATTCTGGGATTGTCAATTGCTATCGCCATGACCTTTTTGGCGGTTCCAGTCATGGCGGGCAAAACCATGGATCAAATCGAAAAAACCGGAAAAATAAAATTGGGTTTCAGGGAAGGGTCCATCCCATTCGCGTTTGTGGATCCCAAGGTCGGCAGGCACGTCGGTTTTTCAGTGGATATGGCCGGCGAGCTGGCCAAATATCTGGGGATGCGGTTTGACAAGACCATCGAAATCGTGCCGTTTACGGTAACTCCGAAAACCCGTATCCCCATGGTCGTCAACGGTACCATTGATGTCGAAATGGGTTCCACCACCTATACCCAGAAGCGTGAGGAGCAGGCCGATTTCAGCATGATCTTTTTCTTCTCGGAGACCACCTTCCTGGTGGCCAAGGACAGCGGCGTTAAAAGCCTGCAGGATCTGAGCGGCAAACGGGTCGGTGCCGCCCGGGCAACGACCAATCTTAGGGCCGTCGAAAAACTGGCGAACGAAGGCAAGTTCGATCCGGCCGGGATTATCGTCACCGAAACCCATCCCCAGGGCATGCTGGCCTTGAAAAGCGGAAAGATTGACGCCTACTCAACCGACCGCAGCCTGCTGGAAGGACTGCGCATGAAAGACAAAAATCCGGACAACTGGATGACCGTCGATTTTGCCATCGCCTACGAACCCTATGCCTATATCATGCGCGAGGGGGAGTCCGATTTTCGCGATTTCGTCAACAACACCATTTTATGGTCGGTTCATACCGGCAAATTCTTCGAACTCTACGAAAAATGGATGGGCCCTGCCGGCGTTGTTCCAATCCCCATGTCTGATGCGTACAAGCAATACCTGCAGATGATGGTGTATCCGATATCGGATGGCTGGTGGAAGAAGTAAAGAAAATGCCTAAAGTGTCTAAAATGACTAAAATGCCTAAAGTTAAGGTATGCTGTCCATCTTAAATGACGAAATTCCATAATTTTAGCTCATTTTAGTCATTTTTTATTTTAGTTCATTTAATCCTGATTTGTTTCGGATTTAGACATTCTATTATCGTGTTTTCGCCTGCCCAATTAAACCTTCTTTATTGTTTAACCGGGGTCATTTCGCCTGCCCCGTTAAACCTTTTTATCAGTTTAACTGGGGTGTTTTCGTGATTAATTTTTGTCTATTTTGAATTTGTTTCGGATTTCGTGCTTCGATATTCGTGTTTCCCGGAGGGTATATGGGTTTTGCGTATGAATTCGATTGGGGGGTGTTGTGGCGTCAGCCTTATGGGATCTGGCTGCTGAAGGGTTTGTCGTGGACCATTATAATTGGTTTTTCGGCCTGGATCATCGCTTTCTTTCTGGGCATTTTGGTCGGCACCCTGCGGGTGACCCCCTTTCGCAGTCTGCGCTTTATTTCCACAGCCTACACCGAGTTATTTCGCAACATCCCCTTCCTGGTCCAGCTCTTTTTCTGGTATTACGCCGGCCCCATGCTGTTTGGCGACAGCCTCGGCCGCTCGATCAACCGGATCATGGACCTCAATATTTATGTTGCCATTATTGCCCTGGGTCTATACACCGCCTCACGGGTCGCAGAACATTTAAGAGCCGGGTTTGCATCCATCAGCCTCGATCAGTACCAGGCCGTCTTATCCACCGGAATGACCAACTACCAGATGTACCGCTATGTCATTATTCCCTATGCTCTGCGAATCATCATGCCGCCCTTGACAACCGAATTTCTGACGATATTCAAAAACTCATCCGTGGCCATGACTATCGGCGTGGCCGAGCTCACCTTTCAAAGTTATCGCATCGATGCCGAGACGTTTCATGGCCTGGAAGCCACTACCGGGGCCATGGCAATATATCTGCTGTTAGGCCTGACTGTCGTTCGCGTTATGAGTATAGTTGAAAATAAATTCAAAATTCCGGGGATGATCGGGAGGTAGCCATGTTTAATGCGGTGACGAATAATATCGGCTTCCTCATGGGCGGCTTCCTGGTAACTCTCGAACTGACGTTTTTTGCCCTGGTGGGCGGCATTATGCTGGGCGCCCTGGTGGGTCTGGGAAGAATATCAAAACGAAAATGGATTTATGTGCCGGTTACCGCATATGTCAATTTTTTGCGCAACATGCCGTTGATACTGGTCATTTTCTGGTTCTATTTTGTTATGCCGATTATTGCCGGCCGGCCCCTGGATCCCTTTCTGTCCGCCATCATCTCGTTCATCATTTTTGAGGCCACCTATTTTGGAGAGATCTTCAGGGCGGGCTACCAGTCCATCAGCAAAGATCTGACGGCCGCGTCCTATTCAACCGGCATGACCTACAGCCAGACCGCCCGCTATATACTAATCCCCATTGCGTTCCGGCGCATGCTGCCCAGTTTGATCACCCAATCCATCGTTACCTTCCAGGATACCAGTCTGGCATTCGTCATCGGCCTGCAGGAGTTTGTACGGCGGACATCGATTGTGGACAACATGGAGGTGCGCTCCATCGAGCTTTTCGGGTTTGTGGCTATTGTTTTTTTCATCTTCTGTTTCGTCGGCTCCAAAATCTCCAGGCACTATGAAGAGAAGGGCAGAAAGACAGGTTTGTTATGATCGAAATAAAAAATGTCAGTAAGTGGTTTGGTGATTTTCAGGTTCTGACCGAGGTAAACGAGACCATCGAACGCGGTCAAACGGTGGTCATTTGCGGACCGAGCGGATCGGGGAAAAGTACGCTGCTGCGTTGTGTCAACGGACTGGAACCGTATCAGAAGGGCGAAATAATCGTGGACGGCACGTCGCTTAGCGACCCGAAAACCAACAAGTTCAAGCTGCGGGAAAATATCGGTATGGTTTTTCAGCGCTTCGAGCTCTATCCGCATATGACGGCTATACAGAATATTACCCTGGCACCGATGAAAGTACGCAAGTGGCCAAGGAAAAAAGCCGAAGAAAAAGCCATGCAGCTGCTGAACCGGGTCGGCATCCCGGACAAGGCGAATGCCTACCCGGCCAATCTCTCCGGCGGACAGCAGCAGCGGGTCGCCATTGCACGCTCGCTGGCCATGGAGCCGCAGTACATGATGTTTGATGAACCGACTTCGGCCCTGGACCCGGAGATGATCAAAGAGGTGCTGGATGTGATGGTGAACCTGGCCAAAGAGGGTATGACCATGCTGTGCGTCACCCACGAAATGGGGTTTGCCCGGGAAGTCGCGGACGAAATTATCTTCATGGATTTCGGCAAGATCGTCGAACGCGGCACCTACGAGGAGTTTTTCAACAATCCCAAGAGCGAAAGAGCGAAGGAGTTTCTTAAACAGATATTGTAGAAGATATGGCAAAGGAGTATTGGAGTGATGGAGTTATTCGATTGCGGCCTCCGGCCCGGAGGGGCCATATGGCCTACGCCCCGGAGGGATTTTGGATTGCGGATTGCGGATTTAATCCTACTGGGTAGGAAAAATGTTGATGTTGCCCAATAGAGTCATTCAGGCAAAGGTCGACAACGGAGCTGGTTAATGAGTACAAAAACCAT
>JASJCE010000324.1 GCA_030066155.1 Desulfobacterales bacterium | reverse complement strand
AATTCAGAACCGCAATAATTCCCGCCGGGCAACCCGGTCCTGAGTCCACCGAAGTCCGTGATTTTTTCCGACTACGAATTCCGTTTTGGGTTAACGAGAGAGATTACCATAACGGTACCCATCTTTCAGCCGGTGCCTCAGACCTATCTGTAAAGCATCAGCACCAAGCTCCCAATTCACGCCAATCCCCAAAAAAAAGCTAAACTCACGCTTCATGCTAACCGATATACCTAAATGAAATTAAATTTTATGACCCTGTCCTTGCAGCCTGTCGGCAATTACCGACCGGATAACGTGCATTTTTAATTTTTTCTGTGACTTGTCGATACACCGGATGACAATTTTTTGACACACCAACTAAAAGATTTGTCAGATTCGTATTGGTTAAATATGTGATATCAAACTTAACTAATTGTAATTATTAATAAAAATATAAAAAGGTGAATCTTGGCATGATAGTTGTATAGGTTTATAGCAAAACTGTTCGTAGATCGTTATTGCCCAGGACAATCAATTTGAGACCTGAAACGGCCTTATCGCTGTCATGACACCGAAACCAGAGCATACGAGGTGGAAAAATGGAACAAAGACTGAGTGAAAACAATAGCTTCGATTTTGATATTGGTTATCTTGTAAAGAGTCCTTGCAGAGATTGTATGACCCGGGACAATCTGCCCAATTGTATTCAAGACTGTAAAATTCTGGATCAAATCCAGACGGTCCTGGCAGATTCTATTCCCAGTGAAACAAGTATTTCGCCGGCGGAGACGTACGATGTTCCCGCTGATATCCTGGAGCAGATTTAATACAATCCGGGCCGAAAGCCTTGCGTCACGGGTTTGGCCCGGATAACCAACTCGACAACGTGATCCGGTGCCGGATATAATCCGTGGATGATATCCGTTGTTTTTGGATCGCGATCCCAACTCATTTCCAGCCGCCGGCCGATGCATGTTTGAGGCCCGGCCTGTTTTCCAGGCCGGGCCAATGTGCATTTTACACCGGCTATCAGACCTCCCTCATTGCGGTATATTTATACCATTCTGCGTCAGACTTCCGCCATACCGGTAGTCACAAAAAATAATTTCCGTTTGAGTCTATACTTCTTGTCGCTGTTGAGATATGGGTCTATTTGGGATTTTGGAATTCGGATTTTGGATTTAAGGTATTCTATCTTTTTAATTGATAGATAGAGCGAAGCGATACCGCCAATCTAAAATCCGAAATCTAAAATCTAAAATTTGCAATTATATTTAACCTGTGGATAACGGAACGTTATTTTGACATCCATAAAAGCAATACATGGGACGAGATCAACATGCAACCAGATGAAAAACCCGCGTTAATCATTATCGATATGGTAAAGGATAATTTCGACGATTCCAGGAACTTGCCCATCACGCCGCTTGCGCGGAAGATCATACCCCCGTTGAATCAGTTGAGCGCATTTTTTCGCCGGTGGGGTTGGCCGGTGGTATTTTCGACCGATGCCTTCCGGGACGATGACTTTATATTTCAAGGACGTATGCATCCCCACTCTCTGGCCGGTACCAGCGGGGCCGAGGTGGTTGATGAACTGATCCGCCAGAATACGGATTTGTGGCTTCCCAAACCCAAATTCTCTGCATTTTTTCAGACCGAACTCGAAGTTTGGCTGCGTGAAAGAAACGTCACACTTTGCGCTATCGGTGGAATTTCCACCCACTTTTGTGTACTGACGACGGTTCTGGATGCCATTTGCCACAACTTTAAAGCTGTGCTCTTGGAGGATTGCTCGACGGCATCGACCCTCGAGATCCACGAGCGGACTGTCAACACATACCGGCGAAATCCACTATATCCCCTTCTAAGAGTCGCTACGTCATCCGAACTGGTGGAGGAACTGGATGGAATGACGAATGTCGATTGACAAATGTCGAATGAAGGAATGCTATCCGTTTTAAAAAAAGAAACCTACCCCAGAGAACCGGGTTTTCGATTTGCTAGGTTTGACGGTCTCGTAAAAAGTCAAAGTTGTCGAATTTGGACTTTGTAACTTATTGATATTACTGATAGCGAAAATTAACTTTTGCGCTTTTTGCGCCTTTTTGCGGCTATATCTAGGTTTAATTTGTAAATCACTAGTTTAAATTCCAATCAAAATATACGGTTTTAAATCATATATTTGATGGAGCGAAGCGGATCCACAATTCGCCATTCTTCAATCGACATTCGTCATTCCTATAGTTTGTCTTCCCAATCAAACTCCCGGGTGGTAACGATGTGCTCCATTCTGCGGATACGGCGCTCCAGATTTTCAAATCTGCGTTTCAATCGTTGCGCCGCCATATGCCGCGAGTGGGTATAACTGTCATAGAATTCCCGTTCGGCATCGGATTCCAGGGGGACAACCGGAGCCGGCTTCATTATCAGGGTCGCAATCAAATAAATGCCGACCGCCGGCCAGAGACCTGAAATAAAGAGAAACATAACGGCAATCGCTCTGGCCCATACGACCGAAAAGTCAAAATGTTCCGCCAGGCCCCGGCACACACCGAAGATAATCCCTTTGCGCGAACGGTAAATCCCGGTACCGGTCGGTGCGTCATTACTCTTCATGTCGGCGTTCCCTTTTTTCACGATCCAGTAAAATTGTTTCCAGCGCTTCCACCCTTTCTTCCATGCGTGAGAGTCCCTGATAGATTTCCTGGATAATCTTGGAGTCTTCAGCCTGATCCTTACGAGAGGTTCCGCCTTTCAGCAGCTTGATGGAAATGACAATCGTCGCACCGACGACGAGAGGAATGAGCACAAAACTCCCAAAAACTATGGCAACGATCAATGCTTCTTTCATGATGAAACCACTCCCGGTCAAATGAAGCCAATTGTAATTAATCCGTTTTATCAGAAGCTGAGGGGGAATTCTTCAGCGCTTTCAGCTCAATTTCGATTTCCTCATCAACTGCAAGTCTCTCCAGTTCCGCTTCGAGTGACGTCGTTTTGCCGTAGTTGACCAAATCGGCTTCGGCTTCCATGCGCTCGATACGATTCTCGAGTTCGTCAAATTTCACCAGAGTTTCAGAGCTGTCATAACGCTGTATTTCCTTCTGAGCCTGAATTTTTCGTTGCGCATGGATATGGCGCTGCACCAACAACCGCTGTTTGTCGCGAGCCGATTTCAATTTCTCCTCAAGCTGGTGGATATCGTTCTGGTACTGCTCGATTAGCAGATCATTTTCCGCCATTTCGGCTTCCATATTTTCCGCTCGGCGGCTGTATTTTCGCTTTTCGATCAGAGCTTCCCGGGCGAGGTCATCTCTATCCATTTTAACCGCGAGCCCCGCTTTTTCTTCCCAGTATTCTGATTTTTGTTGCATTTCGGTGAGCTGGCGCTGAAACTTTTTGCTGTCGGCCATCACCCCCGCACAGGCCGTCTTGATTTCGACCAGGGTGTCCTCCATTTCCCTGATCATCAGCCGGATCAATTTTTCCGGATCTTCCGCCTTATCGAGCATGGCATTTATATTGGAACTGACAATATCACGGAATCGTGTAAATATACCCATCGTTAATCCTCCAAAGTTACATCATCAATATTTTCGTCGTTCAACGAGCCACGACACTTGACTATCGCTACCTTGCTTCGGTTTCAGCACGAACCGTGCCAGCCGATTGAATAGTCTAAGTTCTTGAAAATTATAGATTAATCTATTGACAGACTTTTCTGCGTGTGGTAAAAAACGCTATCTTAAGGCAGAATCGACCATATGTTGGTTCTCATCAGTAGCTAACCCCGTAACCAATTACAGAAGACAGAAGACAGAAGACAGAAGACAGACGACAGAAGACAGACGACAGATGACAGAGTTTATCGATTGCGGATTTGAGATTGCGGATTGCGGATTGAGATAGCGAAAATTGGAAGGTTTATCGTTTCGGTATGTCAGATAGATCCAATAGTCAGCGTTTCTTTTTCGATTAGACCGGCTGCTTTTTAGCCGGAGGCCGCGCTCGTGTGAAACTTCATATAGCTTATGTTGTAAAAAGATTGAACGTCGAACGTCCATTGTGGATGACGCTCTCCGAGGCGTAGGCGCCACATCCCCTACGAGCCGGAGGCTGCGCTTTATCGATTCTAATTTATGAATAAATTAGAGCCTTCTATGTACCTGCGCCCGAGCTTGTCAAATGGCAGTCGGTTCGAACTCTCAAATGTGTATGTGTATTCGCTTGTGCAACTCAGGCGCCGAATGTTGTTCATTTTTAAATCGATAGAATACATTATTCGACGTTGGACGTTGGACGTTCGACCTGCCCGCAATGCCTTAAAAAGGTCGTCAGATTGCCTCTCACATTACGCCATAGCTTGATGATAAGGTCTATCTAACTCTTTATGCATGGCAGGCGGGTGTTGGACGTTCTTCAGTTTCTCTTCCAATCAGACTGGACAATCGCGGCAAGAGGCGTCACCAGAACTTGAACCCTGAACCCAGAACCCTGCTTGTCCTGCGAAGCCTAAAGGGCGAAGCGGGGAACCCAGAACCCGTGACAAGTGACGAGTGACAAGTGACGAGTTACCAGCAGTCAGTGACTCCTAACTCGCAATCCGTAACCCGCAACCCGAAACCCAGAACCTTGAACCCTAAACCCTCCTATACCTGTTGCCTATGAACGCTCCGGTAGAAAGACCGTATCAACGCAGAAATCCCGGTGGAGGCGCTGATGCTCTGGGTCAGTCCAGTATTTTCCTGGAATTTCAGGAACGCCTTTCCCGGGTGGCGCCTGTCAATCGCCCGGTCCTCCTATTGGGTGAGCGCGGCACCGGCAAAGAATTAGCGGCTAACCGTCTACATTACCTGTCAAAGCGATGGCAGGGACCATTTTTGACCCTAAATTGCTCGGCATTATCCGCCTCGGTGATTGAATCAGAACTCTTCGGCCACGAAAAAGGTGCATTTACCGGCGCCGCCCAACGTCGCGTTGGGCGGTTTGAAGCCGCTGATGGCGGCACCTTATTTCTGGACGAAATTGGTAACGTCCCCTTGGAAGTTCAGGAAAAAATTCTTAGGGTTGTCGAATACTATACATTTGAACGGGTCGGCAGTTCGGAAAGCGTCGATGTCGATGTACGTATAATCGCTGCCACCAATGCCGACGTCAATGACCTGATCGCCAGAAATTTATTCAAATCTGACCTGTTGGACCGGCTATCATTTGAAGTGCTGGTTTTGCCGCCATTGCGGAAACGGGGAGAGGATATTTTATTGTTGGCCAACTACTTTGCCGGCCGTATGGCGGTCGAGTTGGAGTGGCGCGATATTCCTCATTTCACTCCGGAAGCCATCTCGGCTTTGGAGTCCCATGATTGGCCGGGAAATGTACGGGAACTAAAAAATGTCGTCGAAAGAGCCGTCTATCGATCTCAGTCGATGACCATATCCGAGATTGTTTTTGATCCCTTTTCTTCTCCCTTCCAGTCTAAAACGGCAGATCCGGGAGCGGCAAGTGCTAGTCCGGCCGAGATTCTTGTCGAGACCGGGGACCTGTTGGCGCGACCATTGAAAGAGGCGGTTTGGATTCTTAAAGTCAAAATGCTCGAAGCCGCGCTGGAGCGGGCAAAATTCAATCAAAAGAAAGCAGCCCGCTTGCTGGGCCTGACCTACCACCAGTTCAGGGGCTTGTACCGGCAATACCGTGAAAAAATGACAATTGATTAATGAATATTGAATAATTAAGGAATGCTATCTAATCTCACTACCAAATAATGATAAGATGGAGCGAAGCCTCCGTCTCGTAGGGATTGTAGTGCCTATGCCTCGGAGAGCGAACTCCACAATTATTCAATAGACAATTTTCAATATTCATTTATATCCGTCTGCCCAGCACGGCACTTTTGTATATCGCTTCTTTGGCATCCCGCGGTTTTAGGCAGTCACCGACTTGAAATACTTCGTAACCCAGGGTTTTCACTTTATCATAAAGCGCCGTGTTCGGGCGTGTGCCCGCTGCTATGACAACCTTGTCGGCTTCAATATGCTTTTCTTGACCGTTTCTATCGGCGACCACGACACCGCCACGGTCGATTTTCAACAAGGTCGTGTCGGTTAAAATGGAAACATTGTACTTCGTTAGCCGTTCAAGAATAATTTTTTTGGTTATGGCTTCCAAACCGCTGCCGACCTTGGGCAACATTTCCACCACCGTCATGGCGCAACCGTATTCGGCGAGATGAAGCGCCAGCTCCAGGCCGGTAGGACCACCGCCGATCACGACCACCTTTTTACGCTGAAGCGGATGGCCGTTTAAAACATCTTCGTAGGTTAGCACGAGTTCGTTGTCAATGCCTTCAACTGTCGGAAGCACCGGCAGCGATCCGGTAGCCAGGACGACGACATCCGGATTAATAGATCGGATGTCTTCAATTTTAACGTCGCAATTTAAATGGCATTTGACGCCGAACAACTCCGCCTGTTTTTTCTGAAAACGAATCAAGGAAAGTAATTCTGCCTTGTGCCCCGGTCGGCTGCCGGGTATCAGCTGTCCGCCCAGTTCACCACGCTTTTCATAAACGTGCACCGTGTGTCCTCGCCTGGCGGCTACCCAGGCCACGTTCAGACCGCCCGGTCCCCCCCCGATGACCATCACTTTTTTGGGATTGTCGGTCGGTATGAAAGCCATTTCCTTTTCACGGCCCAGCATCGGATTTACCAAGCACTCGATGCGGCCCCTTTTAAATATTGATTGCATGCAGGTATTGCAGGCGATGCAGGTACGGATTTCATCCAATCTGCCTTCCAGGGCTTTGACCGGCATCTCCGGGTCTGCCAGCAGTCCGCGTCCGATGCAAACCATATCGGCTTTTTTTTGTGAAATAATGTCGTCAGCGATCAGCGGATCATTGATTCGGCCTACTGCCATTACCGGGATATCCAGAGCGTTCTTTATCTGACGGGCGGATTCAGCCAGACAGGCCTTTTTCATAAACATCGGCTGGCAGATCCATTCCGGTGTGACATCGGTGCCGGCGGAAACCTGAACAACATCAACGCCGGCTTGCACCAGAATCTTCAATATCTCGATGCTCTCTTCCGTCGTCAAACCGCTGTCGACATATTCTTCAGCGCTAATTTTGAAGGAAATCGGAAATTCAGGGCCGACGCGTTGACGAACCGCTTCGACAATTTCACGGGCAAAACGCGTTCTGCCGACCACATTTACGCCATATTCATCTTCCCGGATATTGGAAAACGGAGATAAAAATTGGTTCACTAAGTACCCATGGGCGCCGTGAATCTCAATCAATTCAAATCCCGCCAAGAAAGCACGATGAGCGGCAGCGCTGAATTTTTGGACGAGTTCTTTAATGCCGCCAACGGACAGGGGCTCCACTTCCCCGCGAATGGTGGGGCAGGGCAGGGGGGATGGCGCGAGGGGCTTTCGGTTGATTATTTTAGCGGATGTCTGGCGGCCGCCGTGATGGATCTGAACCGCGGGAATCGCCCCCTCGGCTTTCATGGCCCGGGCAATTTTGGCCAATCCGTCGATAAAATGATCGTCATAGATGACAGCCTGATGTGCGGATACAATTCCCTCCGGCGATACGGCACAAGCTTCCATGATGACCATGGCCGCCCCACCGGCCGCTCTACGTCGATAATGCTCGACCGTGGCATCGGATATGCTGCCATCCGTTCCAATCAGAAATGACGCCAGGGCCGGCATCACAATTCGATTCTTCAAAGTTAGGTTGTTTATCGAGACGGGGGAAAAAAGCTTATCCATTTCCCATACCTCCGAGTCTACAGGGTGCTGATATTTATCGATTTCCTATAGCTTATCGGGGTGAAAAAATCAACTTTCCAATAAATTTTTCCGATAAGTAAACGATTTCGGTCTCAAGATCGCTGCTTGACGCTTTCAGGACTTTTCACTATAATTCTGCTAAAAGAAAAAATATTATATTTTTAATATGTTACGTCTGGCAATCAATGGCGATCTTTATGTTGGTGCTCAATTGATCCGGAATATTGCAGATTGGAAGGCATAATGGTCAAACTAACCAATGAGTTTACCGCATTCATCTCCCGGTATGCGTTAGAGCTGTGGGCGGGAATTGCTGTTGTGCTGGTACTTGCGGCTGTAATTCTGCTGATTGTTGTTAGCCGACGCCGGTTTGAGGTTTTATTGGCCAGATTGCGGGATGGCTTTCTTGCTTTGGCTGACAAACAGGAGAGATTAGAAAAAATTGTCAAAGAAGAATTCGCTCTCAATCGAAAGGAGTCGGCTGAAAATGCGCGGCATACCAGGCAGGAACTCAGTCACGCGTTGAACCTTTCCGGAGAATCCATTCAACACCGGTTAGTGGAAAATATTCGTCTGCAAAAAGATCAACTTGACTCTTTCTCCAAACAACTGGTGGCAATGGCCAAACTCAATGAGGCGAAAATAGAGGCGATGCGCCATACCATGCAGTCCCGGCTAAGCAGCCTGCAGGCCGATAATAATGCAAAACTTGATGAAATGCGGGCCACGGTGGATGAAAAACTGCATAATACACTCGAAAAACGCCTGGGAGAATCGTTTAAACAGGTCAGCGATCGCCTGGAGCAGGTTTACCTGGGGCTGGGAGAAATGCGCCACCTGGCCAGGGGCGTCGGGGATTTGAAAAAAGTCCTGACCAACGTCAAAACCCGCGGGACCTGGGGAGAGATCCGCCTGGGTCATATCCTGGAGCAGATTCTGACCCCCGATCAATATGAATCCAATGTTGCCACCCGAAAAAACAGTACCGAACGAGTGGAATATGCCATCAAGCTACCCGGCCAGGATGGGGATGACGGGGCGATTGTCTGGTTGCCGATAGATGCCAAATTCCCCCAGGAAGACTATCAACGCCTGCTGGATGCGCAGGAATCGGCCGACCGAACGCTAGCGGATAAATGTATCCACAGCCTGGAAAATCGGATCAAATCCGAGGCCAAACTCATCAATCAAAAGTATCTCGATCCCCCCTATACTACTGACTTTGGAATTATGTTCCTGCCGGTTGAAGGACTGTATGCGGAAGTTCTGCGGCGACCGGGCTTGTGTGATACCCTGCAGCGTGAATATCGGATTGTTCTGACCGGGCCAACGACACTGGCAGCGCTGCTCAATAGCCTGCAAATGGGATTTCGTACGTTGGCGATTGAAAAGCGCTCCAGCGAAGTCTGGGAATTGCTGGACAGCGTTAAAACCGAATTCGGCAAATTCGGCGAGGCACTGGCCAAAACCAAGAAGAAACTGCATGAGGCCAGTAACACCATTGACAAAGCAGAAGTGCGCACC
>JASJCE010000323.1 GCA_030066155.1 Desulfobacterales bacterium | reverse complement strand
GGATCGTAGAGCGGCATCGCCACGACCTCGGCCGCCAGTTTTTTGCCCAGAACCTCGACTTCCAGATGGGTACCGGGTTGGGCCAACTCCGGTTTAATATAACCCAACGCGACGCTCTTGGCCGTCCGATGACCGTAGCCGCCGGAGGAGGTCATACCGACCTGCTCGTCACCCTTGAAGATCGGGTTGTAGCCCCAGGGGTCGACGTCTTCGGCCTCAACGACCATGCCGGCCAACTTCAGCGGGATGCCGTCGGCCCTGGCTTTTTCCAATCCGCTTTTACCGATGAAGTCCTTGTCCCACTTGACCGTCCAGTCGATACTGGTCTCCAGCGGCGTATGGTGAACATTCATCTCGGCTTTCCAGGCGAGGTAGCCTTTCTCCAGACGCATGGATTCCATGGCATACATACCGAACATTTTAAGGTCAAATTCCGCACCGGCTGTCATTAGTGTTTCGAACAATGGGATTTGCGCCTCAATCGGATGAAAAATTTCGTACCCCAGTTCACCGACGTAATTCAAACGGTTCACCCGGCATTTAATCCGACCAATGAAGAATTCCCTGGCGGTACCGAAGGCAAAAGCTTCATTGGAGACATCGGCATAGGCAACTTTGGCTAACAGATCCCGCGCTTTGGGACCGGCGATGATAAAGCAGCCCATCTTGTACGTCAAATCATCCATCTCAACCGATCCGTCCTTCGGAAGGTTCTGCATGAGCCAGTGCTGGTCATGGCGTTTGCCGACACTGGCGGTGACGCAAAAATATTCGCCCGCTCTGTCGCGGGTAACGGTCATGTCACTTTTAAAGGCGCCATTGTCGTCCAGCATCGGGCAGAGCGCAATCCGACCGTCAGTCACCGGCACTTTCTGACAGGTCAGTTTATTCAGCCAGGCTTCGGCCCCCGGCCCGCTGACTCTGGTTTTGGCAAAGCGGCTCAGATCGAGCAATCCCACATGATTCATGACATGGTTGCATTCGTCAGCCACATACTGAAACGCGTTATTGCGACGCCAGCTGGGGATTTCACTAAGGTCAGCTTCGGTCGCAGTAAAGTAATTGGGGCATTCCCAGCCAAAATATTCCCCGAACGACGCACCGGCATCCTTCTGATACTGGTAGATCGGGCTGGTTCGGCAGGGTCGGGCTGCATCCCGCCATTCGTTGGGGTAAATGATGCCGTAAAGCCGTGGATAGGTGTCTTCGATCTTTTCGTGGTTATAGGCCCAGTTGGCATAGGAGCCGTAGCGTCGGCTGTCGACCGACCACAGGTCGATTTCCGGTTCACCGTTCATCATCCAGCCGGCGATGTAATGACCGATGCCGCCGGCCTGGGTGATGCCGAAACTGTATCCGCATGCCAGGAAGTAGCCTTTGAGCGGATAGGCGGGGCCGACCAGTGGATTGCCGTTCGGCGTATAGGTGATCGGACCGACCGTGACATGTTTAAATCCGCTTTCCCCCATTACCGGAAATCGGTAAATACCGTGCTCGATGAAATCGGCAACATGGTCAATGTCGGGCTGCAATTCGCTCAGTGCATAATCCCAGGGTACGCCTTCCGGATACCATTGTTTGACTTTGTTTTCATATAGTCCCAGAATCAAACTGTCCAACTCCTGGCGCACATAGATTGACCGGTCCGGGTCCCGTACCAGGGGCAGCATGGTTTCGCGTTCAACGACGGCGTCAATCGCCTCGAATAGGATGTGGGTATGTTCTCCGGCAATGGATGGAATATCCAGCCCGGCCATGGCGCCCACCTGGGGTGCCCAGAGGCCGCCGGCATTGACCACCCATTCGCAGGTAATATCGCCATTTTGGGTGTGGACAATCCATTCACCGTTGGTCTTTTGCGTCAGTCCGGTGACCTGGGTGTGCTGATAGATTTCGGCGCCGAATTTTTTGGCTCCCAGGCTCATAGCCTGGGTAATGCCGTTGGGATCGACATCTCCGTCGTCCGGCCAGTAAAGTCCGCCCAGGAGGCCTTCGACGTGCATCATCGGGTGCAATTTCGCGATTTCATCCGGCGTCACCCACGATACGTCCAATCCCAGACATCGATTCATGCTGTACATGTAGCCCAGCTCATCCATTCGATCCGGGTTATCGGCTGTCCGTATCGACCCGGTGGTATGCCAGCCGGGGTCCTGGCCGGTTTCCGCTTCGAGCTGCTGGTAGATTTCGATGCTTTTCATATTGACCCGGGTACAGTAGTAATTGCTGTGGAAAAATGAACAGTTGCCGGCTGCCATCCAGGTCGAGCCCGAGGTCAGTTCATGCTTTTCGACCAGCACGACATCCTGCCAGCCATATTTAGCCAGATGATATAAGACAGCCACCCCGATGGCACCGCCCCCGATGACAACGACCCTTGCCTGTGTTTTCATACCCCTATCTCCTTTCCTCAAATTTCTATTTCATAACCTATTAAATTTATTAAGTGCGGAATTTTTTTTGCGTTTTTTGCGACTTTTTGCGGCTACATCAATCTTCAATTTTCGATGTTGTCAGGAACTAGCTACCCGCCTTCCGGGTAAATACACCTCTTTTTACTGTCAACAAACTGCCTTAGATCCCGTTCGATATCTTCGGGCAGACCCGGTTCGGTGTAATTCGCCAACGTTTCTTTCCATTTTGCATTGGCTCGTTTCTCGATTGTCAGGGCCCCGCTTCTTTGCCAGGTTGCATAATTGCTGCGCTCCTCGATTAGCGGTTGATAGAACTCACTGCGAAAATTCTTGAAGGTATGCTCGTTGGTCAGATATTCACCTCCGGGGCCAACCCTGCTGATCAGGTCTACCGACAGGCGATCTTCGGTAATCTGCTCGCCTTTTTTGATGCGTTTGCAAACGCCGCAGATTTCATCATCAAGAATGAATTTTTCATAGCACGCGACCATATAGGTTTCGAGAATGCCGGCCGAGTGCAGTACAAAATTGACGCCGGAAAGGGTTGCCGTCAGCTGGCCCATCATGGACTCTGATCCGGCCTGTGCATCGCAGACTTTGGAATCGGTAATCGCCCCGCCGCTGCGGGATGGCAGCTGATAAAACCGGGCAAGCTGGGCCGTGGCAGACGTATTTATCGCCATTTCCGGCGCACCGACGCTCAAAGTGCCATAGCGCATCGCAGCGCTGGTTGACTGACCTCCGTAGATTACCGGCAAGCCTTCCCGGATCAGTTGCGTCAGCGTGATGCCGGCCAGAACTTCGGCATTCTGCACAACCAGAGCCCCTTCCATGTTGACGGGGCCGGTGGCGCCCGCAATCGACAGGGCCGAAACCAATAGCGGGATTCCAGCCTCGGCATAGGTCATCAATGCTGCGAGAATACTTCCGTCATACGACAAAGGGGAGCGGGAGCCCAGAATACTTACGAAGGGCGGCTTATCTACCATGCTTTCTCGGCTGCCGAAAACAATTGAGACGGCCTTAATCGATTCTTCCGCGACTTCGGAATTGAGCGCTATTCCCATGAAGGGTTTGTCCGAATAGCGAATAGCCGCATACAACATTTCGAGCCCGCGGCACTCATGGGGAATGTCATTCGGCTCGGCCAACAATCCACCGGTCATATCCTGGTTTGGACTGCAATGGGTCAGTTTAACGAAATTGATATAGTCATTTAATATAGAATCACGGCGTCCGTCGTCCAGCGTATTGACGACCGGGGCGCCGTAGCAGGGCATGTAGACGGTGTTGTCTCCGCCAATTACGACTGATTTTTCGGGATTGCGGGCATAAAGTGTGAATTCGGCAGGTGGCTTGGCGATCTGCGTCTCTACCAGTTTCGGTGGGATAAAAACGCGGTTGCCATCCACCTTGCAACCGGCTTTGGCCATAACCTTACGCGCCGGCTCATGCAGAAAATCGATCCCCACCGATTCGAGTACTTTGAGCGAACTGGTGTGAATCGCTTCCAATTCTGCCTGACTAAAATATTCGATATACTTCATGCCGCCTTATCTCCAAGCGATCGGTTGATTTTAAAGTCGAGTCAGCACGCAACTATTCAAGAATTCAGGAAAGAAAAATTTAGGAATTTAGGAATTATGGGAATTAAAAGAATTCTATCTATTATTTATTTTTATTTGATTTTCGAATACCTCAATTCCTAAATTCGCAATTCCTAAATTATTTGTCTCCGAAACATCCCTACTACCCATACGGCAACCAATCTAACCAAATCAACGCCGGCCCCTGTAGAGCCGTATGTTTATTCAAACTTGCCGGCACGATATGCCTGCAGGAAATTCATGCAGAAATTATCTTTACCGGCCAGGGTTTCGGCCGCGGTGATGTTGGCCATCATCTTTTTATCGAGGGGATTGACAATGGCCCCGTCCAGGCCTTTGGTTATGGCCATTACCATAAACGTTTGGTTCAAAAACGGGCGTGCCGGCAGGCCGTAGGATATATTGGACAGCCCGCATGCCGTATGGATGCCCTCAAATTTCTGCATGATCTGTTCCACTGCATTGATAAATTCCATGCCGAAGTCGTTGTTGACCGACATGGGCTGGACGAGCGGATCCACAAAAATGTTTTCAACCTTAACGTTGTTCTGGAGCAGCCCGTTCACCAGTTTATCTGCAATTTTAAGACGATCCTCGACGGTTTCGGGCATGCCCTCGTCGCTCATGCACAGGGCAATCACTTTCATATCCGTACCGGCCAGAATCGGCATGAGGTTGTCGTAGCGCTCCTTTTCAAGGGAAATGGAATTGATCATGGGGATGCCCTGATGTACTCCAAGCGCCGCCTCGATGGCTTTCGGATTGGGGCTGTCGATGGCACAGGGCCCCTCGACCACCTGTTGAACAGTCTGCACCAGCCATGACAGGTATTCCGGTTCTTTGTCCACAAATATTCCAGCGTTGACATCGATAAAATCGGCACCGGCCGTGTGTTGGTCCCCGGCTACTTTTTGAATCGCCGCGGCGTCCTGTCCCTCGATAGCCGCTCCGATAGCCTTACGGCTGGCATTGATCAATTCTCCGATGATGATCATGTGGTTGCTCCTATTGAACTAATAATGATGCTTATTGAAAAGAGAGTGCGTTTCAAGACAAAATTCCTATATAAATTAGAGGTTTCAGTGTTCAGGTTTCAGGTGTCAGCCCAGCCGCCGGCCGGGAAGACAGTCATTCTGATCGAAATAAGTAACTTCAATTGATATAAAATACTTTAAGTTGATGAATTGCCGAGTTCTAAATTACTTTGCGTCTTGAGAGAGTTCTGAAACCTGAACACTGAAACCTTTAAACTTCTCAAGTGCTGCTTCAAGACAAATTTTTATTAACGCTTAACCAGAGCATAGGCCGAGGTAACTGTTACGCTCCCACCAACCTCCTCACCAGCTCCACTGCACCCGGGGCGTCGTCGCTGTGCCCGTCAGCACCGATCTGGTTGGCAAACGCTTCGGTTACCGGAGCCCCGCCGACAATGGATTTGGTGTCCAAACCGGCCTCTTTTATGGCTTTGATCGTGGTGTCCATGGCCGGCATGGTCGTCGTTAGAAGAGCGGAGAGGGCGACCACATGAGCGTTGTTTTCTTTGGCGGCTTCAACAAATTTTTCGGCATCCACGTCGACCCCTAAATCCACGACCGAGAGGCCCGCCCCCTCCATCATCATGGCGACCAGGTTTTTGCCGATATCATGCAGGTCACCTTTGACAGTGCCGATAACAACCGTTCCCTTGGAATGGCTGACCTCTTCCGTCAGATGCGGTTTCAAGATTTCCAGACCGGCTTTCATAGCCTGGGCAGCCATCAGCATTTCCGGGACAAATAGAGAGCCTTCGCTGAATTTCTGCCCGACTTCGTCCATCGCCCCGATCAATCCATCGTTCAAGATGGTCTGGATGTCGGTTCCGGCTTCCAACTCCGTCCGCGTCAATTCTTTTACTTTATCCACCTGAAACGCCAGCACGCCTTCATAAATGTCCTTTATCGCCATCTTTCGTTCCTCCTTGGATTGTATATCATTTCGTCAGTTTGCATCGATTTGTTTTTGGTTCGAAGGGTTTATAAAGCCGAGTGATTCGGCCATCATTTTTGACGTCGCCTGCCGTTTTGCACACCCTATGCCATTTACTTCATTAGTAACCAATCGTTCACCCTACCTGGCCGCTAATTCTGCTAAGCTATTGTAATAATTTAAATAAATGTAAATTAGAATTTGCCCGATCTGTTAAGATATCGCCTCTGATCGCATGTTATACGGCGCAAC
Organism: Desulfobacterales bacterium; assembly: GCA_030066155.1. GTDB lineage: Bacteria > Desulfobacterota > Desulfobacteria > Desulfobacterales > JAFDCJ01 > JAFDCJ01. The sequence continues at coordinate 2,929 of JASJCE010000323.1, read as the reverse complement.
CGGCTAAATCAGTCAAATTAATTTTACGATATGCCACAATAAATGAAAAAAATTTTGCATATTGAAAAAAAATTTGACATTGTGAATCCATTGATTTAATGTTGTGACCGTCCCAAAAAAACGCAAAGCAACGAAAATATGCTCCATAGTTGCATCAAAAATGACATCAAACAAAAAGGGTCCTAAGGAAAACCGTTCTGTTACGGGCTGATGCTCGATACTGGTTGCTGGATGCTCGATATATTTCGACGCCACCGAAATTGTCATTCAGGTTATCGAGTATCGAGTATCCAGAATCCAGTATCATTCCCTTGGAAGCAAATATTGCGCGTTAAACTTTAATGCTGGTTTGATTGAATTTATTTATAGGAGCTATTGCAATGGACAGTGAACTGGATCAGCTATTGAATTTAGCCAAAATCGATTTTATTTCCGTGCTGTCTGACTTTGATGAAGGCGTGGTCATCGCGGATCAGTCCGGCCGCATCGTGTTTTACAATCAGACCCAGTCCCAGATCGACGATTTAAATCCGGCTGATGTCATCGGCAAAACCGTGCCGGAAGTCTACAATCTGGATCACAGCAGCAGTATGATTTTACGCTGTATGCAGGTCGGTCGGCCGATCCGGGGTGAACTGTTTTTTTACCGGACCTGTCAGGGGAAGCTCGTTAATACGGTCAACAGTGTTTTTCCGCTTAAGCAGGATGACCAGGTGACGGGGGCAATTTGCTTTATTAAGGACTACAACCTCCTGGACAAAGAAATCTCCGCCGCACCGGTCTACAGCCCGTATGAGAGCCATGGCTACGGCAACGGGACCCGATTCACGTTTACCGACATCATCGGGGAAGACGAGAATTTTCTGCAGTCCGTCAAGATGGCCCGGCTGACGGCCGAATCGCCTTCGCCGGTCATGCTCTATGGTGAAACCGGAACTGGCAAAGAGATGTTCGCCCAGTCCATTCACAATCATGGTCCCCGGCAGGCGAATCGCTTCATCGGCATCAACTGTGCGGCAATTCCGGAAAACCTGCTGGAAGGGCTCCTTTTCGGGACATCCAAAGGGGCCTTTACGGGCGCCGTCAACAAACCCGGTATTTTTGAGCAGGCTCAGGGCGGCACCCTGTTTTTGGACGAAGTCGATTCCATGCCGCTCAATTTGCAGACCAAGCTGCTGCGCTTCCTGCAGGACCGCAAAATCAGAAGGGTTGGGGGATCAACGGACATTAAAATCGATGTGAAAATCATCAGCTCCGTAAGCAATGATCCCCAGCGAGCCATGCAGGACGGACAAATACGCATGGATCTATTTTATCGGCTGGCAGTTGTTTTCATCCCCATTCCGCCACTGAGAGATCTAAAAAAAGGGGTTGAAAATCTTACGCGTCATTTTACCTACAAATACAATATCGTGCTCGGCAAAAATGTTATTGGTGTTTCCGATAATGTTTTGGACATATTTCGAAGCTATCAATGGCCTGGAAATGCCCGCGAACTGGAGCATTTGATCGAGGGTACGCTTAACGTCATCGAGAATGATGACATCATCCGCATGCACCATCTGCCCCGGCATTTTTTAACGCCTGAGCTCACCATTCTCGCTGACGCCGCGACGAATATTTCAGAAACCGGCGAAGCCGAAGTCGAAATCCCGGCGGTCGAGATGGGGGAAAGTCGACCCGGAAAGGTATCTGCCGCGCCGGAATTGAATGGTAAATTCAATGGTCTGCTGGGGCTGCAAAAAATCCGGGAGCAGGAATTGATCAACATGGCATTGATGGAATCGGCGGGCAATGTATCGCAAGCGGCGCGCCAGTTGAACATATCGCGCCAGTTGTTGCATTACAAAATGAAGAAGTATCATCTGCTTCGTCAAAATTACACTTCGACCGGATGAGGTCTAATTTGGCTGAATCGATATGAGGCGCTAATGAGGAAAGAACAGGTAAAACTTGAAGCTATTGTTGAAAATCATTATGGCTCCGGCGGAATCATGGAAAAAATTGAAGCCGGGCTCAAACTGGCAGATCTGGATATCAGCTCACTTACCATTGACGATTTGGCTCCTGTGGACGGATTTCACACCCGGGGCCGTATGGCAACCCGCGAGCTCGCAGGCCTGACAAACATATCCGCTTCGGATTTGGTCCTTGACGTCGGATGCGGCCTGGGTGGCACCGTTCGTTATCTGGCGGACAAATTCAAGTGCCGGGTTGCTGGTATTGACCTGACCGAGGAGTATATTTCCATCGGGAAAAAACTGACTGAATATGTCGGCCTGAGCCACCGGGTGGAGCTGCGCCACGGCAGTGCACTCGAAATTCCCTATACAGATGAAAGATTCGATCTTGTCTGGACAGATCATGTGCAGATGAATATTGCCGTCAAGCATCGCTTTTACGGCGAGATCGCGCGGGTTTTGAAGCCGGACGGTCGTTTATTGTTCCATGATGTCTTTCGTGGCGCGGGAGATGCACCGCTTTATCCGACCCCCTGGGCTGAAGACGAGTCTATCAGTGCTCTGGCAACAGAAAGTAGTGCACGCAAAACTATGGAGCAGGCCGGAATGAAAATTGATCAATGGCTGCCAAAGGGGCCGGAGTCGATTGAATTCTTTCAAAAGGCACTGGCCCGGATCGAAGCCAAAGGTCAGCCCCCGATAGGTATTCATATTCTCATGGGAGACAATGCCAAAGAGAAGATTCGAAATTACCTTCGCAATTTGGAGGAAGATCGCGTATCGATTGCCCTGGGTATGGCCCACAAGGATTCAAGTTAAATGAGCTAATCCGCGGGACTGTCTTTTTTTTTACTGGAGGCGGCGCTCGTGAGAAACTTCAATAAAAAGCGAACCGCAGAACCGCAGAATATCGAATATCGAACCGCAGAATGTCGAAGTGTGGTTTCGCTCTCCGAGGCGTAGGCGTT
>JASJCE010000322.1 GCA_030066155.1 Desulfobacterales bacterium | reverse complement strand
AGCCTGGGAAATTATCTCCTGAGGAGTGTGGGTGCCATCGGATGCTGTTGTATGAATATGGAGATCGATTCCGGGATGCTTGCTATAATCCAAGGGCTTTCTCTAAAGCCTCCTCTTTGGACTTACAATCAATACATTGCGTGGTCACGGGTCTGGCTTTCAGACGCTTGAGGGAGATATCCTCGCCGCAGGATTCACAAACCCCGAAAGTATCGTTTTCAATTCGTTCCAAAGCCGACTTGATTTTTTTGATCAGCTTGGCTTCGCGGTCACGGATGCGCAGCATAAAATTACGATCCGCTTCAAGAGCCGCCCGATCCGTCGGATCCGGAAAATTTTCTTTGGTCTCCGTCATGCCCGATACCGTGTTATCAGCCTGACTCAATAGCTCTTCCAGACGTTCGGTGAGATAGGTTTTGAAGTATTCTTTGTCTTTTTTTTTCATAACCGGACCTATGAAATTATATTGAGTTGATTTTTAAAAGCTTAATTACCTAACACAGGTGTATAATCTTGTAAATAAAAAAAATTTTAAAATGCTTTTAAAAATTTTTCAAGCTGTTTCATGTTGGAAACATTGTGGATCGAGCCGGGATACTCCCTGGGCAGTGTCTTTTTAAGCAGTCCGGCAAGAACCCGGCCCGGACCCACTTCGACAAAGACCTCAACCTCTTCCTGTATTAATTTATTCATTATATCGTACCAGCGAACGGGGCTGCAGAGCTGGCGGGCCATCAGCTCTCTTATTGCTGCCGGATCTTTTTCCGGTTCCGCGGTAACATTAAACAGCGTATTTTTTTGGGGTGTTTCAAATGTCACGGAGTCAAGATAGCTTTTAAATTCCGCTTCGGCACCCTTTATCAACTCGCTGTGCCAGGCGCCACTGACTTTTAGCGGAATGGATTTTGCCCCTTTCGCAACCGCTGCCGTTGAAACCTGTTCAACTGCCTCAGGGGCACCGGTAATGACAATTTGCGTTTCCATATTGTGATTGGCCACCGATACGATGCCATCCTGTTGAGCTTCGGCAACCAATCCGGAAACCGCTTCGATCGGCAGGCCGACAATGGCATGCATTGCACCCTTTTGCTTGCCGGCTTCACGGTGCATCAATTCGCCCCGACGGTAAACCAGCCGGATCGTGTCTTCTCTGGAGATAACCGATGCCGTGCAAAGCGCTCCATATTCGCCGAGACTGTGGCCGGCACTGTAATCACAGGCAATGTTTTCCTTTTCGATGACCGCCAGGCAGGCAATGTTGACCGCAGTTACCGCCGGCTGAAGGTTTACCGTCATGGTCAGATCTTCCATCGGTCCTTTGAAGCAAAGTTTGGAGATATTAATTCGGGTAAGTTCCTCCGCCATATCAAATATCTCTCGTACCATGTCGTATTCTCGATAGAATTCTTCACCCATTCCCACGCTCTGTGACCCCTGTCCCGGGAACAAAAATGCTATTTTTTTCATTATTTCATCTCCATCACAATTTTAGGTGTTGATGATCGCTTTCAGACGTCGACACAAATAAATGGTAATCACCATGAAAAAAATATTCGGCCTACTCATCCAGTTTAAACAACCTTCTGACAGCGTCGATATAAAGCGCCTTATCTCCCACCATTCCATCCTTTTTCAGGAAAACGGTCGGGTCGTGCAGAATTTTGTTGATCAGAGAGCCGGCCATTTTTTTGATCAGGGGAGCGCTGTCATCCGGTATTTTTTGTGATTGCAGCGTTTTTCGAATTTCGGCAGCGGCAATGGATTCCATTTTCTTTCTGAGGGCAACAATGGTTGGAACGGCCTCGAGACTATCATACCACTGTCTGAAATTGATAACCGCCTCATCGACAATGCGTTCGCCTTTGATGGCTTCGTGCTGACGATCCTCGATGTTGTCGTCAACGACGCCCTGAAGATCGTCAATATCATAGACATACGAATTGGTTAGCCGGTTGACCCGGGGATCGATATCCCGGGGAACAGCGATATCGATGAAGAAAAATGGACGATTGCGGCGCTTACGGATAACGCCTTTTACCTGGTCACGGGTGATAACATACTCAGGAGAGCCGGTTGAGCTGATAATAATATCTGCATATTCCAGAGCACCGGTAATCTCCTCAAACCGGATGGCCGTGCCCTTGAAGGTTTTCGCCAGCTGGACACCGGTTTCAAAGGTGCGGTTGGCGACATAGATATCCGTTGCGTTATTGCGGATCAGGTGTTCGACAGCCAACTCCGCCATTTCACCGGCACCGACCAACAGAACCGTTTTTCCGGCTAATTCTCCAAATATTTTACGTCCCAACTCCACGGCGGCATAGCTGATGGATACCGCCCGATCGCCAATGCCGGTTTCGGTGCGAATGCGTTTGGCCACGAAAAACGTTCGGTGCAATAGCCGATTCAAAATTACCCCGGATGATTTTACCTCGGTGGCGGTTCGGTAAGCTGCTTTCATCTGACCGAGTATCTGGGGTTCGCCGAGCACCATGGAGTCCAGGCTGGCAGCAACCCGAAAGACATGGCGCACCGCCTCGTCGCCCTCGTGGATATAGAGGGCGTCTTCAAAGTCTTCGAGGGGAATTTTATTGAAGTCGGCAATAAATTCCTTGGTGGACGGTATGGTGCGGGCCTTGTCGTCGGTTACAAACAATAGCTCGACCCGGTTGCAGGTCGAAAATAAAAGGACTTCTTTAATATTTTGCTGCCGCCGCAGTGTTTGAAGCGCGTTTATCGATTCGTCATCGGAAAAGGCGATGCACTCCCGCAGTTCTACAGGAGCGGTTTTATGATTTATTCCTAGCAGTACAATTTCAGGCATAGCGACCTTTAATTGCCCGGGCGCTTTGGATTGGTTGAAATTTAGCATACGGGTAAAAATTGACTAATGAATATTCACCTATTCTTTTAGAATTTGGTAAATTCCCGGTGATGTCCCTCCAGGAGAAAATTGACACCGAGGAAAGTGAATAGAATGACACCAAACCCGATGATAGCCATGATGGCCGAGCGTCGCCCACGCCATCCGACGGTTAGCCGCTCGTGGAGCAGTGCGGCATAAAACAGCCAGGTGATGCCGGACCAGACCTCTTTGGGATCCCAGCTCCAGAATCGGCCCCAGACTGATTTGGCGTACACAAAACCCGTAATCAGCCCCAGGGTTAACATGGTGAATCCGACCACGATACAGGCATAACCGGCAGCATCAAGGAGATCCAGCGATGGCAGCCGTTTGAAAAAAAATCGTCGCCTTTTGGATTTGATCGCATTTTCCTGAATAAGGTAAAACAGACCCAGGCCGCATGCCAGTGCAAACCCGGCCTCACCAATGAAGATGGCAATAACGTGAGAAATGAGCCAGAAGTTTTTAAACAGATTGGTTGCCTGGCTCGTTTCACCGGGTAATTGAGATACAAACATCATTATTAGGGTTACCAGGGGAGCCGCTATGGTTCCCAGGACTTTCAGTTGGAATTTTACAAAAACGATCAGAAACAGCCCGGCAATTGCCCATCCTGCGAGGGACAAGGTATCCGGCAGATTGCCGACCGGCATATGACCGCTATCATATATGCGGTAAATGATATGGGCCGTATGCCATATGAATCCCATGCTCAGGAAGAGATATCCACTGCGCTGCAAATAGTTTTTCTGAAGGAATAAATAGGCGCCGTATGCAGCGCTGCTCATCATGTAGCAAATAATGGTCAGGATGAGTAAAAATTCCATTAATTAATCCGCCTTGAAAATAACACTTGAATTTCTTAAGTGCGAAGTTTTTTTGCGCTTTTTGCGCCTTTTTGCGGCTATATCGACCTTCATTTCCGGTGTAAAATCTTGATCAGATTATTCTTGGGGGGAGTCATTCGGCAATAAATCCTCGAACCGATATCCATCCCCTAAAACCCTCGACAACAGGCTATTGATTTCTTCTGTTTTTGCGTCGCGAATCAGGTCGATCAGATCGCTGTTAATCAATTGCTCGAAGAGCGGCTTGTGGGCTTCCGGCTCATGGGCTTCGCTCAAAAGTTTAATCCGAATCGCACCCATCAGCCGCAGTAAATCGGCGTATTCCGAGCCAAACTGCCGTTCCAGCGTTTTTCTCAATTTTTTGGCGAGGGCCGGGCTTCTGCCGGATGTCGAAATGGTAATGACCAAATCATCGCGCCGAACAATGGAAGGCAGAATGAAGTTGCATACTTCGGGACGATCGGCGATGTTGCACAGGGTGTTGCGAGCCTCGGCATCCCGACTGATCTGCCGATTCAGGTTTTCATCATTGGTGGCGCCAATCACGAGAAACATTCCTGCGAGATCTGAAGAGCGGTAGGGTCGGCGTTTAAGTGTCAGCGGCTCCGATTTTGACAGATCTTGCAGTTTGGATGAGATTTTCGGACTGACAACCGTCACCCTCGCATCGCATTTCAGCAGGTTTTCGACTTTGCGGGTTCCGACACCGCCGCCGCCAACTACAAGGCAGTTTCTATTCTTTATATCTAAATGTACGGGGTAGTAGCGCATAATCGTTATTTGTTATTGGTTATTCGTTATTCGCTGCTGGCTGTATGATATCCGCTTTTTGTGTATTCATGAGAAGACATCAGTCATTCAATCAGTTTGAAAGCTAAAAACATTCAAATTTTTGTAATCAGGGGCCTGATTCCAGTTTAATGTTCTTCAGCCGTATTTGGTCTTTTTTGGCCCTCCAACCCGAATAACAAATAACGATTAACGAATAACTTCGATTCGCATCAGGTCTTCGGCCATAACCAGCGGGCCGTCGTATGTCCTGCGGCATTCCTGCTCGATGTCGACATTTTCGCAATCCGGATAAAAATGAGTGAGAACCAGTTTACGAACGCGGGCCCGGCTGGCGATATCGCCGGCTTTGGAGGGCGTCAGGTGGCCTTTTACGGCCTTGTGGTCCGGCACTGCGCATTCAGAGATCAACAGGTCAGCGTCGGTGGCCAGTTCGATCAGATTTTCGCTGTAGTCCGTATCGCCGGAATAAACCACCGAACTGCCGCCATGGCTCGTAATGCGGTAGGCAATGCTTTCCGGATTATGAACGACCGGTGTGGAGTGGACCGTAAAGGTACTGAATTCGTGTGAGTCGCTGGAGCGGTTGTCCAATTCCAAAAGTTCAAGCTTTCCGTCAGCCAGCTCGATCCAGTTTCCATAAACAGATTTCAATCCTGCAAAAAAATTCCGCAGACCTTTTCCGCCAACGACCTTCAGGGGCGATTGCCGGCGACTGCTATCCGGATATTTCGTGGCGAAAATCAGCGGCACCAATTCGGCCGAATGGTCCGGGTGAAAATGACTGTACATCACATAGTCAAGTTCGAAAATGTCGGTTTCAGCCTCCAGGAGTCTGCGCATGGTCCCCGGGCCCGAGTCAAACAGCAGGCGTTCGCGCCCGACCTGCATTAGAACGGCGCAAGAGCTTCGCTTCAGAGACGGCACACAGGTACCGGAGCCCAGGATAGTGACCGTTATGCCGTGTTTTTTATTTTTCATGAGCCTGGTGCTTTTAAAATTGAGGTGCTACAAAAAACGAAAAGTTATTAGTCATTTGTTATTGGCTAACGGAAACCAATGATGGCCGATGGACAGCCTTGCTCAAATAACTAATAACCAATAACAATTGCTGGTTATTTTGGGTTGTTATAAGGGTTAATATAGGGCCGATCCGATCAAATTCAATATCGCTGCGCGACTTACTTCTTGCCGGCTCGCTTCTGTACCCGGTAGATCAGCCATCGCAGAAACTTTTTTTCATCGCGCACATCGACCTGATCCGCAAGGTCCGACAGGGCAATTTCAGCCCGGGCCATGTTTTTGTGGCCGCCGGCCGAACCGAATTGACCGATGCTTTCCTTTGCGACGTTTCCGGCATTTTTTCGAATGCCGTCATTTCTGAAAATAACGACTAATTTCTTGTCACAGGTTCCGGATACGATGCTCCAGGTCACGGAGACGATTCTCATAAAAAAATCGGCAATGATAACAAGCACATCGGGAGAGACGACCGGCCCCAGGTGAACAAAAACCCGACCTTTCCGCAAGCGCATATTTTGCAGGGCGATTTTGAAGTACTTTAAAAAATTCAGTCTCAGATCGGCCTGCTCGATTTTGCGTGCCAGGTGAATGTTAACATGGCGAAACAGATACTGAAATGCGCGCACATCCTCAATCACCGTCTGGCCTTTGAAGGCATTCGTATCTGTTTTTATTGCGTAAAATAGCCCAGTCGCGAGTTTGACCGACGGTTTTATTCTGGCTGCCCGCAGGTATTCCGTCATGATTGATGCCGTAGCCCCGTAATTGGGGCGGATGTCCAAATAGGGAGCCTTGACACCACTATCCGGATGATGGTCGATAATGATATCGGGTTCGAGCTTGTTCATGAATTCATTGTGATCGGGCTGGGAATCCACAATGACAACCTTGCCGTACTGGGAAAGATCAATATCGGTGTGCGGAACCAGGCTGACCCCCAGTAGTTTTAACATCGTCAGATTGTCCGGCCGGTTGATCATGTTGACGTGGGAAATCGTGACGCTGGTAACCCTGCGCCACAGCAATCGGCTGACGGCCATGGCGCTGGCAATGGCATCCGGATCGGCATTAATGACAACGAGAATATGATCATTGCCTGAAAACTGATCATAAAAGCGGCGCAGTTTTTCAGAATTTGAGAGTGTCATAAAAGCGAATCCCCGTTTTGATGCCGGGAATCTTACGATGAGTTCTCACATATTACAACCCCAAAAAACCCGGTTCGCGGTGAACCGGGCTTTTAGCTGCAATAATCAACTCAAATTGCGTTTAATCGGATTCGCTCTCCCTCAATTTCGGCGGCGACCTTGGCGCCATCCGAAATATTTCCCTTAAGAATTTCCAGGGACAGCGGATTTTGAATATACTGTTGAATTACACGCTTGAGTGGCCGGGCACCGTATACTGGATCATAACCCGTGGTCGCGATGAATTTCAATGCAACATCGGACAGCTTCAGCTCGATATTTCGGTCCGCCAGACGATCCTGCAATTTGCCGATCTGAATTTCAACAATCTTTTTGAGCTGCTCCGGCGTCAGATTCTGAAAGATGATGGTTTCATCGATGCGGTTTAGAAACTCGGGTTTGAATCGTCCACGCAACGCTTCTGAAACCCGTTTCTCCATTTCTTTGCGATCGGTGGCCGCCAGTTCCTGAATCCATTGGCTGCCGATATTCGAGGTCATAATCACCAGGGTGTTTTTAAAATCCACCGTACGGCCCTGTCCGTCGGTCATCCGGCCGTCATCCAGTATCTGAAGCATTACATTAAAAACTTCCGGATGGGCTTTTTCAATTTCATCAAAAAGGACCACGGAATAGGGGCGTCTGCGCACAGCTTCGGTCAGATAACCGCCCTCCTCGTATCCGACATAACCGGGCGGTGCTCCGATAAGGCGGGCGACGGCGTGCTTCTCCATAAATTCAGACATGTCGACCCGAATCATGGCCTGTTCACTGTCAAACAAAAACGCGGCGAGCGCTTTGGCCAGCTCGGTCTTGCCGACACCGGTCGGCCCCATGAAGATGAATGATCCGATCGGTCGGTTGGGATCCTGCAGTCCGGAGCGTGCGCGCCGCACAGCGTTTGAGACCGCTGTAACGGCTTCCTGCTGACCGATCACCCGCTGGTGAAGCCGTTCTTCCATCTGCACCAGTTTTTCCCGTTCGCCTTCGAGCATTTTACTGACCGGAATCCCTGTCCAGCGGGAGACAACCTCGGCCACATCCTCATCATCCACCTCCTCTTTGAGCATTTTGCTGTCGGCCTGCAAATCGGAGAGCTTTAAATTGGCTGCTTCAAGTTGCTTTTGAAGTTCTGCTGCTTTGCCGTAGCGGATTTCGGCAACTCTGGCAAGATCACCCTCGCGTTCTGCCAGCTGAGCGTCCTGATTTAGCTGCTCCTGCTCTTCCTTGATCTTGCGAATGCTCTGGATGGTGTCTTTTTCATTTTGCCAGTGGCCCTTCATGGCCTTCAATTCGTCATTCAAATCGGCCAGATCGGCTTCCAGACGCTCATAGCGCGTGGTGGAATCGGGATCAGATTCTTTTTTCAGTGCCTGGCGTTCAATCTCAGCTTGGGTAATTTTACGTTGAATTTCGTCGATTTCGGCCGGCATGCTGTCAATTTCAATTCGCAGTTTTGACGCACATTCGTCGATCAGATCGATGGCTTTATCCGGCAAAAACCGGTCGGCAATATAACGGTTGGACAGGGTTGCGGCCGCGACAATGGCAGAATCCTTGATTCTGACGCCATGATGGACCTCATATTTTTCCTTCAAGCCCCGCAGGATTGAGATCGTATCTTCCACAGTGGGTTCCTTAACCAGAACCGGTTGAAACCGTCGCTCGAGAGCGGCATCTTTCTCGATATACTTCCGATACTCGTTTAACGTGGTTGCTCCCACACACCGCAACGTCCCCCTGGCCAGGGCTGGTTTAAGCATGTTTGAGGCATCTACGGCTCCCTCAGCGGCACCGGCCCCCACAACTGTATGCAGCTCATCAATGAACAGAATGATTTCGCCATCAGCACTTTCGACTTCTTTGAGAACTGCCTTGAGGCGATCCTCAAATTCACCCCGGTATTTGGCGCCCGCAATCAGGGCGCCCATGTCGAGAGCCACAAGGCGCCGGTTTTTGAGGGTTTCGGAAACATCGCCGGCCACGATCCGTCCGGCCAAGCCTTCAATGATGGCGGTTTTGCCAACGCCCGGCTCTCCGATTAGGACCGGATTGTTTTTGGTCCGCCGGGAAAGGACCTGTACAATCCGTCGGATTTCGTCATCCCGGCCGATTACCGGATCCAGTTTCCCCAGCCGGGCCAGGTCTGTCAGATCGCGACCGAAGCGTTCCAGGGCCTGGTATTTTTCCTCGGGATTCGGATCGGTGATGCGTTGGTTCCCGCGGATTTCCAGAAGCACTTTCAGAATCGAGTCCCGTGTTACACCGGCACGGGCCAATATGCCGGCCGCCGGGTCCTGACGTTCGTCGGCAATCGCCAGGAAGATATGCTCGATGCTGACGTATTCATCTTTCATTTTCGTTGCTTCTGCAAATGCCGATTCCAGCACGGCTTTGGTTCGCGGTGACAGGTAGGC
>JASJCE010000321.1 GCA_030066155.1 Desulfobacterales bacterium | reverse complement strand
ACCATTTATGTAAATCAAAAATTAAGAATTCCGCTGCCGGAGGAGAAATCCATCGTTGTCGCGAAACGGCCGAAAAAAATCAGCCGGCCGGTCCTGGCAAAAAACAACCCAACCCCGGTAGTGGTAAGAGTAGAGAAGATCACCCGCCGTTACCCGGAAAACGAAACAACGGTCAAATCCGCGGCCGCACCCATGCCGGCTGTCGATAGCAGTCCACAATTTGCGGCGGCCAAAGCGGCCGATGCGGAACCGGGGGCGGAGCCGGCAATCCGTCGGCCCCAGGCCAATCAAATGGCGGACTTTGTGCTTGCTCACCGAACCTATGCAACTGACTGGCAACCCCAAAAATTCGACATGGAAGCCACAAATACCGGCGCAGGGGAATTATCTCAACATCGGCCAGAACCCGCCTCATCGTCACCGCCCGATGCCGGACCGGCTGAGCCGGCCAACAGAGCGCTGTTATCTCATCCGCAAATAATACAGGGTCATTTTGCCGTGAATCGTACAGCGCAGCAGGGGGGGATACGCATTGGTTTCATTCAGGTCGAGGCGGAAGAAACGCTGGGGCACTATGCCGAGTGGCTGAATGTTGCGGCAAGCGAAATCAGGCGGCTGAATGGTTTTCGCTACGGCCGTCCGCTGCATCTCAACCAGCGTATAAAAATACCGTTAAGGCGGGTCACCAAGGAAGAATTCGAAGAAAAACGATTTGAATTTCATCAGGAATTAGCCGAAGATTTTTTTGCGATTTACCGGGTGGATAGTGTTCGCACCTATTCCATAAAAAAGGGCGACAACATCTGGACCCTGTCACGCCGGGAATTTGAAGTGCCGCTGTGGCTGATTAAACGCTACAACGCGGATGTCGACTTCGGTGCGCTAATGCCTTCCCAAAAGCTGTTGATTCCGATCGTCGAGAAAGACGCCTGATTTTGCATCAAGGCCGCACAGTTTGAATCCTATCCGATTCAGGCCAATGTCATGCCCGGTTTGTACCTTCAGGCTCCAGCCATTTTTCTGCAAAACAGCCATTGCTACCCGATACTAAATCGGGGGGGCAATAGTGACCAACAGTCTTAGATCTGTCTTGGCCCGCAAACCGTGCGGCTCGGCAATGTCACTTATCAGCACGTCACCGGCTTTGGCCGGCATGGCAGCGTCATCTTTTCCCAAAAATTCTCCTTCGCCTTCCATGACAACCAAACTCAGCTGTCCTTCGATATCATGGCTGTGCACCGGCAATTCCTGTCCGGCTTTGAAATTAAAGTTGATGATTTTGAAATACGGCGAATCGTGCACCAGCAACTTTTTAAACGCCTTTTCCGAAAAGTCGTTTTCTTCGTAAAGGTTGAGATATTTCATCTTTTTCCTCCTTTAATCGGATCCTGATTTAAGTGGTTGACAATTTCACCAATATCAATTATTTATTTTCAATAATTGATATTGATGAAAGGATGAGCCATGCCGAATCCCTTCACTCTCGGTGTGATTCCACCGCGCGCAGCCTTCTGCAATCGAAAAACAGAACTCAATGAGCTATCTTCCCATGCCCGTAATAAAGCCAACGTTGTCGTGTTTTCGCCGCGCAGATACGGCAAGACGTCTCTGATCAAAAAATTGCAGCGAAATCTGATGCGGGAAAAATATCTGACAATTTACAACGACTTTTTCATGATTACCTCGGAAAATGACGTTGCCCACCGGATGGCAAGAAGCATTTATAACGTCTTGCATCAGCACGAATCGCTTTTAAAAAAAGGCGCACGATATTTGAAGACCTTGAAAACTTTTCGACCGGTTTTTAAGCCATCGGCTGATAAAGGGGTCGTTCTCTCCGTCGAACCGGTTTCGGCCAATATATCCGGTATCGAGGTCCTTGACAACATATTGGAAGAATTTGGCGAATTCATCCGAAAACAGACTAGTTTTGCCGGTGTGCATATTGTGTTTGATGAATTTCAAGAAATTACAGATTTAAAAGGTTCGCCAATCGAAGGGGTTCTACGAAATCATATCCAGGAACATGATGCATCGTATTTTTTCGTTGGCAGCCGGCGCCGAATTCTGTTGGATATATTCAACAATAAAAGCAGACCTTTTTACCAGAGTGCCATCATGTTTTCGATGAACGCCCTGCCGTCCAGAGAATTGACAAATTTTTTACAGAATCAATTCAAAAAAGGAGGCAAGCGATGCTCAACGCAATTGGCCGAAAAGATTGCGGAAATGACTGCCCGATACCCCTATTACGTCCAGGCGCTGGCCTATCACGTTTTCGAAGTTTCGGGACCGTTGATTAAAGCAAAAGACATCGAATATGCGTTTGAAAAACTGCTCGCCTCGGAACGCTATGGCTATGAAGGAATCGTACAGGATTTGACCAGTTCCCAGATGGCATTGTTGAAAGCCCTGGCAAACCGTCCAACATCCAAAATAATGTCAACGGAGTACATGCAGGCATATCGACTTTCAATCGGCGGCATCCAGTATGCCCGCAAGAAACTCGAAGATCTTGATTTAATCGAGAACTTCGACGGTCTTTGGCGTGTCGTGGATCCCGTTTTTGCCCGCTGGATTACAGGCTTCTAATCTGGATCCGGAATGACGTCCGGCTCCACCTGATACGCATTAGCCAGACTGTTGGTACCGTTAAACACATCCACGACGGCGATCAACTCCGCCACAGCCTCGTTGTCCAATCCCAGCCGCTTCACGGCGGCACTGTGGGAGTTAATTCAGTAGTTGCAGTTATTGGTGATCGACACCGCCAGTGCAATGATTTCCTTGGTGAGCAGATCGAGTTTGCCCGGCTTCATGGCGGTTTTTAATTTGTGCCAGGTCGCTTCTAGGTGATCGGGATTGTTGGACAGCGCCTGCCAGAAATTGGGAACAAAATCGATTTCCTTAGTCGCCATAATATCTTCGTAAACTTCTTTAACTTTGCCGGTGGCTTCCGCCGGGGAAACGGTGCGATAGAGTGTCATTGTGATATCCTCCTCTTTTGCATCCCTATAAGGAGTTTACATTAAAGTTTATTTAACCAGTCAAACCCGGATACTGCAAGGTAAATTTGCGATAGTTTGTTCTTCTGGCAAGAAAATAAGATAAAATTGCGGTATGTTGTCACTTTTGTAAAATAGATGACCCGGAGCGAGTCCATTATTCAACCGTGATGTCGGGCTCCTCACTTCTAATCTTCTTGACCTCTGATCTAAAATCCTGTTAATGGAGATCTTAAGCAGCACATCCTGATATATCTAAAAAACCTTTTCCATTTATATTGGCTGTCAATCAACCGCCACGTAATATCTAAAAGTACCCTTTGAAAATACGGAACCATTTTGCCTGCATTTTAATCGATTCTTGAACTTACCTGGAGTCTATAATTTCTATCCAACAACAGAAGGGAGGGAGATATGAGAAAATTTATTTGGCTATTTGGAAGCTTGCTGGTGATTTTCGTGGCCGCGAATTCGGGGGCACAAGTTAAAAATCCGGACACATTTGTGCTGGCCGACTACCGCACTGTCCAGACCATCGATCCGGCCACTTCGTACGATGTTGCCGGTTCGATGCGGATCTGGAACATGTATGAAACGCTGATATTCTTCGACGGATCTTCCACTGAAACTTACATTCCCCTGTTGGCGGCGGAAGTCCCATCGGTCGCCAATGGCGGTATATCCGCCGATGGCAAAACTTACACATTCACCATTCGCAAAGGGGTAAAATTTCATGCAGGCGGCGAATTGACCGCTGAAGATGTCGCTTACTCCCTGAAACGCAACATGATTGTCGATCAGGACGGTGGTCCCATGTGGATGCTGCTCGAGGCGCTGACCGGCAGCGGAGCGACCCGCGACAGCGACGGGAAAATCAAACCCGGGGTTTTTGGCGCCATCGATAAATCGGTCGAGATCCGCGGAGACAAGGTCGTTTTGCATCTGCCCAAGCCCTATCCGCCGCTGATGAGCATCCTGTGCTACACGGCCGCTTCAATCCTGGACAAGGATTGGGCCATATCCAATGGCTGCTGGGACGGGAATATCGCCAATGCCGCTAAGTACAACAACCCGGCACCCGGGCATGAGCCCCTGCAAAAAATCGAAAACGGCACCGGGCCGTATCGGCTTAAAAGCTGGGAGCCGGCCAAGCAATTCGTTTTTCAACGCTTCGATGGCTATTGGGGCGGCAAACCCAAGATCAAAACCGGCATCGTCAAATATGTCAAAGAATGGAGCACCCGTAAACTGATGCTGCAAAACGGTGATGCGGACCGCGTGGTTGTGGACACGCCCTATGTCCCGGAAGTCAAGGCCATGAAGGGACTGAAAATATACGAAGTTCCCCAATTGGGGTACACGGCCGCCATGTTCTGTCGCGCCATCAATCCGACCGGAAATCCGAATATCGGCAGCGGCAAGCTCGACGGAAAAGGAATTCCACCGGATTTTTTCGCCGATGTCAACATCCGCAAGGCATTTTTGCACGCTTTCGACCGCGAAACTTACAAACAGGATGTCTTCAATGGACTGGTGGTAATGCCCACCAGCCCCAACGTCGAAGGTCTGCCCTATCACGTCGACGTGCCGGTGTATGAATTTGATCTGAAGAAATCGGCCGAATATCTGAAAAAAGCTTTCGGCGGACAGGTCTGGAAAAAGGGATTCCAGATGATTATTACGCATAACACCGGCAATGAAATGCGCGAGGCTGCCGCCCACATGCTGGCTGAGAATATCATGTCCCTGAATCCGAAATTCCGGATCGACGTCCGCAATGTCGAGTGGAAGGACTATATCGTCCAGATTCGCAGTTTTCAGTACCCGCTGTTTCTCAGCGGCTGGGGAGCCGATTATGCCGATCCCCATAATTTTGTCTATCCGTTTATGCATTCAAACGGCTACTACGGCGGCTACATGGCGTTGAAAAACAATGAAATCGATAGGCTCGTCGATGCCGGTATTGCCACCGCTGACACCAAAAAGCGTCGTGAGATTTACAATCGACTTCAGAATATCTGGCACGACGATGCCATTGGCGTGCCGCTGTACCAGCAGATCGTCGTGCGGGCCTACCGGGATTATGTCAAAGGCTTTGTACCTAACGCCATGTTCACCGATGACAATGAGATCATAAAGCGGCTATCAAAGCGATAACAGGTTCAGAGGTTCAGAGGTTCTGGGTTTAGAGGTTGAAGGGTTCAAAAATGCAGAGGTTCTGGGTTCCAGGGTTCACCGTTCAGGGTTCAAAAGGAACAAAATTTAAATTTATATTTGACTGGTGATAGCATAATAAAATCAGAATATCATCCGATCTCCAATAACTTTTAACAAATAACGCCTTATTTAGCGGTTTTCGCCCAATTAGGGTAAAACCAAATATGGCATTTTAAACTTATTCCTTACGGTAACCCGCCATCCCCCATGCTAGCATTTATCACCCGCAGAGCGCTGCTGCTGATTCTCGTCTTGTTCGGTGTATCGGTGCTGCTTTTTGGCATCCTGATGACCTTCAGCCCCGAAAGGCGGGCAGCGGCATTCGTGACATCTCCGCAGCAGGCCAAGGATATCCCCAAAATCATCAAACAGTTCGGGCTCGATGATCCATTTTATATTCAGTATTTTCGATGGATGAAGGAAGTTTTCCAGGGCAACCTGGGCTGGTCGGTTGTGGCGTCGCGGCCGGTCTGGGAGGCTTTCTGGAATTATTTTCCCGTCACGCTGGAGATGAACCTGTTTGCCGCGCCGATCGTCCTTTTCTTCGGAATCTGGCTGGGAACCCTTTCGGGAATACACCGGGATCGCTGGATCGACCATACCACCAGGATTCTGGCGATTGTGGGCTGGTCTCTGCCGACTTTTCTGTTCGCACTGGTCCTGCTGATGGTGTTTTACGGCTACTTTCAAATTCTGTCACCCGGAGTCATCAGCGATCAGTTAAGCCTGTTCATTATCGACAATCCGGATAAGTACACCAGCTACACCGGCCTTTACACCATTGACGGGATTCTCAACGGCCAGCTGGCGATTACCCTGGATGCCCTGGCCCATTTAATATGTCCGATTTTGACCTACGTCATCGTGGTGGTGGCCCTGAACATGCGGGTTATGCGCTCGGGCATGATCGAGGAGCTGTCCCGGGACTATGTCATAACGGCCAGAGCCAAAGGCGCCGATTTGCGCACGATCCACATCAAACATGCCCGGCGCAACGCCATGCTGCCCGTCATCACCGTAGCCGGGCAATTAATGGCCATGTCCATGGAGGGCAGCATCGCCGTCGAGGTGGTTTACAACCGTCACGGGATCGGTTGGTGGCTGGCGGAATCGGCTGTGCAGCTGGACATTCCGGTGCTAATGGCTATCTGCCTGTTCATGGGTGTGGTGTTTGTATTCACTAACCTGACATTGGATATATTGTATGCGTACATCGACCCGCGGATCAGACTGACCTGAAATGGCGAATGACGATTGACGAATTAAGGAATTCTATCGATCTAATGATAAAAAATCAGAAATCAAATATGTCGCAGTTCCAAAAATTTTAAATGATAGAATACCACAAATCTTCAGTCTTCAGTCTTCAATCTTCAATTTTTGGCAGTGTCCCGGCTGATTTTAATTGAATAACTGCTCAATTAACCAAAACAATATTATTTGAAAATGAGCACTCCCCATCCTCGTCTGAGGGAATTTAAATATACGCTCTACCGGATTTTTCGCAATCCGTCAGCGATCATCGGGTTTTCGCTGCTTATTTTTTTTTCCGGAGTGGCTGTTTTTGCGCCGTTGATCGCACCGCCAAAATATGCCCACAATCCCTATTTAATGCCGCACAAAGGATTTTCGCCGACGCCCAAGCCCCCCAGCGAGAAAAACATTTTCGGTACGACTTCCGGCCAGTATGACATATTTTACGGCGTTGTCTGGGGAACCCGGACGGCATTCAAAATCGGCCTTTTTGTGGTTGTCATTGCCGGTCTTTTCGGTGTAACGGTCGGTGCGATCGCCGGATATTTCGGGGGCGTGATCGATGAAGTGTTGATGCGTATCACGGATGTAATGTGGGCCATACCGACGCTGGTCCTGGCAATGGCGATTGTGGTGGCTTTCGGCCGGGGATTGGACAAGATCATGATTGCCCTGGCGATGGTGCAATGGCGCTGGTACGTGCGGGTTATCCGTTCGGAAATCCTGACATTGCGGGACCAGGATTATGTTCATGCCGCCAAAACAATGGGAGTCTCCGATGCTAAAATTATCCTGCGGCACATCTTGCCGAATGCCATCTATCCGGTGCTGATCATGGCTTCGATGGACATGGGCTCCATGGTTATTACGGCATCCTTTATGAGTTTTGTGGGTTTGGGAGCTCCCAAAGGATTCGCTGACTGGGGGCAGATGGTTGCCCTGGCGCGCAACTACATTGTCGGCCCGCCCGGGGAACCACTGAAATTCTGGTTCACCATCGCGATTCCCGGCGGCTGCATCGTGCTATTCGTGCTGGCCTGGAATCTGATCGGTGATGCGCTGCGGGATGCGTTTGATCCCAAGCTCAGAAGGAGATGAGTGGAAGTTGGAATTCGGAATGCGGAAGTTGGAATGCAGGGGTCGGAGAGCATAGGGCATGGAGCAAAGAGCAGAGGGCACAGGGCAGAGGGCATAGGGCATGGCGCATAGTGCATAGGGCCGAGGGCAACGGGTATAGGGCATAGGGCAAAGAGCATAGGGGAAAGAGCAGGTTTTGGTAGGTTGGGTTGAGTGTGATTTTAGATGTCGGGTTTCGTGCCTCAGCCCAACGAAAATAACGCATCGAACACGATATGGTACCAATGAGCGAAACCCAACAATTTGAGAAAATATGTTTTTGTTCAATCACTGGTTGATGATTGGAGAGAAATATTATTCTTTAACATTGCATCGAGCGAAGCGCTTATCGAGAGTAATGCTCCTCAAGCATAGCGCTCTTCCGACAACGCCAGGATCAAACCCGGCGGAGGAGGGGGAGCAAAGAAAAGGTCAATCCCAGGGAATCATCTAATGCCGACGTTGCTGGAAACGCAGGATCTGGTAACCAACTTCTACACCTACGAAGGGGTGGTAAAGGCCCTCAACAAGGTGAGTCTGGTGGTTGATCACGGTTCGACATTCGGATTAGTAGGCGAATCGGGATGCGGCAAAAGCGTCACGGTGCGGTCCATTATGCGGATCGTGCAGGATCCGGGCCGTATAGAAGATGGCAAAGTCATTGTTTATCTGGACGAAACGACCAGAGACAAAGGCATCGATCTACTCAAGCAATCAGAGTCTTACATGCAGGGCCTGCGGGGGGATCGCATCTCGATGATTTTCCAGGAGCCCAACTCGGCCCTTAATCCGACCATGAGTATCGGGGAGCAGGTAAGCGAAAGCTATTTGTTCCACCAGCAAAAAGAAATGAGTATCCGGATATTAGAGCAACTGGAAAGTACCCGGTATAATTCCCTAAATCCGTTGAATAAATTTTTGCAGACTGTTTATCGCATTTCCGCCAATAACCCTTCCGACCTGCGGTTGCGAATACTTAAACGGCTTCCGCTTTTAAAATTGTGGCAAAGCCGGCTCAAAAAAGAGGCCAGGCGTCGTTCTGTGGATATCATCGAAAAGCTGGGCATCCCGAATCCGGCCCGGGTGGTCGATCAATATCCCCATAACCTTTCAGGTGGCATGAAGCAGCGAATTGTGATTGCCATCGCGTTGGCCTGCAATCCGGTGCTGCTGATTGCCGATGAAGCCACATCCAATCTGGATGTCACCATTCAGGCCCAAATTCTGGACCTCCTGTCACGCCTTAAACAGGAAGTGATTTCATCGATCTTACTGATTACGCATGATCTGGGGGTAGTTGCCGAGACCTGCGATCGGGTCGGCGTCATGTATGCCGGCAACCTGTGTGAGGTCGCTGATGTTGAAACGCTGTTCGAGGACCCGTTTCATCCCTACTCCCGGGCGCTGCTGGATGCGGTGCCGAAATTCGAGGTCGAGCAGGAGCTTAAAAGTATCGAGGGTAATGTTCCCAACCTCGTAACGCCGCCACCGGGCTGCCGGTTTCACCCCCGATGTCCGCATGCGATGGATATCTGCCGCAAGGAATTTCCGGAAATGAAGGAGGCTGGCAGGGATCACTGGGTCGCGTGTTACTGGGT
>JASJCE010000320.1 GCA_030066155.1 Desulfobacterales bacterium | reverse complement strand
GATCAAAAAGGGACTGGAAATATTGGGAGCAGATGAAGACACAACCCTCCCCTATCTCCTTGAGCTCTTGTCAGTCAAAGATAACGGCATCGATAAGATCCCCCTGAGCCCCGCGGAGAGAAAGGATCGAATAATAGGGGCCTTGAAGCAAATTGTACTGAAGGGTTCTGAGATCCGCCCCCTGATCATGGCCTATGAGAATCTTCATTGGATCGACAATAGCTCCGAAGAATTGCTTATGAAGCTATTGGATGCTATTTCGGGTGCCCGGGTTTTCCTCATATTTACTTACCGGCCAGAATTTGTGCACACCTGGGGTGGAAGATCGTATCACAGCCAGGTCAACCTGAACCGCCTTTCGACCCGCGAGACCCTTATGATGGCGTCTCATTTATTAGACACAGTTAAGTTTGATAGGCAGATCGAGCAGTTGGTTCTTGAAAAGACTGAAGGGATTCCTTTCTTTATTGAGGAACTTATAAACGCTCTTAAAGATCAAAAAATCATTGAAAAAAGAGATAATAAATATCATCTTGCTAAAGATATTCAGGAGACAATAATTCCTTCTACGATCCATGATGTGATCATGGCTCGTGTTGATTCACTTATAGAAGGCGCAAAGCGCTTACTTCAGACAGGTTCAGTTGCGGGGAGAGAGTTCAGCCACCGTTTAATAAAAAAGGTAACGGAGTTTTCAAAAGATGAGCTTTTGACTCATCTTTCGGTTTTGAAAGATGCGGAGCTTCTCTATGAGAGAGGAATCTATCCCCAATCGAACTATATTTTCAGGCATGCGCTCACTCAAGAGGTAGCCTATAATAGTCTTCTTCAGGAAAGAAGAACAGAGCTTCACGAGAGGATCGGAAAGATCTTAGAAAAGATTCACGCTGATAAATTGGATGAGCTCTGCGAGGTGCTGGCATACCATTTTCTGCAAGGAGAAGATTGGCAACGCACTTACAGGTACTGCCAACAGGCGGGCTTGAAGGCATACTCCCATTCTGCTTATGAACAGGCACAAAGGTATTTTGAAGAAGCCCTTACGGCAATCAAAAAGCTACCTCGGCAAAAAGCCCGGATTAAGCAAGAAATTGACCTGCGTTTTAACATGCGATCTCCCCTTGTGGCGCTTGGGCGACATGAAGAATGGGGGGAGTGGATACGGGGCGCTGAACCATTGGCCCGAGAAATCAATGATGATGCCCGACTTTCCAACGTCTTAAACTATCTTTCAAGTTTGCACTGGATTCACGGCCAAAATCGAAACGCAATCGAACTGGGTGAAAAAGCTCTGAATTTCGCCGAGAGATCTGGGCATTTCTCCTGCCAAATCGCAACCATGTGTCACCTAGGAATCTTTTTTTTCAACATCGGCAATTACCCTAAACAAATTGAAATCCATCAAAAGGTTCGAAAAAGGCTAATTGGTAAGGATGCATTTAAGCAACATGGCATGGCAAGTCTACCGGCTGCTTTATCACGCAGTATGCTTGTGCTTGGCATGGCCGAGCTTGGAAAATTTGATAAAATCGATGAGATTGGCCATGAGGCGCTCGAAATAGCCGAACATATGCGAAATACTCTAACATTGATCTTTGTCTATAATTTTCTTGCTATGGCATATTTGCGTCTTGGGAAATGGGAACCTGCCCTACCGCTTTTAGAGAAAGGCCATGAGCTCTGTCGCTTATCCGAGGTGCGGAGCATGTATTCGTACACTGTGGGTAGTCTCGGCTACGCTTACCTCCTTGCCAAAGAACCGAGGCGCGCATTGGCTATACTGGAAGAAGGTGCAAAAGACGATAATATCCAAGCCAGTTTTTGGCCCACTCATCCGTTAACTGTGTTGGCAGATGCTTATCGTGCTGCAGGAGAGATTTCATTGGCAACTGAGACAGCGTCCCGCGCCTTGAAACTGGCGGATAAGTGTGAAGAGCGCGGATCTGAGGCTTGGGCTATGCTTGTTATGGCTGGGATCAACGATACCGCAGAACGATTTGGAGAAGCAATTCAGTGGTATCGGCGGTTATTACAACAAGCTTCGGATTTATCGATGCACCCGCTTGTTGCACATTGTCATAAAGGTCTCGGCAATTGCTACCTCAACCTTGAAAATGAAAAGGAAGCCCAATCAGAAAAAAAAATGGCCCTTGAGATATACAGTTCATTAGGGATGACTTACTGGTTACAGTCATAACGGCTAATATCAAGAAATTGATCTATTGCGGTGATGGTTGCGTGGCTAAAATCTAAAAGCTCAACTGAAAGATGGTTAGAGCTTCATTGGTTCAAGAACGTTGATTGCAGATAGGCCATTACCGCAACAGTTTAAGCACGGAAAAAAATCAGACCTCATATTATACTTGCGGCAGTCCGTGTAATTTTAATTATTTAGACGATATAAATGTATCTGCAAGGAATTTAGGTACTCAAATTTGTATGAATTTCGAACAAAACTTGAATTATCTGCAACCAAAAAATTTAAGATATCTTTGATCGTCGACCATAATGTCAAATTTCATTTTTATGCTATATCTAAAATAATGACAGTAACTTACCTTTAAAATTATCCAAAGCATATCTTACAGCAGGCAATCGTTTTAAATCGGCCCTAATCCTATATTTTAATCCCACCTCAAAATCCGGCCATAAACATCGCGCACAAATTTCAAGCCGCTCAGAAAAATTGTGATTTATTTCAAAAATGGGCGGACCGATTGTGTGTTACATTGAGCAAATATACAATGACATCAATTAATTTAATGGATTCGGTTCAGGCACGCAATCCACACTCAGCTCGAAATATAGATTCCGATTACCCAATCTATATCTCAAAGAGATTTTGAATTTGTGATGGAAACCTATCAATTTAAGTTTCTTTTTTCTTGTACATTAGTAATGCCAGTCTGAACAACGTTTCAAGCTGGTTTGCATTGACTGTGGTATATTGGAAGCACTTCATTGTACCACCATGCCGGCCATCACAACCCCGCAATAGCAGTCTTCGGATCGTCAATTATTCCATTCTGCAGTGTCATGGTAGGTTGAGGCCATCACCAAGTGTTTAAATTTTAATTGACATATCAATTCCTTACCTATAGTTTGAAGTCTCCGAAAGAAAGGAGGCCCCTACCATGCCATTATCTGGCATCCTTACCCAATCCCACATCATCGGGGAATTTCAATTTTCACTACCGTGTGCACCTGCCATTGTCATGGGGTGTTTCCTGTTGTTGATGAATGGAGTGACAAACCATTGCAGCTGTGATTGCAATATATAGGAAGGAAAATCATGACACATCGTATTAACCGCCAAGTCAGACTGAAGTCCAGAGCGGTAGGTATTCCCCAAGCCGAGCACTTCGAGATTGTCAACGTACCAATATCGGATCTTGGCGACAACGAGGTGTTGGTACGCAATATTTACCTTTCAGTGGAACCAGCGATGCGTGGTTGGGTTAGCGACGTCGCCAACTATTCAGAGCCGGTACCGGTCGGTTCAGTAATGCGCGCGTTCGCTGTCGGTCGCGTTGAAGCATCTCGCCATTCGGATTTCAGGCCGGGCGAGTTTGTCACCGGGATGTTTGGTTGGCAGGACTATGCTGCGGTTGATGTAAAGGTGATCCAAAGGAAGATTACTGAGACCGACTTACCAATCTCGACGTCCCTCGGTGTCCTTGGCTTGAACGGTCTGACCGCCTATTTCGGATTGCTGGAAGTCGGTCAGCCCAAAACCGGTGAAACAGTTGTGGTTTCGACTGCCGCAGGTGCGGTAGGCTCGTGCGTCGGTCAAATTGCCAAAATAAAAGGTTGCCGCACGGTCGGTATCACGGGTGGGCCTGAAAAAACACAGATATGTCGTGATGAATTTCGCTATGACACAGCGATTGATTACAAAACGGATAATCTTGATCTGGCGTTGGCTGAAACCTGCTCGGAAGGTATTGATGTATATTACGACAACACAGCCGGAACGATCAGCGATGCAGTGCTGAAACATCTGAAGGTGGGCGCTCGGATTGTGATCTGCGGCACCGCATCGATCGCCAACTGGGAGCCGATTCCTGAGGGTCCGAGGGTTGAGCGCCATCTCTTGGTAAAACGAGCCCGCATGCAAGGTTTTCTCATCTTGGATTACACCGATCGTTATACCGAAGCCTTGCGTGAACTCACCCAATGGGTCCGGCAGGGCCTAATCCAATACCGCGAGGACATTCTTGAAGGTATTGAGCATGCCCCCGGCTCCATAGCCGGTCTCTACCGTAGCGAAAATTTCGGCAAACGCCTAATACAGATTGCACCGCAAGAATAGCGAAGATATATGAAATGTAAAAAATGTAATTTTGAAAATCCTGATGGAGCAAAATTTTGCAACGAATGCGGCAGCAAGCTTGAACTTACCTGCCCTAAGTGTAGCAAGGTGAATCCAGCAGGCAGCAAATTTTGTAACGAATGCGGAAACAATCTGACCAACTCCTCCACAGCAGCTGAGTCATCAAAGATTGCACACCAGTCTTCCAGATTGTCTGAATCCCCGTCTTTGCCCGAAGGCGAACGCCGCCAGGCCACCATCGTTTTCTCGGATCTTTCCGGTTACACTTCAATGAACGAAAGGCTCGATCCGGAGGAAGTAGAAGCGATCATGAGTAGGATCAAAAAAGAAGCATTGCGTATCGTGGAACGCCACGAAGGAATTGTCAACCAGTTCGTGGGTGACGAGGTGCTGGCACTTTTCGGCATACCCACTGCCCATGAAGATGACCCGGTTCGGGCGGTTAAAGCCGCCATGGAAATCCATGAACTAGTACGTCAGATCAGTCCGGAGGTGGAAGAACGTATCGGCACCAAGCTTCGCATGCATACCGGAATCAGCACCGGACTGGTGGTTACTCACATACGGGATATTCGCGAGGGTAGCTACGGTATTACCGGTGATACCGTCAATATTGGTGCCCGTTTGGCCGCCCGGGCAGAGGCGGACGAAATTATTGTTGATCCGGAAACTTTCAGTTTCGTTTCTCCATTTTTCGAAACTGACCCGTTAGAGGCGGTGACCGTCAGGGGTAGATCGCATCCATTAGCCCTCTATCGAATTCAAGGTGAATCAAAAGTGCGTACTCGTTTTGAAGCTGCAGAAAAAATTGGCTTCACCGAGTTTACCGGTAGAAAGCAGGAGCTGATTGCACTTTATTCCGGCCTGGAAAAAGCCTTGGCGGGAGCCGGTCAGTTTGTGACCCTGGCAGGGGACGCCGGTGTTGGCAAAAGCCGTCTAATTTATGAATTCAGACACAGTCTGAACCAGAATGAAATCACGATTTTGCAGGGACGCTGCCATTCCTATGGAGCAAGCATACCGTACTTTCCCCACCTTAACGCTTTAAAGCGCGGCTTAAATCTGCACGATGAGGACACCGCTGCTGAATTGCTGGAGAAAGCAGTCTCGAATGTATTGGCAATCGATAGGAAACTCGAGCAATACCTACCCCTGTACCTGCACCTGCTGTCAATTCAAAGTGAAGATTATAAACTGTCCGGGCACCTTCAAGGCCAGGAGTTGAAACTCGCAATTCAGGAGGCCCTGGCCGCGATATTTATTCTCAATTCTAAAAAACGGCCGATGGTATTAATTTTGGAGGACTGGCACTGGACTGATGAAGCTTCGGACTCAGCGCTCAAACACATTGTAAGTTTAATATCCTCGCATCCAGTGATGATACTGGTGATTTACCGGTCTGATTATTCCGTCAACTGGGGTAACTGGAGCCATCATACACCAATTATATTAAAAGCATTCGATAAACCAGGTTGTGAAGATTTTATCAAATCCGCATGGCAATCTAACCATCTACCTGCAGGCATTGCATCATTGATTCACGAGCGCACCGGAGGCAATCCCTTTTTTATAGAGGAAATTTGCGGTTCGTTCACCGATGATGGCACAGTGCAGCTTAAAGACCGTTCGGTGATACTCACCCGATCGCTTGAAAATATTAAACTGCCCAAAACGGTCCAGGCCGTTATCAGGGCGCGACTGGACCGACTGGACCGCCATTCTCGTGAATCCCTGCGTCTGGCCTCTGTCATCGGCCGGGAATTTACCCGCCGGATTCTCGAGCAAATTTCTTCATCCAAAGAGCGGCTGTCCCAATCCCTGGAGGAACTAAAACTTCTGGAGCTAATTCAGCAAATCCGCGTGTTACCGGAAGCGGAATATATGTTCAAACACATTATAACTCAAGAGGTAACCTACGAAACGTTGCTTCATAAGAAAAGGAAGGAATTGCATAGTTTGGTCGGTCAGGCTATCGAAGAACTTTACCAGGATCGAGTCGAAGATCAGGTAAACCTGTTGTACCGCCATTTTAGTCAGGCGGAAAAATGGCAGAAGGCAATCAATTATGGTTGGAGAGCTGCTAATCGAGCTTACCGATTGGGCCAATTCCAGGAAGCAGTTACCATGTATGACGGGGCAAAATCCTGTCTCTTGAAATTGCCCGAAAATCGAAAACAGCAGGAAAACCGTGTGGATCTGATATTGGATATGGTTTGGCCCTTGCTTTTTTTGGGTCAATTGGATCGGGCTTTAAATATTTGCAAGGAAGCCGAATCCGTTGCGAATTTTATTGATGATCCTGTACGATTGGGGAAAATCGAATTCAGTGCTGGGACATGCTATTTTTTTAAAAATCAGTATGATCTGGCAGAGCAGTCCGATCTGAAAATTTTACATCAGCCATATAAAAGTGAAATGGAAGAGATCATTGCAACTAGCAAATTCACGCTGGCTGTAACCTATTTTTCAACAGGGTACTGGGAGAAAGCGGCGGATCTATATCAAGAAATCATAATCACAAGAGAGCAACTCGGAACCGAGTATGAGTATTCCGAAATTTTTCCCTTTCACCCCTATACCCACAGTTGTCACCATTTAGGGTATATTCGAGCCATTCAGGGGCGCATTGGTGAAGCCAAGGAGCTTATCCATAAAGGACATACGCCAGCCTTTAAAAAAATCTCCAATCTCCAATCACGAGCCTATTGCTCCCTTTGGCATAGTGCATTTTCAGCGCTGATCGGTGAAGATTTCGATGTATATGAGAGAGTCAATGAAGTCCTGGAAATTGCTCAAAAGACAGATTCTCCCATCTTGCTCTTTCTTTTATATGCCGCTCAAGGCAATGCCTTTATGGCAGTCAATAATCTAAAATCCGCTTCAATCGCCTATAAAAGGTCATTGCAGGCCATTAGAGGCACCGCTCATCGAAGATACCTGGAAGAAGTTTATCATAACTTGATTGAAGCTTTGCTGGCCCTGAATGATTTTTCGTCTGCTCAACAATATTATCAGGAAGCACTGCCCTTGATTCCTCTTAATCCGAATAGAAATACTGCACGATTTGATTACCTAAACGGAAGAATGCTATCAAGCGGCGATTCGCCTGAGTTCAAGCAGGCGGAGGAATCATTTCGAAATAGCATCAAGGCGTATGAAGCATCCGGTGCCGTGGTACTGGCTTCTCAAACTAAATATTATTTGGCGCAAATGCTTGTGCAAAAAAGCGAAATTGAACAAAGCCGTTATATCTTCCTTGAAATAAGAGATCTTTTTAAAAATTGGGGAATCCAATTTTGGCAGCAGAAATGTAAACAGGCTATAGAAACGATCGACAAAAGGAAAACCTAAAAATTTGGTTAATCGAAAACCAATAAATGAAAGAGCTGTCGAAATTGCAGCGGTAAACTTCAGGAAATTTATTCGATACCAGTTTGACTCAGTCAAAAGAGACACAAGATTAAGGTTGGACAAACAAATATATAATAGAATTAGAAGGTTGGCCGGAATTGATTTAGGCACGAAATGTAAACTTTCGACAGTATGTGGATTGGCCAGGGGAAACCCACAATGGCCTGGCGTTTTAGATTTGTTCAGGAAACCTAAAATATCGCAATTCACTTTTTAGGTGAATTTGAAAACCGTGATGATATTGTTTTTATATCTGAAATAATTACAAATTTTAAATGTAAATTACAATTCTGAACCCATCTAAATAGGATTTGACTTACAATGACACAATGTGGTATTGATAATTTGCTGTTATGCACTCCTCTCTGCACCTGATCTGAAGCTTGGTTCATTTGCGAAAACGGACCGGCCCCGGCATCGTAAAGCGCAAGCATCTGATACAATTCATCCTGAATTTTTCTCTGTATTAAATCTCTTAAAAAGGGGATGACCCCATGGCGCAAGAAAGCTTTAAACGTCGACTGACCGCTATCCTCAAGAGCACATATGGTATATGCCTTATCTCAAGGTCATGCCAGAATACGATCCCCTCCGGAATAACCCCCGGTTTGAGGCATTGTTGAAAAAAGGGGGCTAATTGACCAAAGATAAATAATTGAGCCGGGAAAAAGGAAAAGTGATGAAACAACTAACCAGGTAAGATGTTTGTCTGCAGGTAATATCCTGTTAGTACTTTTGCCGCACGTAACGAGTTCAAAAACAACTTAAATTGTCAGCGGCTAGAAGTATACTTTTTGTAGATAGATAATAAAAGGAGAATAAAAAATGAGAATGCTTATGAATGTGAGGATTCCTCACGAACCGTTCAACACACTCGTAAAAAACGGGACAGCCGGCGAAATCATTCGCAGAATTTTGGACGACTTGAAACCGGAACATATCTATTTCACGGAGCAAAATGGAACTCGCGGAGCTGTAGCCATCATCGATGTGGATGATCCTTCACGGGTACCATCTTTTTCAGAACCCTTTTTTTTAAACTTCAACGCGGACTGCGAGTTTAGAATTGCAATGTCTCCCGAAGATGTTGGGAAAGCAGGTCTTGATGAACTGGGAAAGAAATGGAGTTAAGTCGGCACCTTTGATAAAAGGCTGGATCATTTCAAATCCACGATTTTTTCAAGGTTTGCCCTCATCATTCTACATTTAATGCCAAAATGCCAATTACAAGAAAGACCAACTATGTTTTAGCGTTTAAAACCTCTTGGATAGATTTGGGTGGACAGCTTCAATCAGCACTCAATGCCAAATTGAATATTGTCCAATCTAATACACAACATCCTAAAATTTTTCCAAAGATTCGGTTCAGGCAAGATATCTCTAGTTTTAGGCAAGCCAAAATTGATTCCCTTTCCTAATGGAATATGCATTCAGGCTTCTGCGCCAATTAGGATGGTTCGATGATG
>JASJCE010000319.1 GCA_030066155.1 Desulfobacterales bacterium | reverse complement strand
GGAAAGCTCCAGTTGATCTCCATCTCGCCGCCGTTAAAAAATTTGAAAAACCGCAGGGCGTGCTCGCATTCCTGGTCAGCGGTCTCGTCAAATATGTCGGCGATCTGAATAAACCCTTCATTCCGGGCGTGGCGCGCAAAATAGGTATAACGGTTACGGGCCTGGGATTCGCCGGCAAAAGACGTCAGCAGATTTTTGGCAGTTTGGCTGTCTCTGAATTTACCCAAAGCGATTCTCCTTCAATTATTCGTATATTTCAATGGCATCGGCGCCGCACTCCTGGGCGGCCCGAATGACGATTTCTTTCAAATGATCAGGAATTGGATCCATTTTAACGATCGACAGCAGTTGATCTTCGTCATATTCAAACACTTCCGGACAGAGTTTGTTGCAGTTGCGGTCTCCCATGCACTGATCGGTAATCTTAACTTTCATTGAATCCTCCTCTGTTGTTAGTCAAATAGTTGATTCGGTGAATGGTTGAATGGTTCATTATTTATTCAAAATGATTCCTTACACCTGATTGATTGATTTTTCAAGGACGATAATTATGCTTACGACAGGCGCCAGCTTTGTTATTCAGCCGGATCGCTTGATTTAATAGGGTTTTCATAAATTCCCGGAGTTGAGTCGGGGATTGGTATTGCCTCAACCGTTTTTTGGTAAAATTCGGGTTCTTTGACGTCCCCGATAATGGCGTATCCATACCCCTTCAATTTCATGTCAAGCAGACACGCTTTCAGCAGGGATTTTCCGATGCCCATGCCCTGGTATGCAGTGGCAACACCGATGGGACCGAAATAGCCCAGAGCGGTGGCGTCATAACAGGCGAATCCCGCTATAACGGAAGCCTCGACAGCGAGAAAACAGCTGCGTGGTTTATTGGTAAAAGCCACATCTGCTTCCGCTGCCCAGCCACCTGAGAAATTTGCCGAAATCCAATTCAGAAAGGAATGCTTTTCAGGACCGATGGGTTTGCGGATCGTGACACCAGCTGTTTTTTGGTCGGCAATGAAGTCCCAATTATGGTCCAGGTTATAGAGCTTGACCAGCATGTCCGGCATGGTTGGGTCTCCTTTCATGTTGCCGCATTCAGTTGTTTACGACCACTGCCCATCCCTCGACCTAAAATCATACTCGGCTCTGCACGGCGGTATCCATCGAAATGACGGATGATTGGGTTCGCATGGTAGTGTCGGCGTTCCTAAATATTCGGAAACTGGATTTTGCACACGATTTTTGAAAACCATATCATTATTTAAATAATTTGAATACGATTTCAATAGTACAATATCTTCTCAAGGGTCTGGGCAGCGAGCATTTTTTTTCGAAGACGGGGTGGGTAGCGTTTGCTGACGCAGTTTTGCAAATGGTCATATTGATTAACATACAACCTGCGGATAGGAGTGCCGTAGACACTTAGCATGATGCTGGTGTTGTCGGCCGGGTTGCCGGCCTGGTGGATTCCGTCATTCAGGGGCAGGACCGAGGCGGTTTGGCCGGGCTCCAAAATGGGACGCTCGATTTCGCGCAGGCGCGCATATCCGGGCTTGCTTTCATCATCCTCCCGGCGGTATCGAATCACCTCGATTCGTTTGTGGACACAGCCGTAGACACCCCAGGAATTGTGATCATGGATCGGTGTATATTGCCCCGGCTCATAGATGTACATCCGCACCGAAAACAGCCGGCGGTTGTGAATGAACAGGACAAACTCGTTGGAAAACATAGTTGCCTGGCGAACGTCCGGGAAATTGCGGCCTTTGACAATATTGGTCAGGATATCTTTAAACAGGGGCCGATTCATCAGTAGGGCGGGCATTTCTTTTCCAATATAAAAAATGCGTTTTTCATTATCCTTGTACTTTTGAAGCGCTTCCGCCCATCGGTCAAATATCGTCTGCAATTCGTTCAGTGATTCAGGGATTCGGGACAAAACAGCGATACTCCTTTCAATTCTCTAGCCTTACTTTCTGGTCGTAGAACGGTGCGCCGGATCCCAGGTCGGTTATTGCAGCGGAAATGAGCTGATTGACACCGCCCTTTCGATTCATCCAGTCACCGCGTCGGTACAAAACCACCTCGGGGTGCAAACCCGGTATGGTCTGCAGACTTATCTTCAGACGGCCCAGGGGAGACACGATATACACATTCCTTGACCGGTCGATTTGAGGCAGAATGGGATTGTCCGGTGCAACCCAGGCCTGCGGCGTTTCATTCTGATCCTCTGGCAAAATTTGTGAGTGAATCGCATCCCGGCGGACCAGGGTCAACAGCTGCAGGGGATATCGGGAGTCCCCATCGGGCTCCGGGTGCAGGGATGCGGGGAACCGGTATTTTCCATCCTGGTGATCGAAGCGCAGGTCCGCATAGGCTACGGTCGGCCGGTTGGCTTTGGCACAACCCTGCTGTCGCAGCGTATCCAGCGTTACTTGCAAATAGGGCGTATTCAAGGAATTGCGCAAGCATGTTTCGGTGTCCGGGAGTTGAACGGGCGGGTCAAGCCGGCGGCCGATCTCGGAGAGAATCCACATGTCATTCCGCGCCTCAGACGGTGCCGACAGCACCCGGCGAACATGCTGAACATATTCATGCATATACGACCCGATGATGTCCTCCTGTTCCAGCATCAGTGTAGTGGGCAATATCAGGTCCGCCCGCTGGGCCGTATCGTTCATAAACGCATCCACCACGACTTTAAACTCAACCCCGTCAAATGCCCGTGCAATTTGCCGTGAATCCGGTGCCTGGTTGACAACGTTGATGCCGTTGACCCAAATCAGTTTTATCGGTGGGTCCTCGGCAGCCAGAATCGATTCGCCGATGGCGGATATAGGAAATGACCGTCGACTTTTGCGCCGGGCCGGACGGGTCCAGCTTAAATTGACATTGCGGTACGAATGCTGATGAAAATAGCTGCCGCCGCCGTTGATGCCGATATTGCCCGAGAGAAAGGCAAGAGCATTGATAAACCGGGTGTTTTCGCCGCCGTAGCGATAGCGCTGCAATCCGGTGCCCACAAACGTCGCCACCGGTTCCTGGGAGCCGTACCAGTGCGCCAGTTTCTCGATGTCCGCCTGGGGGACACCGCAGGAAACTGCCAGGTTCTGAGATTTTTCGCTCTCAATCAGATTCAGAAAATTTTGCGGGTTCTTGGTGTGTTTGAAAAGATCAGGTGAAATCCGCCCGTTTCGCGCCAGCAGTTTGATGACCGCGGCCGCCAGGAAGCGATCCGTACCGGGCCGGATGCGAATGCGCTCCTTACAAAATGCGTCATTGCCATCACCTCCCGGTGATATGGTCAGCATACGGCTACCCTGTCGACACGCTTTACGGATGATGGCGGCCGTGTGAATTGAACTGCGGGCGAAATCTTTGCCCCAGTTGACGATGCGCTTGGCCTGGATCAGATCATTGATATCATTGTTTTTGCGGGAACCGAAGTCGTAAATGTAAGCCATGAAGCCGGCGGCGTCACACAGGGAGCCCTTTGTGCGGCTGGATCCTAAAATCGAAAAAAACAGGGTCGTCGCAGCTTTCAGCACCCCCTTAGCGCCTTCGCTCTTAATGTGCAGAATGGATTTCGGCTCCGAACGCAGGGCCTGGAATTTCTCGGCACACAAATCCAATGCGGTCGGCCAATCAATCCGCTGCCAGTTCCCATTAACCTTCAACAGCGGGTGTCGAATCCGGTCGGCATGCTGCAGCCGTTTGATGTGACCTTTGATTTTAGCACAGGTGAATCCGGCGGTGTACGGACTGTCGGGGTTGCCCCGCAGCAGGACGCGGCCATCCCGGCGCTGATCGACAATAAGGGAACAGGCATCCGGGCAATCCATGGTGCAGGCGGTGATAGTCTGGGGCATATCGGGTCTAAGATACCAGGTTTCAGGTTTCAGGGATAGTAATTTAGGAATTGCGAATTTAGGAATTTAGGGATTAAAGGTATCCTGTCGATTTAGAGTGATTGCATTCCACCGCTTTCTATCATTCAAGACTATCAAATTACAGGGTAAGAGTAAATTATGAATTGCGTATTCAAGAATTTAGGGAAGGAAGTTATTCTTACGATCGAATTTTTTCTTATTTGAATCCCTTAATTCCTAAATCCCTTAATCCCTCAATTAATTTTACTGAAACCTGAAACCTTTTATTTCTGACGATATGTTGCGTGAAGATCAATGAATAATCCTTTCCGGTTGCAGGGGGTCCAATCTGTCAGCTAATGTACTGATGCTCCGTTCGTCTGTTGACGCCGGCTTTTGCGGTTTTTGAATAATTCCCGCAGGGAGACTCTAAACGACAGGCCGGTTGAGGGGCGCTTTTTAAAAATCTCCTCCATGGACAGATGGGGATCGCGTTCCGGATTGCGGAGGTAACGGCGGATCGCTTCGAGTCTGGAGATGATTTCTTCTTCGGCCCGGATTCTTAAATCGGCTTTCATTTCCAGTATTTTTTGCTTCAACTTCTGGTCATGCTGCAAATCCTTGTACTTTTTCAGTTTGTATTCAAGACGCAGACTGGTCAGGGCCAGCAGGGTTTTTTCGTACTCGGGTCCCAGCCAGATGAGTTCCGGCACCAAATCCCCGAAATTGGATACGCCCAGAATGTCCTTGTTCTGGAGCCAGTAGCCGAACAGCAGATCCAGCTCCAGGTCTTTGTAATTTTGAAGCGGCATGTACATGCGCCGCAGATGCATCAGCACTTTTTCAGCCTTTTTTTTGTGACCGCCGATGATGACACTGCCGCCGACTTCACCCTGTTTGACGCCTTTGGTCCATGGCGCTCCGGTAATGCCGAAGTCATTGTAAATGGGAATGTGCAGAAGGGCCGACAGTGTGTTGAGTGCCAGGGCATACCCGGCTGACGGGCCGCCGACATTATATGACGCCGACAGCAGTTGATGGTGGATGGTAAATTTTTCCAGAAATTCCCCGAAAAGCCTGGCAATGCTTATTTTGGACGATAGGGCCTGGAAATAGTTTTGCACCATCGTCAGGGCTTCCTGGGCCGACTGCTGGGTCATCTGAACCGCCATCTCCATTTCGGCAGCCGCGGGAGAGGAAGACGATACCGCGCCGGTGACCAGGACTTTCTCGGAAGACAGACTGTAGTTAAGACTGGTGGCGATGGGCAGCAGCACTCCCGTCGTCTCGCTGGCCCCGACTCCGATTATGAATCCGATCTGCGGCTCCTGGCTCAATTCGGCCTCCAGGAATTCATCCAGCTGCACGGAACCTTTCTTCACAGGGCTCTGGGAAATTTCTTTGCGCGCCGACGTCAGATGCGACTGCATTAACGGATACCCATCGTTGGGATTGATATGATTCAGCAGTTTCAGGATCGCTTCGAAATGATTGAGAAATTCGTTGGGATCGCCTTTGATCTGAGTGCGAATGTTGCGCGGCACGTCCATGGCATCCAGAATTCCAACCAATGTTTTGAAATTGAATTTGATGAAGTTTTCCTGCTCCTCACGGCCGGCGTCGCTCAAAGCCTGCAGTTTCTGGAGTACGCGGTGCTCAGTGCCCCGCAAACTGCGGGCCTTTTCGACAAAAGCCGTGTAATCTGCCGGCGTGTTGCATATTCCTCGGGCAGCGTCCAAAATGACATCGAGGTTGACCGCACTGCTCAATGGAACATCTTCCAGCGTTCGTTCGATAATCAGCGTGATGTCCTCTTTGCTTAAATGACCGGATATTTCCAGGACCTTCAAGCGCTTGGAACGAATGAGGGCCGGATCCAGGATGTCGAGGCGGTTGGTGGTGAGCACCGTGAATACCCGATTGAGCGGTACTTCACCATCGATCAAACTCAGAAACTTGTTGGTCAATTTGTCCGACGGGGATCCGCCCGAGTTACTGCGCCGGGGCGCCAGTGAATCACCCTCGTCAATAAAGACGGTAGAGGGCGCGATCATCTTGGCGATGTCAAATACTTTTTCCAGATTGGCGACGGCACCGTCTATGGGGTTTACCGGATCCTGCAGTGACGATGAGCTGATTGAGATGTCATGGACCTGCTTGTTTTCGCTGAGCCAGGAGCGGACCAGGAAGGTCTTGCCGCTGCCGGGGGGACCGTTCAGCACAACGCCCTTTTCTTCGCTGACCCCGTAGAACAGGCAATTGTTGATCATTTCTGAAAAGCTGTTTTTAATTTCACCGGCATACTCATCCCATTTGACCTGGCGATCCAGACGGTCGACGGCTTTTTTGAACAGGTTGCCGAAAGAGTTCCGGGCCACCAGTTCAAAGGCCTGGCGAACCAGGAGCTGGTCATCCAGGAATTCGGGTAGAAAATTGCCCTTGATCTCGATCACAGAGTAGACCAGTTTGCGAACATAGGAAGGTGTCACCTTGAGGGTTCGTTCTTCGAAAATCGTGCTGATCTTTTTCACCGCTTCATCCAGTTGTTCCACGGGCAGGCAGGTAATTGACGGGTGGCAGCGGTCGTCCAGGGATTCAGCTATGCGAATGTTGTTGCGCAGCAGCTCGAGCCGCACGAGTTCTCTGAGATTATCCTGGCTCTTCCAGTTTTCGGTGATGTCGATAATGGTGCCTTTCT
This sequence comes from Desulfobacterales bacterium, assembly GCA_030066155.1. Lineage (GTDB taxonomy): Bacteria > Desulfobacterota > Desulfobacteria > Desulfobacterales > JAFDCJ01 > JAFDCJ01. Next base: position 2,531 of record JASJCE010000319.1, on the reverse strand, counting down.
CGACAAATCGCCGGTAGATGGCCGTGTCAATGCGTTCGGCCTGATCGGTGGTGGCGATCAGCAGGCAATCCCGCCGACCACTGGTAATTTCGTCGATGATGATGTTGGCGGTGTCAATCAGTGTCCGTTGCTGGTGATCGACCCCCGACTGGCGGCTGTTGGATTTGCCGAAGGCACTGTGGGCCTCTTCAATATGGCGAATGGTGGTTTTGCGCGGATCGCCCAGCGCTTTTTTAAAGTAGTTGCCGGGTTCACCGGCCAGAGCAGTCTGATAGTCATTGGGTGTCACCATGGCGTAGTCGACGAGAATGCTCTGCTCTTCCAACTTGGATAGCTGTTTGCTGATGCGTTTGTTGAGCAATCTGCGGACCAGCGGAATGCGGGCAAGACGCTTGTAGTGCCGCAGCTGCTTGCGACGGGTTATTTCATCTGCCAATGTCGGATCGACCTGATTGATGGATTTCCAAAACGGCTCATCGGCCATGAGCTCTTCCTGTTTTTGTTTCAAATCGACTTCCGGCAATACTTGGTTGACGAAAATAACCTTCTCGATGGTTTCTTTGACGGTCGCCGTCTTGCCGCTGCCGCTCGGACCGATAATCAGCAGGAGCGGGGCTTTGGGCACACCCGGATCGGATACATACTCCTTGCGGATGTGCGCCCGGTAAATTTTTTCAAAAAGAGATGCCAGTCGGTCAGGGACGTGAATGTCGCCCAGCTCCTTATTGAGAAGTGACAGCAAGTAGGTGTAGTCTTTGGCGGAAACTTCTTTTTCCAGAATTTTATTCCAGGCTTCCTGGGGTTTGGTCTGCCCGGATATTTCAAATCTTTTTTCCCAGTCCGTTAAAATATCCGGATCTTTCAGAATCACAAACTTTTTTTCAGGTGCCGATACGAATATCGAGATTAAAAATTCCAGCACGGCGTTTAATTTGTCCGAAGGCGGGTGGTATTGATTTAAGCGGGCCCGCATAAACGCCTTGGTTTCATAGGACCACGAGGCCACCAGATCCTCGATTTCCCGGATGCGCTTTTCTGGCAGCCGCACGTACTGTTTTTCCTTTGTAAACCGTTTTGCCATTATTCATCTCCTTTGGCGCCGTTGGCGGTTGCGGGAGGCGGAATGGTCAGGGCCGGCGAGCCCTGGGTATTCTGAATGACCAGCGTATTCTGACCACCCTGATTTTTCTCGTAGGCTGTGGCCCATTTCTGTTGAGTTAAGAATTGCAGCAGGGGCAGATCCGTCGACCCATCCGGTCGACCGAGGGCTTTTTGCAGAGACTGAATTCCGTTCAAATACGCAGCATAGAGTTTGCGAATACGGGAAGCCTCCTGATCGGCGGCATAGTTCTCGGCTTCAGCAATCAATTCGCGCCGTTTCTTTTCCTCGGTTGCTTCTACCAGTTTGTCGCCGAAACGAGTCTCTTTGAGCACGAAGCTGACCACCTCGATTCCGTACTTTGCTTCCAGGGTGGGGCCGCCTTCGTTAATGGGCCGTGATTTGAGGGCGCGAAAAATTTCCTCTTTGATCTGCTCGCGGTCACTGACCAACTCGTCCACCGGCTGGGCCTGCAATATATCTTTGACGATACCGTCGTAATCTCCCTGCAGGATGCTAAGGGGGTCCAGGTTTTCTATGGCCCAGGTTTTTAAATCGCGAATCCGATAGGTCAGCACACCCGAGGTCCAGAGCGCCACATTTTCTCGGGAAATTATCCGCATCGGTTCGAGCTGATTCCCCAGGAAGAGCCGTTGATTCATGAGAGGCACTTCCTGTTCGATACGGGTAAAATAGGGCAGGCGTGCATGCCAGCCGATGTCGGTCACGGCCTCGCGTTGCCCGCCAAACCGCTCCAGCACAACGGCGTAGTTCTTCTTGACCTTGAAAATGGTTTTCGTGGCGTATATCACGGCCACTACGCCGTAGGTCATACCGGCGATCATGATGACAGCCAGTCCTCGGCGCAATACCGTTTTGACAACAGCTCTTCTGAGAAATTTTTTAGGAAGTTCGTTGGACATGACGACTCCTTGTTTTAAAGTTGGACATGATCTTTGATTCCCGGAAAAGAACTTTTTATCTTTGACAGGCGCGACATCGAGGCCACCGCCTCATTCCATAGGCCTCATCAAGGGCCCGGGGTGATATCGATTGCATCAAAAGCCAAATGTATTACTTTGTTTATACAGGCTGCCAATCCGGAATCAGCACTGAGCGCAATCGGCAATGGGTCCATCGACGCTTTACGTTCAGCTTATTTTTTGAGAGGGATGAACTACATCCCGTTTTTTTCAGTATTTATAAACATCAAAACGCGATAGCCATGGGCAGTATCAGACAAAAAAGTTGGTTTCCGATTACCGCATACCTGATGAGCGCTTTGGGCGTATTATTGGTATTATTCATTTGGGCCGAAACCTATTTCCCCGACCCGTCACCGCATTTAATTCCCAATCAGTCGGATCAATCATCCCGTTGGAATTTTGGGAGAGCTCCCCGGCAATCAATCCAGCAGGATACCACTACCACC
>JASJCE010000318.1 GCA_030066155.1 Desulfobacterales bacterium | reverse complement strand
TCGAGTATGACAGCCGCCGGCTTGGCTTTTTCGGCAGGGCCAAATATGAAATGTATCGAACGATGACAGGCCGCTATCCGCCGCTTCACGTCATTAATTATATCTGGGGCAACAAGGCTGCGAAAGGTTCAATGGTATTGAACTCGTCCAGCGATCGGGTCGCCATGATCGTCGTCCGAAGCGGTTCGGAAAACTTGAACACGTGGCTTAAAGAACGACGGAATGTCTACCTGGATTATATCCGGGCTTTTGGCCAAAAACCAACCCGGATTTCAGACATCGCCATCATGACCGACACCGATAACACCGGAGAATCTGCCGTCGCTTACTTTGGAGACATTACCTTCAGAAAATCTCAATAAAAACTTAAGTAATTTAATCTCTCACAGAGCTCTCAGAGTTCTCAGAGAAAAATCAAAAAGCGCTGTGTGCTCAGCGGGCTCTGCGAGATAATTAGTTGAAATTTCATATAAGCAAAATGAAGGACTTATGCTGCAGGTATGATTCTTAAAAGCGGAAAGCAAATTGAACAATTCGAGGTCAGTGGCTCACATTACGAGGTGGGCCTTGCAATCGGCTCTCATTTCGCCAGAGCGATTCACCGATTTTTTGATAACTACGAGCGGCTGCAACGATATTTCCTGCCCTTCTATCAAACCTCCACCGGCATGAGCTGCTATCAGTCGTTCCTGGATCTGCACCGAGCCCGTTTTCCGGCCTATATGCGGGAACTGGAGGGAATTGCTGAAGGGGCAAATCGGCCTTTCAAAGAGGTCTTTCTCGTCAATCTGCGGGGTGAATTTTCCGGATTGTTATCGACAGTTCCGGGCGCAGGTGAAAACGGCGAAGAGGGATGTACCGACTGTCTGGTATTGACCGCTGATGCTGCCCTGATCGGCCACAATGAGGATGGAAGTCCGGCTGCCGCAAGTCATATGTATGTCATAAAAGTAAACCTGGATAGCGGTTCAAGCTTCACTGCACTGTCGTATCCGGGCTTTCTTCCCGGAAATGCCTTCGGATATAATGCCGCCGGAATCCTGCACACCGCGGACCACGTAGCACCGCAGCCCATAAAAATAGGCGCCGGTCGGCATTTTCTGGCCCGCTCCCTGCTCGAGGCCGGCACGCTCGAGGAGGCCGTGCGCAATATCACCGCGCCTGACAGGGCATCCGGTTTCAATTACAATATCGGCTCGCTTTCCGATCGAAAAATCCTCAGCGTCGAAGTCTCACCGGAACGACATCATATCCATGAGGTCAGGGGTTGCTATACCCACACCAATCACTACATCCAGCTTACCGACCAGAAGCAGGAAATTACCCAATCCAGTCAAAAGCGATTGACCCACAGCCGGGCCCTCGGTCAAACCGCGCCAAAGCTCGATGCTGCCATTGTATTAAGTGTCCTTGGCGATCGGACTGATCCCGATTATCCCATCCATCGTGACGCATCCCCGCCGGATGACAATGCCACCCTGTGCTCGGCCCTGTTCGATCTGGATCAGTGTTCGCTCAAAATATATCCTGATCATCCCCTGCAGCAACCAGACAGTTTTTTGGAAGTAAAACTAATCTGAGCGAGTTGACGCTCTGCGTCTGGTCAATCGGGAATGAATCAATGCTATGAACAATCGAAAAAGTTTGACATCTCGCAGACATCGATGTGTAGTTCCGGCAAAAAAGCGAAGATATTAGGATCGTCCAAAATTATCTGAATCCTGCGGCTCAGGCAACTATAAACTTTTTTTGTAAGTCTCATTTACTTTTTCGTTTTCGATTATATATTGCTTTTATCTAATTATGGCTTAGACACCAGGTGAATTTTCGGGAAAAGCATCGCTTACATCCCATTTGCTGAAGTTCATACAAATATTGCTCACACTGCCGAATCCCTTCGATAAATAGCCGCCGAGACCGACGTTGTCAGGCGACAATTGCCCCAGCCGCGATGCCTGTTTCCGCTAATTTGTTTTACGTTGCGATGTCCCCAATTTCGGGTTCGGTCTATCCGAATTGAAAGTTATACAATGTATCATCCAACCATCCTATTGGTCCAACCCGATACAGAGCGATTTCAACAGCTAAAAATATTATCGAAATCAGAAAAATATCGCCTCATAGAGATCTCGCGCAAAAGGGATATCGCCGTTTATTTGGGGCGCGAAAAGCCGGATCTGGTCATCGTTTTTTCCTACGAATTAAACAACGGCAACGGACTGCCGGCCGCGGAAGCGATACGTCGCCAAAACCGGAAAATTCCTATCATTTTCGTCACCCAATTTAGCTCGGAAGCGCTGGCGATTGCGGCGCTCAAAGCCGGCATCAACGATTACCTCAAACTGCCTTTTTCCGGCGAATCTTTGCTGGACAGCATTGCGCGTCATCTTACGAGACCTGCGGACACAACGGAAAAAGGGCCTCAAGCAAAAAACCTCACCGCTTGTCCTTACTATCACCGGCCGCTGATCGGCTCGAGCAAATCCATGAAGGATCTCATGTCCTATCTGTACAGGGTTGCGCCCACGGACAGCACGGTTCTGATAACGGGTGAGACCGGTACAGGCAAAGAATTGGTTTCAGAATTGATCCACTGCACCAGCCCAAGAGCCGGGCAGCCCTTTGTGACGGTGAACTGCGCCGCATTGCCGGAGAATCTGGTGGAAAGCGAACTATTTGGCTATGACCGGGGGGCATTTACCGGAGCGATGGCCAGCAAAAAAGGGAAATTGGGACTGGCCGACGGCGGTACGGTGCTGCTGGATGAAATCGGTGATATGACCCTGCATGCCCAGGCCAAGATACTGCGCAGCATCGAGCAAAAAGAGGTTTATCCACTGGGCGGAAAAAAAGCGGTTCCGCTGGATATCAGAGTTTTAGCCGCTACCCATCGGGATCCTGAACATTTGTTTGCAGCTGGAAAATTTCGCGAAGACCTCTACTATCGGTTGAATGTAGCGCGAATGCACCTTCCGCCCTTGCGTGAGCGCAAAGAGGATATCCCTGTTTTAGCAGCCTTCGCCATTAATCGCTTAAATCAGCGCTACGATCGCAATATACAGGGCCTTACCGACAACGCCCTGGCGGATTTAATGCGGTACGATTGGCCCGGCAATATCAGAGAATTAATGAATTTGCTTGAAGCAACCTATGTTAACCCGAATGGAAAAAAAATCAGATCGTTTCATCTGCCCCCGGCATTCCGAAAAAAGCTCAAACAAGGGCCTGAGTCCTCAGCTAATGAACGCAATTATATCGTCTCCGCCTTAATTTCCACCAACTGGCACAAAACCAACGCTGCCCGCCGGCTGAAATGGTCCCGCATGACGCTGTATCGCAAGATCGTCAAATACAACATCGTTCAGCACCGCAACCCGCCGAGATAAGGATTCTAATTTCACTTTGTCATATTTTTCTTTGCTTCCGACCTTTGTGCTATAACAGACTGATTCAGAGCAATAAACGAATGCCTAAAATGACTTAATTTAAGGAAACGCTACCCTCTATCTGTGCTATAAAATGGGCAGGATACTATAACTTTAGCTCATTTCCTCAATTACAATTTCAACCCTAGGTTCACAGAGAAAAAATTGTTTCACTCGCAGCGATCTTATCTCGGCTTCCCAACCTCCCAGCCTCCAAGCTTCACAGCCTGCCAGCCTCCCAGCACCTCAACATCCCCGCTTCCCAGCCTCCCTGCTGCCCGGCCCCATTGTGTCACATGTAACACCACATTGTAACACCAGAAGGTTACATTGCTATTTAGATAACTTCCCTAATTACGAAGAATATTTAACTTAACGATATTGTTAACTTAAATTGCTCGTACCGCTTTCGAACGGTCGTTTCTATGGCCGACTCAAGGTCCGGCACCTGTAACACAAGCTTAAAGCGTGAGGTGGGATCAATGATGGATAGAAGATGGCATATTTTTTTAAAAGATTCACAATATCAAAGTGTTAGATAAAAGTTTGAATGAAAAAATATTTATTGGTACTTGTTTTGCTGTCTTCACCGTTTTACCGGTCTAAAAATTTTATGTTAGATCCGACTGATTGGGGAATGTATGGCCCCTAACAACAATACCTCCCGAGTAGATAAACGGCTTGAGGGAAAATACGCCAATCATTTTGCCGTTGGCTATAATGCCCATGAGTTCATTTTCGATTTCGGCCAAAATTATTCCGAAAACGACCAGGCGGAGCTGCATTCCAGAATTATCACCAGTCCCATTTATGCCAAGGCCCTTTTTGAATTACTGCATCAATCGATAGCCGCGTATGAAAAGGCGCATGGCTCGATTCAGGATCCTGCTGACGAATAATAAATTCGTATTTTTTTGTTAAACCGACCAAACATTTAGCAATCATATCGGTAAGCTTTAATCGGTTAACTCATTTAAGTTGACTCCCTTAAGAAAGTGAAGGAGAAATAAAATGCCTATCGCACCCACTTATCCAGGCGTTTACGTCCAAGAAGTGCCCAGCGGGGTGAGAACGATCGCAGGTGTAAGCACTTCAATTGCGCTTTTCATCGGAATGACTAAAAAAGGCCCGCTTAATCAGCCGATTCGTTGCCCCAACTACACCGAATTTGTGCGCAATTTTTCCGATGACACGTCGGTTGGCGATTTGCCTCGCGCGGTGAAACTGTTTTTCACCAACGGGGGAACTGACTGCTACGTCATGCGAATCGCCCAAGGGGTCGGTTACAGCAATGTGACGCTTCAAGCTGAAGATGGGTTGACGCCTACGCTTGATCTCACCGCAAAATCACCGGGCTCTGAAGGTGAATGGATCAGAACCGCTGTGACCTATAACGGCTTGCAACCGGAAAGCACATTCAATATTACGATATTCAGCTGGAAATTTGACGGCGGCGGCAACAAGTCCGCTGAGGCTTCGGAAACGTTCTCCGGTCTGTCAATGGACCCTGCTTCTTCACGCTATGCACCGACTTTCATTACCCAAAATTCAAAGCTTGTCGAAGCAGCTTTGCACGCTAGTGCACCTACCCCTGTCGATGGTTACAGCATCTCCGGTCGTCCCGTACCCTATGACTCCAGTACAGATTCAACCTTCGTAGCGGCATGGGATGCTCTTATCGGATCGAATGGACCCGGAAAGAGATTTCAGATCAGCGTTGATGGAAACGCTTATGTGACCGTCGATTTAGGCACGATCGATGTAAGTGCAATAAATGCCGCTAGCGCTCGCACAACGGACCTTCCAGCAGCAATCAAAGCGGCAATCGAAGATGCCTACAGCGCTACCGGTATCGCAGGTCTGTCTGTCACGGTTTTATTTGAAGACGGACCAGACCCTTTGACTGCTTTCGGAAGTTCAGATAAGACATCGCTGCTCAAAATCAGGTCCGACAACAAGGGAGATGTGCTCGTCAAAGCGGCAGGTTCGGATGATGCCGCGTTGCTGATGATGTTGGGCACCGAAAACGGCGGGATCGAAGTTTCAGCCCATTCGACGTTGCGGCCGGCGCCTAATGGAGTCGTTTTTAAAGCCAATGATCCTGCTCAATGGAATGCACTCGGATCAGTGGAACAACAAAAAATCCAGTATCTCAAGATCGACGAGGTCGATGCCCTCACCGGTGCACCGTCAGTCGCCACGTTCGAAATTACTGGGCTGCAAACGACCTCCGGTACAGACCCGCTCTGGGTAGATGGATACATTGGTAGCGGAAACGGCAACAGTGATGGATTACGCGAAAAACTCGCCATCATCAGGGACGCGATCAACGAGCGCGCGCTGTCCAATAAAAAAACATTTCTTTACAAAGCAGAACTCTGGGGGCATCGCATCGCTATACTCCCGACCAGCGGTGACGATAATTTTATACCAGTTAATTTCGCTCTGATCGAATCCGACGGCACGACGGCGGTGACAGAATTGGCATCAAGCTTCATTTTGAACACTTTTTACAGTTCGGTCGGCGCATCGGGGGCAAGCAAAGGTTTTCAGACTTCCGCCCTTTCAGCGGCCAGTGACGGCACCGCTCCGAGTGCGACCGAATACGATAGCGCTTATTTGATTGTCGACGATCAGGTGGATTTGTTCAATTTAATGATATTACCACCTAGCACAGACGCGACGGCACCACCTCAAACCGATCTCTGGGGTGCGGCATCGGTGTTCTGCCAAAACCGCCGGGCTTTTTTACTGATGGATCCTCCCAGCAACTGGACCAGCGCCCAGGCTGCCGCGGACGGAGCCGATGCGCTACGCGTCGGTTTGGCAAAAGATTATGCCGCGGTTTTCTACCCGCGAGTCACCATTAATGAAAACGGACTGAAAATGGATGTCGGGCCCAGCGGGGCGATTGCCGGTTTAATGGCCCGCATCGATTCAAGCCGTGGGGTCTGGAAGGCCCCGGCCGGTATCGAAGCGGATCTTCGAGGCGTTGTAGGATTGGAATATGAGCTTTCAGATGCGCAAAACGGCTTTATTAATCCGCGGGCCATCAATACTATCAGGGTCTATCCCAATGGTATTGTGAATTGGGGAGCTCGAACCATGGACGGCGATGATGATTTCGGCAGTGAATACAAATACATCCCTGTGCGTCGTTTGGCGCTTTTTATGGAGGAGAGTCTCTATCGCGGCCTGAAATGGGTGGTCTTCGAACCGAATGACGAACCGTTATGGGCCCAAATTCGCCTCAATGTCGGCGCCTTTATGAATGGATTGTTTCGCCAAGGGGCCTTCCAGGGCCAAACACCCACAGATGCGTACTTCGTGAAATGTGACGCGGAAACAACAACCCAGAACGACATAAACCTCGGCATCGTCAACATCATTGTGGGATTCGCTCCCCTCAAGCCGGCCGAGTTTGTGATACTGACAATCCAGCAAATGGCCGGGCAGCTCGAGACTTAACTCGCCAGTAAGGAGGTTCTTATGGCACAGTTTAGCGTTAACACACATCGTTTTGATCCCTACAAAAATTTTAAATTCAGGGTCAAGTGGGACGGCCGCTATGTGGCCGGTATCAGCAAGGTGGGGGCGTTAAAGCACACCACCGATGTTGTCGAACACCGCGAAGGCGGTGATCCGAGCACCATTCGCAAATCGCCGGGGCAGACCAAATACGAACCGATCACCTTGGAACGGGGGGTAACCCACGATCCTGATTTCGAAGATTGGGCCAATTTGGTATACAATATCGAAGGCGACGCGGCGATGTCGCTGAAGAACTTCCGCAAGGACATTACCATCGATCTCTTTAACGAGCAGGGCCAAAAAGTCATCGCCTACAATGTATTTCGATGCTGGGTATCCGAATTTCAAGCGCTTTCCGACTTAGATGCCTCCGGAAGTGCCGTGGCGATTCAAACCATAACCCTGCAAAACGAAGGCTGGCAGCGCGACGTGGCCGTAACCGAACCGACCGAAACCTGATGAGGCGTCAACGCTGGTGGAAATGATTCAATCCGGCATATCGCTCCGGCTTACTGGTAATAAGCCAAAGGCTTTTCTCAGCCCGATTTCGGGCTCCGATGAAAAAGGCATCTATGGTACGACGACGCCCGAACTGGTGACTCTCATCGGAAAATTGATTGAACGGCGCGGGGGACTATCACTGGCATCAGACGATATATACGGTTTAACCGCCTCGGACCGCGACCGGCTGGCTGCCGCGCTCTATCGCGATATTTACGGCGATCGCATTGATGCGACGCTCCGGTGCCGGTCCTGTGAGTCGATTTTCGACATCGACTTTCAGCTCGCCAGCCTGCAGAAATCGCTTTACCGGGAGCAGCCCGAGGCCAGCGCCGATGAAACCTACCAAACGCCGCAGGGGTATGTGTTCCGGCTGCCGACCAGCGAGGATGAGATCGAGACGTCGGGAGCGCCGCAATCCGATGCGTACGCCTGCTTGCTTGAAAAAATCCTGGTCGATCCCTGCTATCAAAGCCTTTTGTCAGGCTCGGAAGCCCGCCGCCGGGAAGTCGTCGATGCCGTGGAATCCCAACTGACCCGGATTGCGCCCATCGTTGACCTGGAAATGAACGCCCGCTGTCCGGAGTGCTCGACTGAGCAAAAAGTTCATTTTGACCTGCAGCGTTTTTTCCTCGAACGGCTATTACAGGATCGCCGCTGGCTTATGCACGAAATTCACATGATCGCCAATGCATACGGATGGAGCCTGGATAACATCCTCTCCTTGAGCCGCCGGGAGCGCAAGGAGCTGGCCAATCTGATAGACGATCAGCGGCTCGTCGGCAGGAGGTGGTCATGACATCGTATCTGATGCGCCTTATCCGACGGGCCCAGGGTGATGCACCCGGAATGATGCCTCTCAAACGTCCCGGGCCGCTCACAGCGGAAGATTTCGTAGAAGAATACGCAGAAGAAGCTGCAGCGATGCCGCAGGAGCCAGCAACCCTGAGGGAACCGTCATCGCAGCCGGTTCGGCAGACCGGGGACCTGACAAGTTCTGAGGACGGTATGCCTAAGATCGCTGAGACCCATCTTGAGCGTCGTTTAGAACACAACCGGCAGTTTGATTATCGTCCGCGAGATTCGGGGCCCGATAGTGGTCGACCAGAACCTGAAAACAAAAAGCAAAAGCCTGGTTTGCCTGCTCGGAAACAGATACCGGATCATGGTCCGGTTGAAATCAAACATCTCCCCGGTGATCCCGCCCGTCCCGAATTTGACGAGCGCAGTAAGGTGATGCCGAACGGTAATCGAACCAACAAGGTCAAAACCACTTTCAGCACCCACAGCGAAATCAAAGTCACGGACTTCACGGCTCCCCCCGACGTCGCCCAAATTCAACCAGATATTGCGGAAGATCCGGCACCGCCATTCCCGCCTGGTGAGCGAGCCGAATATGAGTCCGAACCGCCATCGCGAACGGAGGCGACATCGGATTTTAAGCCGAACATCGAGTCTCTCATGCAACCCGTTTGGCCGCTGAACCCCGGCGGTCAGCCCGATCCCGGCCCAAGCCGCCATCACGACCGGCACCAAACCCATGGCACCACGGTCGAAATCGGTGCCGTAGTCATCGAAACCGTAAAGGCACCGACCGCACCGAGTCGGACCGCCGTGTCGTTGCGGGGTCGACGGGGCCGGCAACCGGGAGCCAAAACAG
>JASJCE010000317.1 GCA_030066155.1 Desulfobacterales bacterium | reverse complement strand
AGGAGGTGAATATTTATCTTAATGAGGCCTAAAAGATATGAGATGCAAATTTTTTGTTACTATCTACATTAACACTAAGGGAGAATGACTATGGAATACTTAGTTTCAGAAGAAAAAATCCGCGCGATCTATGCCTATCGCAGCCAGCGCGTTCTTGACCTGATCAAGGAACACGACCTGGATTTCCTTTACCTCTGGGACTACGGCAACACGCGCTATGCTTTTGACGTGATGCCGCGCTTCCACCCGGAATCGGACAACTGTTTCGGCTACCTGATTTCTAAGAACGCACTTGTGTCGCCGATGGTCAACGACGCCTTCGGGGAAAGTCACCCGCATTCGCCAGGCGGCATCTATGACCCGGGCAAGCCGGGCTCGGTCTGGTCGGTGGATGACTGGCGCTCGGCTGGGTCGGAATCCTACTTGCGGTCGGTGCCGCGTCGCTGGGCGAAGATGATGGCCGAGGCCATTACAACTCACGGTGGCGCCAAGCGGATCGGCTTTGACGGCGCGCCGGACTTTTTCGCGATGCAGGAGCTGCAGAAGCTGGTCCCCGATGCCGAATTCGTCGGCATGGGCATCCACCTAGCCAAGAAACGGATGATTAAATCGGCTGAAGAGCTTGAGCTGATGGAAGAAGCCTGTAAAGTCCACAACAGGATCCTGTGGGACACCATGTCCGAGGCCGAGGTCGGCTGGAAAGACTTCACCATGGCCTCGAAAATGGCCGAACGCTTTGCCCTGTTGGAATCATCGGAAAAACACTGCCTGAACCTGACCTACCGATTCGAACCCGGCTCGGGCGTGATGGGCCTGACCTGGACCCCGGTGGGCCGTACCTATAAGGAAGGTGACGTGATCAGCTCGGACCTGGGTTTCATGGCCTTCGGTGGTGTGACCACCGACTACGGCCGCTGCCGCATTCTGGGCGATACTTCGGCCAAGGTGCGCGATGCCTACGAATGGAATATCTACAACTACCATGAAATCATGACCTCGATCAAACCGGGTCAGATGATCTCGTCAATGGTCGAGAAGTTCATCGAAGCGCATGACAAAAAGGGCTATCCCCTGGTCATGCTGGGCCACGGCATCGGCGCCCAGATGGACGAGATGCCCCAGATGAACCCTGCTGACAAACAGGACTATGATGTCCCGTTGGAAGAGGGCATGGTACTCTGCATCGAGCCGACCCTGATCGTCGAATGTGAAAAGCATGGCTATCAGCAGATATGGATCGAGGACCAGTGGGTGGTAGAGAAAGACGGCCTGCGCCGTATGGCACCGCTCAGCTATTTCGACATTGATGATAAGGACCTGGCAACCATGAACTAGGCGAGCGAAGTAAAAAACAATGGATAAAAAAATAGCCAAGTATTTTCCGATAACTAAAGACCGACTGAAAAAATACCAAGAATACTGAGAAAATGGTCGCAGCATTGACGGCATCGCTGACGAGGTCAAAGCCCATCTGGCTCATGTTAAGCAGATGGACGGCGGCCAGGGTATCGAGTTTTTGAGGAATATTAACAAAGATTATCTCGGAGCATTCATGACCCCCTTCTCCCGCGATATGGCCAACGCTGACATCGTCGTCGTGGGGGCACCGTTCGACAAATCAGCACCCATGAACGCATCGCACAAGTACGGACCGAAAGCCCTTCGCGAGCTTTCCAAGAACTTCATGGGCACCACCGAGCCATGGATGGACGGCAAGTTCGACGTGCCCTTCGATCTGGCGCGGATTGTCGACTACGGGCAAGTGGACACCTACGGCTGTTTCGACCTTTCCCAGGAAGTGGAAGTCGTCATGGAGCACTTCGAGAAAATAGTTCTCGAAGACGGATGCTCCACTTTCACCTGGGGCGGCGACCACACCACCAGATACGTGCCGCTCAATGTGTTGGGCAAACTGCACGCTCCTTTGGGCTGCATCCTCTTCGACGCCCACTACGACCTGGTGACCTATGCTGATTTTCCCTATCGCTATCATTCCGGCAACCAGTTCGCCAAAAACTTCGCCGAAGGCACATTGGACCCGGAGCGCATGATTCAGATGGGCATCCACGGTCGCATGACAGGCCTGGTAGGCGGGCATGCCAAGAGTTTTGGGGTGACATCTTATATGCCCGACGAATGCCGCGACATGCATCCGAAAGAGATGACATCAAAAGTGATCGAGGCCGTCGGTGACGGCCCGACCTATATTTTCGACTTGGATGCCCTCGACGCTATTTACATCAGTGCCAGTTCGGCGGCGGAGCCCTTCGGCTTGGATGCCAACTGGTGCTGGGATGTCATCCGGCATATTCGCGCTTCCGAAAAGGTCAACCTGGTGGGGGCTGACGTTGTCGAGTATGCCCCACAGAACGATCCGGCCAAAACTTTTGTCTATGTGGCTGCCGCTCTGAGTTGGAAAATACTCTGCTGGATTGCCGCCGACATGGCCAAAAACAACGGCGTAGACCACCCCACGGTCTGGGAACAGGCGCTTGGGAGTGTGACCCTCGGGTAGCAAAATTGATTGATATATATTCGCGACTGGTAGCCGCAGGATGGAAGGAAAATGACTATGTCTAAAATACCGGATGAAAAACTAAAGAATTATCAGAAAGTGTTTGAGAATGCATCTAATTTCTATGATGCACCACCCGTTATCCGTGATTTCTGGATGCGGATGGCCAAGGAGAAAGTGCCCCACTTATTTTCGCAGAATCTTTCTTGGTACGGCTTTCATCACGCTCCTTTTTCGACTGATACGGAGAATGCCGATATCGTTATCTATGGTATAGGGTATGACCATAATTCTAGTCAGGAAATGGGAGACACTCGTCACGCCCCTATGTATCTGCGATTCGCATCAAAATATGTACCCCCCGTACACGGCGAATGGGAAATGGCCCCCTTTGAAATGTGTAACATCATTGACCGTGGCGATATTGACAAGTTTTCTATGGATTATAATCAATCCCTGGATTGGGATATCAAACATGCAATGAAATGGTCCAAGCACGGTGCACTGCCTCTGCGGATTGGCGGTGATCATGAAATTCTTGGAGGTACAATGGTGACCGCCAATATGCTAGCCGATAAGTTTTTCCCGGAACAAGCTATGGGTGTCATCCTTTTTGACGGGCATACCGACTGTTTCCTACCAAATGATGTGGGGGGGTATATTGATACGGAATGGGTCAATGGCGGGGGCATCCCTCGGGCTATCTACAAGGGGTGGGTTGACCCCGAAAAGGTATTCCAGTTTGGCATGCGGGGATTTGGTATTGACAGCCCTTCCGGTCAGTACGCGGCGGAACAGCTTGGCATAACTATAGTGAGGCCCTTGGACTTGGAAGAAAAGGGGTATCACTATTTCGTGGATATGATCCGTGAGCGAATCGGTACAAGCCCTGCACTGATTACCGTTGACCTTGACTGCCTGGACCCTTCGGAGGGCGGAGGCACAACTCAGCGCGACGGTTTCGGTTTGACCTTTCGGGAGGTTCGGGCGATCAGTCGGGCCATGAAGGGACTCAATTTGATCGCAGCCGACGTTTGCGAGTATGCACCATCCCATGACAGTCACGGCCGATCCACGGCATTCAATATTGCAGCCTTGCTCTTTGAGTATTTATGCATGCTCGTAGATACGAAAGTTCGCCTCAACAATGGCAAATTCAACCAGACCCACTGGGATTTGAATTTGGCGACTAGCGCATCCTTTCCTGGTGAAATTTTCCTCGATCGTTGGAACAAAGATAACGTTGCCGTTTAATGGAGGCATCATGGATAATGATATTCATAAACATTTTACGGATGGAGAGACAACAAAAACCTGGCGGATCCAGATAGGGACCTGGATGTTCTACGTGCCATTTATAATGATATTTGGCGCACCGATAATCATTCCGCTTTTGGGCTTTTCTGCCCCCAAGGTCGCGGCCATTATCGGTGGGATAATAATTGCCGGTGAAGTAATTTGGTTTGCCAGCATCCCGCTTTTGGGCAAAGAGGGATTTAAGCAAATGAAAACCCAGGCTTTTGGCTTGCTTAAGCCCAAATCCGGACCAGTCAGTAAATCCCGCCATAAAGCCGGAGTGTGGATGTTTACCATCGGCATCATATCCCAAATTTCTCTTGGTATAGTCGTAGTAGTGGCTTATTTCATAGTAGGTGCCAAGGATCCCTCTATTGCTGTGATGGGTTTGTCCTTTGAACAACAGGCGATTGTCTATATCAGCATCCAAATGGCTGCCATTGCCTGTGTTGTGCTTTCCGTCTATGTGCTTGGGGTTGATTTCTGGGAGCGATTAAATAGAGTATTTGAATGGCAAAGGACCGGATCATCCTAATTGTTCGGATGGGTAATTGCAAATGTGTAGAATATCCGATTGCTCAAGTTAGAAACAAAATGTGTCTCTTCCATGGCTTACAAACGTTTTGCGTGCATGCATTCCAGCACTGAGCGTGCACGACAGGGACATGCAGTGGTGAGTAACAAATATGAATTTGCTTCGGTGGAAGAAGCTGATGCCGTCATCGCCTCGGCGGGAACGGTTTTATGCTTCAGACTTTACACCAACACATGGCCAGGAACTTGCCAATATACGCAATGAACCGAGGAACGGTTGGATTCCTCTTGAACGAATGCAGGGAGGATGACCTTTATGACGGGAAAAATTTCCTCAAAAAAGTTATCATCCTGAAAGGCTGCGGCTGACGGTTCATTCAGATGAGCCGAGTATAATTTCAAAAAAAGTCTGAACAAAGCAATAGCTTTTTGGAGGAGATTTTGGGATGCGCGATCAGTGTATTGTCAAAATCGCGAGCCAGCAAATAATAGCCGCAAGTGAGGATATTACAAAGTTAAGGCTTATCCTTGATGAAATCGGCATCACTTACTTTATCGACAGATTCGGTGATAGTCGCTGGTTTGAGCACCGGGAGCTTATTATTCCTGATTTTCTCTTGATCAGCTTTTTTCTTTTCAGTGAATTAGATACGGAAGAGTCTGAATTTTTAAAAAGGTTGATCGATGACGCAATCTTTTGATCAACCCCTGTTAAATGTTAATCCTTAAAAGTTGCTATAATGTTATCCAGGATGAACGAAGGCAGAAAATCGATTTTATTACTATCTCCAACTCATTTGTGCATTTGGGATTAACAGAAAAAAGAATTTTGAGATTTCGGACCAAGGTCTTTAAAATGTCGGGAACTGCAACTGTCGACGATCAATTGGTTGCCGAGGCTGAGTTGATGATCACTTTCGGAGATGTGAAATGATCCACCCGACTGCCATCGTGGATGTCAAGGCTGAAATCGATTCCAATGTGGAAATCGGCCCCTATTCAGTCATTCGGGATCATGTCTCAATCGGAGAGGGAACGGTGATCGGTCCGCATGTGATGGTCGATCGCTATGTATCGATTGGGCCGGAATGTCATATTTTCCAGTATGCATCGGTTGGCACCTGGCCTCAGGCCATTAAATTCAAAGGCGAAAAAACTTTCGTGAAAATCGGGCGCGGAACCGTTGTTAGAGAGTTTACGACCATCAACCGCGGAACCGATTTCGGCACCGGAGTGACTGAAATCGGGGAAGAGAATTTATTGATGGCTTACAGTCACATTGCCCACGACTGCCAGACGGGCTGCAAGGTTATTCTGGCCAACAATGCAGCGCTGGCGGGACACATTACGATCGGAGACCACGTCACCGTTGGTGGGCAGGTCGCCATTCATGAATTTGTCAGAATTGGGGACTATGCGTATGTCGGCGGGAAATCCGGCGTTCCCAAAGACATTCCGCCCTATGTAATCGCCTCCGGCGATCGAGCCAGGCTATACGGTTTGAATCGAGTGGGATTGAAACGTCACGGTTTTCCCGAGACGACCGTCCGGGAACTAAAAAAGGTATACCGCATTTTTTATCGGATCGGCATAACCCTCAATGAAGCGATTGAAAGGGCACTGGCCGAGGTCGACCATTTGCCGGAAGTGATTAATTTCATAAATTTTATAAAATCCTCGCAGCGGGGTCTGACGCACTGTTCAGCAGTATAATTTCTTAACGTTGTGAATATTTGATTGTCTTGTTGTTGAAAAAATATTTGTTAGTTTTGTTGTCGCAATGGTGATATTGAAAATTCGGGCACTTTGAATTTTGAAGTTAATAGCTACGCCTCATCCCTGAGAGCTGGCGCTCATCGGGCTTCGAACGATTATCCAACTAAGTGACAAGGGATTGGGCAGATTGATTCCAAGTCTTTGCCCTTCGGAAAGTTCTTCGACTGCGGCGGGAGCAACGGTGAAAGCGATTTGTTTTAACGAACGGTGGTTTCGATGCCGACCATTCAACGTTATCGGGGGGGTAACTATCATGATTCATAACAAACCGAAACCAAGTGTCAAGATGCACACATTTTGCTAAACTTCTTACGCTAAGAAACCAGGTTGAGGTGTCCCATCTGAGTTTGCTAACAAGGCATTTTTTTCAGACAGAATCAAATAGACATAAATCAATGCGAGAGTATTGCTTTTAGCTCTCATAGAAAAGAATGTATTATAAATTGATACCAGAGAATCGCAGTTATTTAAACTTCAGAAAGGAGTCCATGTTGAAGAAATTGGTTACAATTATTGGCCTTGCAATTGCCGTGTTCAGTTGTACTGGTGCGGCCAAAAGCGATTCGCCATTGACAGTCGTCGATACGGTAAATTTGAAACGATACCTCGGTATGTGGTACGAAATTGCAAGTTACCCATCCTGGTTTCAAAAAGGTTGTACCGGTTCGACGGCTGAATACAACCTGCTTTCCGACGGCAAGATCCAGGTCATTAATCGCTGCCACAAAGACAGCCTTGAAGGACCTCTGAAAGTATCTAAAGGGAAAGCCGAGGTTGTGGATACCACTACCAATGCCAAGCTTAAGATCTGGTTTTTTTGGCCCTTCAAAGGTGATTACTGGATCATCGATCTTAACCCGGACTATCAATGGGCTGTGGTGGGGGAGCCCTCAAGGAAATATCTATGGATTCTGAGCCGCACGCCCACCATGGACGGGGCAATCTATCAGGAGATTTTAGAGAAGTTGCCGCAAAAAGGCTACGACCCCGCTAAACTTCGAAGAACATATCATAAGGCTGCTGCAGAATAGTCAATCGTAGTCAATGACACACGGCAATCCATTGGTCAACAATTCAAATGTCTGGTGGCGGGCATTCGCTGCGAAAGTATTAAAGGATACAAAATGTTGCTGAACTGGTTTGATCCTCAAACTGGATATGTTTTGTCTGAGATGTTGCTATTGATGTGTTTGGCTTTAGTCATCTCGTCTATTGGTTTCTATCGCGTTGTGTACTTTATCAGCATCGGCTATGCTCTCTCAATCCTGGCCATGGCTTTTGTTGCCCCACTGAAGCATTTTGGAGATCTCACCTGGGCTTTGGCGTTGCAAAATAGTTTTCTGATTATTTGGGGGATAAGGCTGGGGGTTTACCTGGTACAACGGGAATATCAGGCATCCTATCGCAATGAGCTGAAAAATATCCATCAACGCACTGCGGGAATGAGCTGGATCACCAAGGCTTTGATATGGGTGAGCGTTTCCCTGCTATATGTTTTGATGTTTTCGCCTAGTCTGTTCGGACTGATCGCATTGCCGGAGACTGCATCTCCTGTCTACCACATTCTTCAGATTGCGGGTTTGCTTTTAATGGGCGGCGGACTGGTTCTCGAAGCAATATCGGACAAACAAAAGTCGGATTTCAAGGCCCAATTCCCTGAAAAATACTGCAACGTTGGATTGTATCGTTGGGTGAGATGTCCGAATTATCTGGGAGAGATTGCTTTCTGGGTGGGTAACTGGGTTATGGGGATCATGATTTATGATACACCACTCAGATGGATTGCCAGCTCAATCGGAATCGTGTGCATCGTGCTGATCATGATGGGTTCCACCAAACGGTTGGAGAATACCCAGGACGGACGATATGGGGATCATCCGGAATATCAGGATTACATCCGTACGGTGCCGGTCCTGTTCCCGTTCGTTCCGGTGTATAGCTTAAAAAAAGTTCGGGTATTCTTGGAGTGAAGCTTTCATCTAAAATGGCGATTGCAAATGTAGCCATACCGCTGCACTTTAAAATGAACACGGCGATTGAGGTATAATGTTGGCATGAATTATCTTCGATCGGAAAAGATACATATTGCCGCCTTAAATGTGTGGCCCATGCAACTCCGATGGTGCAATCTCACAAAGCCAAAATTCTTCCAGTTACCAGAAGATCAAGGATTCACAAAATGATGGATGACTTCTGGTAATCTAAAATAAAGTGACATCGCGGAGAGGATTTATTAGATATCCCAACCCAAAATTTAAGGCTAACCTCAAAGTTGGCGATTGCGGCTATGCTTCTAAACTTTGCGCAACTGCAGAAAATGATGGCTTTTCAGGTCCAATCTTTCGTTTACAGAAATTTGCTAAAATAATAGCGGGCACAGCATATTGTGGTCCGTCGTTTTTTCAAAATATAAGATCTCAATATATCCAGAAGTGAAAAATTATTATCTTGGGAAGAGTTTTTTTAAGTATTTATGAAGTTCGACGGCGGTCGGAATGTCGACGACGCCGATAATACCGGCGATGATGTCGTTCTCGATGGTCTTTAAATTAGCTTTCAGCGGGTCAGGCACCGCCTTGTTGAGCTCCAGAAGGTAAATGGCACCGTTTTTCATGCCAACCCAGTGCTGCTTTCCGAACGTTCCGTCCATGTAACTTTGAATGACTTCTTCATAGACGACGGACAGGTCCATTATGACCGAACTCAGCAGAACATCCGCCCGGTCGATGTCGCGCTTATCCCCGATGACATCGATAAACCAGGCTTTGCCGCCATCTCTGGCCTTCTTAACGGCACAGGCCTGGAGCATGCCAAAGGAAGCGCCGTCGCCCATTCCGAAAATAACGTCAGCTCCGACGGCAATCTGGTCCTGGGTATTGCGTTTACC
>JASJCE010000316.1 GCA_030066155.1 Desulfobacterales bacterium | reverse complement strand
TTATTCACCTCATATCGACCGCCCCGGGCTTTGAAATTCTCGTAAAACAGCGTCAGTCCGGTAGCGATGTGTACCACGGCAAAAACAAGCAGGCCGATTTCGGCCAGCGTAATGAGGGGACCCAGGGAATGCAGATGCTCAGCGTAGGAATTAAATGCGTCTTGACCGGCATAAATCGTAAGATTACCTGCAAGGTGCCCGGCTAAAAACGCACAGAAAGACAGACCGGTAATGGCCATCATCAACTTTTTACCGATAGAGGACCAGAGGGTTTGCTTAAACCAGTTCATTGTTTCCTCCAGCAAGGTGTTGAGTAACCCAAGTCAATTCGCAAAAAGGTTCTTTATTTATTGATTTTTTAACAATCTGTCAACAAATTTGTCAAATCGAGAATTTAACGAACCATTTAGCGGTGACCGGTTACGGGTACCGACGAAAAAATCTCCTTTTGGGTGCGTTTCTGCCGGAGCTGACATTTCCCGCGCTGCCGGAAAGCAGGCGGCATCGGTCGATGATTCGCCGGAACGCCGGCAGCGCACCCGGATAACCGAAACTACGAATTGATCGCCGACAACCACCAGCTATCGCGTTTGGTCTCCATCACCGCATTTGCAATCTGCATTCCGGTTTTGGTCCGTACCCGGCTGATCACGTTTTCAATCCAGCCATTCGGCGGGTGATACCCGATATCGATCAGATCTTTCAGTTCCAGAATCAATGCCAATTGATCGGCGTCATGCGCTAATCGCGCTTCTTTTGTTAGGCCCTCCTCATATTCCCCCATGAGGTCCTGCAGATTCTCACCGAAACTGATCCCCCGGATGGCATCTTCGAGGGCACGCTTCTCGTCGGCCGAAACATATTGTTTGTGAACCGCGTTCAGATCGCCCACGCGGGCTTCCGGCAGATCATGAATAAGACACATGCTGATCAATTTCAGGGCATCCGCCTCGGGCTCCATTTGCGACATCACAAGCCCGATAAACGCCGTGCTAAACGAGTGCTCGGCGACCGATTCCGTTCCGACACCTAAAAAATGATAGCCAGAACGCGGGATCTCTTTTAATATTTTTGCTTCAAACAACAGATTCGCTATTTGCTTCATATATATTCCTTTATACTCAGATCGGCGTGATGGTTTGGATCGTTGAGATCGTTAAGTTGGTTGGAATCTATGATGTCCATATTTCGCTTATTCATTTTTTCAAACAGCTAAAGAACGGATTCGCCCGATACCCCATGAACCATGCCCTCTGCCCCATGCCCTCTGCCCTACGCTGATTCGATCATTTTTAATTGGCTTGGCGCATAAAGGCAAGCGAAAAGGCGCAGGTCCTGCACTAACCCCCAAATATGTTGACACTTTTATTAAATTAATGTAACTAATAATAGTTAAAACAGAAAGTTATTACGACTGATATTGGGTTGGAATCCGGATTCCAAAATATTCGGATCCTGATAAAATTCAACTAGAAGACGGAGAACGGGATGACGCTTGCCGAGATCGATCTGATCCAAATGATCAGCAATGCCGGGATTGTGGTTCAAATTGTCCTGCTGCTGCTGCTGTTTTTTTCGGTTACATCATGGGCTATAATTTTGGTCAAATATCGCTACATCAAGCGGGCATTTAAGCAGTCCGCCGAATTTACGGAATATTTCTGGAAAAGCCGAGATCTGTCCAGTGCCTTTACCAAGGCAAAGCAGCTGCATGGCAGCCCATTGGCGAGAATATTTCGTATCGGCTATCTTGAGCTGAAAAAAACAAGCCAGAGCGGCGAGGCCGGTAATCCGGGTTCTTCCAGCAAGTCCGGCAACGGCTTTTCTTTCAATACCAAGTTTACCGGTATGGACAATGTCAAGCGGGCGCTGCGCAGAGCGACGAATACGGAGATGACCCGGATGATTCAGATGGTGCCGTTTCTGGCCACTACCGGCAACACGGCTCCCTTTATCGGACTTTTCGGCACGGTCTGGGGCATTATGAACTCTTTCAGCGGCATCGGCCAGCGGGGATCGGCCAGTCTGGCAGTTGTCGCGCCCGGAATTTCCGAGGCTCTCGTGGCCACGGCCGCCGGTCTGGCGGCCGCGATCCCGGCGGTTATTGCATTTAACTTTTTTATGAATAAGATTAGGATTGTCGAAACCGAATTGCAGAGTTTTTCAGCCGATTTTCTCAACATCATCGAGCGCGACATACTGCGAATCGAGAGGAGGCGTTCATGATGACCGGCGGAAAACACAGTGAACTGATGTCTGAAATCAACGTGACACCCTTTGTGGATGTTATGCTGGTGCTGCTGATTATTTTTATGGTAACCGCTCCGATGATGATCCAGGGCCTGAATGTCGACTTGCCCAAAGCATCCGCCAAACCGCTTGAATCCGAAAAAGAGCATCTCGTTATTACCATCAATAGGGACCAGCAGATTTTTATCAACGATTTCGAGGTCACAGTCGAGTCCCTCGGCAACAAACTGACGAAGATCCTTCAGGGCCGCACTGACCGCGACGTTTATCTGAAAGCAGACAAAGGTATCCCTTACGGCACTGTTGTTCAGGTCATGGCTGAAATTAAAGGTGCCGGTGTCGAACAACTGGGCATGATCACCGAGCCGGCAATCATTGAAAAAATCCGGGACTCGGAAAAAATAAAGAGCTGATGAAAAAAAGAACAGATGCCGCCGCTTATTCGATGGGATCCGGAATCGAATCCCGCACGATGGTGCTTTATCTGGGGCTGTCATTGATAATTCACCTGGTGTTCATCGGATCTGTGGTTTATTTCCCCGAGCCCACGCCCCGACCAAGGCTGGGGCAGGGGGCCATCAATGTCAGCCTGGTGTCTTTACCCGGTCCCCCAAAACCGGTCGCTTCACCGGCGCCCGCGCCGGGACCGGCGGCACGACCGGCCACCGAGCCGGCTCCTGCTCCGAAGCCGGAAATCGAGCCGTCGCCGAAAGCACCGGTAATTGAGCCACCACTCCCAAAACCTCCGCCGGTAACGCCCAAACCGGCAAAAACGGTATCGTTGGCACCCCCAAAAAGCAAACCCAAGGTCAAGGCGTCGCTCAAGAAAAAAACTCAAAACCGTCAGAAGATGATAAACCAGGCCCTGTCCGGTGTTCGGAAGCAGGTCGATGATTCTAAGCCGGATTCTGTGCGGCAGGCGATCGACCGCTTGAGGAAGAAGGTGGCCCAAAGCGAAACCCGAAGGCCCGGCGGGGCGGTTCAGGCTGCAAAAGAGATTCCCGCTGCGGCCGGCACAGAGGCTGCGGGGGCGTCCGGGCCCGGCGGCAGACGCGCGCTCGAAATTACGGATCTCTACAAAATTGAAATTGCGTTTCAAGTTGAACGGCATTGGGCGTTTTCCCAGCAGGTTGCCGGCGACGCCAGAGCTCTGCAGGCCAGCATTGTTTTTCGGGTGTTGCCGAACGGGGATATCTCTGACATCAGGTTTACCCAAAAATCAGGCAACGCCTACTTTGATGACTCGGTCGAAAAAGCGGTGATTAAAGCCGATCCGGTGTCTCCCCATCCGGAAGCGATTCGGGTGCCATACGTGGAAGTGCCGATACGCTTTACCCCCGAAGGCATTTCGAAAAAGAAACGCTGAAAAAGCGAATATTGAATATCGAATGTCGAATGAAGGAATTCTATCGATTTTAATCGCGGTTGCAAACCGCTCCCACACGAACTTAGAATGTAGTTTCATAAGAGGGTTCGAGGTTCAGAGGTTTACGGAATTCTATCGATATTTAGAAACAGAGTTCGAGTCATTCGAAGACTGAATAACTTCCAATTGGTTTTTAAATCAATTGGGGTATAACAACCGGTATAAGGAAGTTGGAATGGTCGTAAAGATTTTAAGAAGCACTGCGTGCATTTTGCTGGGGTTGTTTTTTGCGGGCTCGCTGCCGGTATGGGGCCAAAATGATGCGGATCAGTACGAATATATAGATATCAGCAATCCGTTTCTAAGAAAAATACCGCTGGCTGTCCCTTATTTCAAAAACGTAAACGGGGGCGGTGAAGAGAAGCGGCTGTCAAAGTCATCGGCCGACCTGCTTGCCTCCAGCCTGGCATTTACGGGATACTTCAAGCTGCTGGACCGGGCAGCCTTTCTCTTCGATCCGGATCAGGATGGCGTCCTGACACCCCAGATCAAATTTGCCAATTGGACGGTGATTGGGGCCGAGCTGCTGATCACGGGTCTTTTCGAGGTCAGCAGTGGACAGATCGCAGTTGAACTGCGTTTATTCGATACATTTAAAAATAAGCGTATCATTGGCAAAAAATATGGCGGCCGGCTGACGGATCAACGTAAAATAATACACCGCTTCTGTAGCGAAGTCATTCAATATCTTACCGGGCACCGGGGCATGTTCGCTAGTAAAATCGCTTTCGTTTCCACCGGCACCGGCAACAAAGAGATATACAGCTGCGAGTTTGATGGTCATAACCCGTTGCAGATTACCCGCAACCGCTCGATTTCTCTGTTTCCGGCCTGGTCCGCCAACGGGCGTTACCTGGCTTACACATCTTACAAGGACGGCAAGCCCGATCTTTTCATAAAAAATCTGGCGGAAATGCAGGAGGTAGCGGTCGCTCAAAATGGCGTCAATATCACGCCCGCGTGGGCTCCTGACAAATTTGAATTGGCCGCAACGCTGTCCTTTTCAGGGGATCAGGAAATTTATCTGTTGACTGGAACTGGGAAAATTATTAAAAGATTAACAAGGATGAGAGGAAGTGATCTTTCTCCAACCTGGTCACCGGACGGCAAAAAAATGGCATTTGTTTCCAATCGGTCGGGAAATCCCCAGATATACATTAAGGATTTGGTTTCCGGTAAATCGAAGCGATTAACCTTCAGGGGTAATTACAACACCCAGCCAAGCTGGTCCCCCCAGGGAGATAAAATTGCATATTCTTCTCTGATCGATGGCCGGCACAACATTTTTGTAATTGACGTAGATGGGTTGGAACCACTCCAACTAACGTATCAATCAGGTGACAACGAGGCGCCTTCATGGTCACCCGACGGCAGCCTGATCGTCTACAGCTCCAATCGGGAGGGCCCATTTCGGCTATATGTCATGACCGCCTATGGCACCGATCAACGCCGATTGCTTCTAATGAGAGGCGAGCAGACTAACCCCAAGTGGTCGTTGAACGAATTCGATAACTAAATTGATTATTCCGAATGTGAAAGGAGGAAGAAATGCGTAAGAAGAAATGGATTATTATGGCTATGTTTGTTGTTATTCCGGGTTTGATGTTTACCGTTTCCTGTCAGAAGAAAGTGGTCGATGCGACTCCGGAACCCGTTGTCGAAGAGCAGCCAGAGGTCGAGACCAAAGAGGAAGTTGTCGTTTACAAGGCACCGGACATGGTGATGCAAGAAGACATTTACTACGAATTCGATAAATCCACCCTGACCCCCACGGCCCAGGACAACCTGTTGCGAAAAGCGGAGTGGCTGCGTGAGAATCCGGACGCGACCGCGACCATTGAAGGTCATTGCGACGAGCGCGGCACGAATGAGTATAATCTGGCCCTGGGAGATCGGCGTGCGGAGAGTGCCAAAGCCTTTCTGACTGACCTGGGTATTGATGCGTCACGGTTGACTACCATCAGCTATGGCGAAGAAAGACCGGTAGATCCCAGAAGCGACGAGGAAGCATGGGCTAAAAATCGGCGGGCCCATTTTGTGGTTGACTAGCAGAGAATCCATGCCTCCCGGGCAACTCGCATTTCGACATGCGGGTCACCAAGCGCCTACAGCATATGGTACGGATAAACAGCGAGTGCCGCCTCTGCGGCACTCGCTGGTCTATCCATCCAACCCGCCTTGCCCGGCGGGTGATTTTTTGGTTGAGCGATTTAAACACTTTTGAATTTGAATGCCATGACGATACCTGCCGCTAAATCAGCAATCTTTCCGATCTTAATCTTCCTGTTGTTTGTGTTTGGCTGTGCCACTCAGAGCGACGTTTCCACGATTGACAACCGTCTGGCCGAGTTGGAATTGCGCAATGCCGAATCCCGCGAAAAAAGCGATGCGCTGAAATCCGATCTCCGGACCCGGGAGGAAGAAGAACAGGCATTGCGGCTTCAGTCGGCCTCCTTGCGCCAGCAAATTGCTGCACTCAGTGAGGAAATCCGGGCGCTGAACGGCAGAATCGAAGAAATTGAATTTGCAATGAATCGTCAACGGCAGAAAGAGGCGCAGACCAGCGGGAGCAAACAGGCGCAGCTGGAAGATGTGGCCGCATCAACCCGCCAACATGACCAGCGCATCGATCGCATTGAACAATATTTGAATTTTGAAACCACCCAACCGCCAGCCGCAGTCGAGAAGAAGACGGCCAAAATAGTTCCGGTTCCCACACCGAAAAAAGAGCTCTCCGAAGAGGAGATATATCGACAAGCCAAACAGGCATTTGACCAGGGAGATTCCGATTCGGCCCGCGGCAAGTTTCAAGAACTGATTGAGCGCCATCCCAAGTCGGAACGCGCCGACAATGCCCAGTTCTGGATCGGTGAAATTTACTATCGCGAAAGGTGGTATGAAAAAGCGATACTCGAATACCAGAAGGTGATCGAAAACTATCCCAAAGGAAACAAAGTCCCGGCTGCTCTGTTAAAGCAGGGTTTTGCGTTTTTAAATTTAGGCGATAAAGCCAATTCACGGCTTATTTTGCAGGAACTGATCAAGAAATATCCCAAAACCAACGAAGCCAAAATTGCAAAAGATAAACTGAAAGACCTCAAATAACGAACAGGTGGAATGATCACGATCATCGGTATAGATCCAGGCCTCTCGGCAACCGGTGTCGCAGTTGTTTGCGGTAATGGTCGAAAAGTTCATCGTTATTCCTTTGGCGCTATCAACACCTCCAAATCCAAACCGCTACCCAATCGTCTCGAACTCATCTTTAACAGGCTGCGTCAAACCCTGTCGGCCGAAAAGCCGGATCTAATGGTTGTCGAGGATGTTTTTTCACTCTCCAAATTTCCGAAGTCCGGTATCACGTTAGGCCAGGTAACCGGGGTTGTGATGCTTGCCGGCTGCCAGGCCGGCGTATCGTCGATGGAAATTCCCGTGCGAGAGGCCAAACAGGTATTGACCGGCAACGGCAATGCCGATAAATATCAATTGGAAGAAGCTGTCCGGCGTCGACTGAATCACCCGGAGCCCATACGCCCCTATCACGCATCGGATGCCATCGGCCTTGCTCTGATCGGCTTTTACCGTTATGATGAAATTGCCAAGCGAATTTAAAACGTGGACATTGACCTGTGATTGGATATCTTGAAGGCAAGCTGCTGAAAAGGGAAGCGGATCGCGTATTGCTGCTGGTCAACCATGTCGGATACGAGGTGATGCTGCCGACAATCGTGATGAAATCCCTGCCGCAAAACCAGATCGACGACTGCATTTCGCTCTACATTTTTTATCAGCAAACGGAGCGTCAACCGAAACCCGTTTTGATCGGCTTCAATCTTGAAATTGAAAAAGAATTTTTTCAGTATTTCATTTCGGTTGAAGATATCGGTCCGCTAAAGGCCGTTAAGGCCCTGGAAATCCCCGTCAGAGAGATTGCAACGGCTATCGAGTCCGGTGAGATTACAAAACTCACGCGGCTGAAAGGGATCGGCCGCCGAACGGCGCAAAAGATCATCGCCACCCTTCAAGGGAAAATGGGCAAATTTGCCCTGATTCAGCCGGAAGAATATCGGGAATTGCCGCCTGACGGGGATTTTGCCGCCCAGGTACTGGAAGTGATGGTAAAGCAACTCGGACATAAGGCCGCCGACGCGAAACAAATGGTTGCCAGAGCCCTCAAACGCAATGAGGCTATTACCAGCGCGGAGGAATTGTTTGATGAAGTGTACCGGGGAGAAAAGCTGGGGGAATAGAAAATTGAAGAATGAAAATTGAAGATTGAATATTTGTGGAATTCGCTGCGCTCTGTCTTTTTAATATTTTAGATCGATTCGCCGGAGGCGTTCCTCGAATATTCAATATTCATTAGTCAATAATCAATTCTTTCGTAGATCCCGATGCCGTGGCAAAATGAAAACGAACTCAAATATATGACCATAAGAGAACCGCATACCGATGTCCGACGACGTATTTTCATACTCCTCCGATAAACAGGGGATCGTGACCGGCGAAACACTGCGCGGGGACCAGGAACCTGAGATATTATCCCTGCGTCCGGAATATCTGACCGATTACGTGGGGCAGGCCGAGGTGGTGGAAACCCTCAAAATTGCCATTGAGGCCTCCATGCAACGCCATGAACCCATAGATCACGTCTTGTTGCACGGTCCTCCGGGATTGGGCAAGACCAC
This sequence comes from Desulfobacterales bacterium, assembly GCA_030066155.1. GTDB lineage: Bacteria > Desulfobacterota > Desulfobacteria > Desulfobacterales > JAFDCJ01 > JAFDCJ01. Next base: position 657 of record JASJCE010000316.1, on the reverse strand, counting down.
CCTGGCCCATATCATTGCCAACGAAATGGGGAGCAATTTGACGGTCACCTCCGGTCCGGCGCTGGAGAAAGGTGGTGATCTGATCGGTTTGTTGACCCACCTCGAGGGGGGGGATATCCTGTTTATCGACGAAATTCACCGTATTCCCAAAGCGGTGGAAGAATTGCTGTACCCGGCAATGGAGGATTTCGCCATTGATTTTGTCTTTGATAAAGGCGTACACGCGCGCAGCCACCGCTTTCAGTTGAAGCGATTCGCGCTGGTCGGTGCCACAACCCGGGTGGGGCTTCTTTCCGCACCGTTGCGTGATCGATTCGGCATTTTTCGCAGTCTGGATTTTTATGCTGATTCCGATCTGGTGAAAATTACCAAAAGATCCGCCGCGCTGCTGGGCGTTGCTGTCGGTGATGAAGCCGCCACGGAACTGGCCCGGCGCTCAAGGGGAACGCCGCGCATCGTGAACCGGCTTCTAAAACGGGTCAGGGATTACTGCCAGGTCAGGGCAGACGGCAACATCACTCAAAAAACGGTAGGGGCGGCGTTGAAATTGGAAGGCGTTGACGAACGGGGTTTGACGGATCTGGACCGGCGCTATCTCGAAACCGTGATCAAATTTTATCACGGCGGACCGGTTGGCATTGAGGCTATCGCTGCAAC
>JASJCE010000315.1 GCA_030066155.1 Desulfobacterales bacterium | reverse complement strand
GGTCCCATTGCCACAATGCAATCCATTGCCGCACTCAAAAGTTTGACCCACGATCCGGCACGTTTGTCTTTGTATCGTAACGGCAAAATCGATCAGCACACCGTCGGTGAACTGGCCCAGGAGGCGCTTTCAATTTCCGAACGAATGCAACCATAATGCAACTTTAACAGCTCTGGTGGAATAGTATGAATTTTGCTGAAATGCAGTCTCAAGCAATTCGGATTGCCGGAGTACTGGAGTATCGGAGTAATGGAGTAATGGACAACGGATCAAATCCTTTTTTCCAGCAATCCAATACTCCACCACTCCAACACTCCACAGCCGGGGCGTAAACACCAGTCGGCAATTCTAAGATTGATTGTGTGTTAAACAATTGTACACCGCGAGTATGAATATGGACTGGTCAAAAGAGGCGGAAAACGCCGTCAAAAAAGTTCCCTTTTTTGTCCGCAAGCGCGTCAGGGCAAAGGTCGAAAAAGAGGCTCGGGAGGCAGGCAAGCGTCGCATATCCCTGGCCGATGTCAAAACAACCCAAGCCCGTTTTCTAAAGCGTATGTCCTCGGAAATCAAGGGCTACCAGGTCGATGCCTGTTTCGGACCCGGCGGATGTCCGAACCGGGCTGTCATCGGCGATGGGCTGGTGGAACAGATTGAAAAAGTTCTTAAACAGGCGGACCTTCTGGAATTCTTGAAAAAAAAGGTTCAGGGCGAATTGAAATTTCACCACGAATTCCGGGTAACGCTATCCGACTGCCCCAATGCATGCTCACAGCCGCAGATCAAAGATATCGGCATTATCGGCGCCTGCGCGCCGATGATAACCGGGGAGGAGTGTACCCGGTGTGAGGCATGCGTCGATGCGTGCAAGGAAGATGCAATTTTTCTGGCCACCGAAGGTCCGTGTCCTCAAATTGACGACGCTAGGTGCCTTTACTGCGGCCAATGTATGCAGGTTTGCCCCACCGGTACGCTAGTTGAAGGCATAAAAGCTTTTCGGGTACAACTGGGTGGCAAACTGGGCCGGCATCCCCGTCTGGCCCGGGAAATGCCGGGTATCTACAGCGAACAGCAGGTTCTGGATATCATCAACCACTGTATCGAGTTCTACAAAGCGAATAGCCAACACGGTGAAAGATTCAGCCAGATCCTTAAAACCGATGATTTTAACGAAATCGTCAAGCGCCACCCTCCGATTGGATAGGACCCTTATTTGGAATCCGGCACTGGGAATGCTCAACGGCCCAGCTTGCAGAAACGATTTTAGCACTGAATTTAGGTGCAAGGTTTCGGGTGTCAGGTTTCAGGTTTCAGGACCAACAAATAAGGAATTGCGAATTTGGGAATTTAGGAAAGAAGAAATTAGGTCTTTAGGAATTATAGGAATTCTATCTATTATCTTTATTTAATTTTTGAATCCCTCAATTCCTCAATCCCTGAATCCCTCAATTTTTCACCGCCTCAATACCTTAATTCCTAAATCCCTCAATTAATGTATCCTGACACCTCATGTCTTGTTATCCGTGAAGGGACGGTATATTTCCCTCCTTGCAAAAGGTCCTACCCTCTCCGTTCTGAAATGCACTCCTTGTTGACAGAACAACTTACCGTGCCAATCATTTAAATTGTTAAAATTATTAAATGTATTGGAGGTATCTGATATGGCAAAACAGACTTTTTCGATTCCGAACATTTCATGCGGTCACTGTGTTAACGCAATTAAAAATGAACTCAATGAAATGGAGGGCATAAAATCTGTTGAAGGCAGTCCCGAGGCCAAAACCGTAGATGTCGAATGGGACGATCCGGCCAGCCTGGACAAAATCAAGGAAACCCTCAAAGAAATCAATTATCCGGCAACCTGAGAGTTCATTGTTATCTGTTATTCGTTAAACGACCCAAGTATTCGAACTTAGAATTGCCGGCGTTGATCGACTCTACTGGGGTTAAAGTGGGGTTAAAGCAGTGATTCCCTTGACCGGTAGTTTTCGATTTAAAGGTGTTCCGCCGGTGGAAAGATTGATCGAGTAAAAAAACAACGTTTGGGTTGTGGGAACGGTTTTTAACCACGGTCGGCTTGGTTTACGATCAGCCGCTGTTAGGTTTCGTATCTCCCAATTATACTGGCAAAATGTAGGTTGGGTTGAGTGCAACGAAACCCAACAGAGCCTAAAGTAGGCTCAACCCCAACCTTCAATTTGATAGTCTGGAGTGAGAAGCGCTCTATTGTATGGTCTTCTGCAGATGAGATATAGAATAGGACAACAGCCCTATCAAACCAATAACCAGTAACCAATAACTAATTTGCCTCAAGTAGTGGTATGACTGAACAAAAACTCACACTGCCAATCACCGGCATGACCTGCGCCAACTGCGCTGCGAATATTGAACGGGTCGTCAAAAAACTGGACGGCGTGGCAGAAGCCAATGTGAACTTTGCGGCTGAAAGTGCTGCCGTCTCCTACGATCCAAAACAGCTTCATTTGAAGAACGTCGTCGAGAAAATTCAGCAATCCGGTTTCGGCGTCACCACCGCCAGGCTGGAGATGCCGGTCACCGGCATGACCTGCGCCAACTGTGCCGCCAACATCGAACGAACCCTGAATAAGAAAGTTCCCGGCGTGGTCACTGCCGCGGTCAATTTTGCGTCAGAGCGGGTTGCTGTGGAATACATTCCCGGGACTGTGGATGTGGACGATATTGTCACTGCCATTGAAACGGCAGGATTTGGCGCGATTCCGCCCGAAGAAGACTCGGATGACGGCGATGTCGAACAAAAATCGCGCGATGCTGAAATTCGGGACCAGACGCGCAAATTCATAGCCGGCGTCGTGTTTGCCCTGCCGCTGTTTGTTCTAAGTATGGGCCGCGACTTCGGCCTCATCGGGCAGTGGAGTCATTCTGCCTGGGTTAACTGGCTGTTCTGGGCCCTGGCCACACCGGTTCAGTTCTATACCGGATGGGATTACTACGTCGGGGGGATTAAAAGCCTCAGAAACAAAAGTGCCAATATGGACGTTCTCGTGGCCATGGGCTCATCGGTGGCCTATTTTTACTCTTTGGCCATTCTATTTTTGCCGACCCTTGGAGCGCATGTTTACTTTGAAACCTCTGCCGTGATCATTACCCTGATAAAACTCGGAAAAATGTTGGAAGCCCGCACAAAGGGCCGTACGGGCGGGGCCATCCGCAAATTGATCGGCCTGCGTCCCAAAACCGCAACGATCGTTCGGAATGACATCGAACAGGAAATTCCGCTCACCCGCGTCAAAGTCGGAGATACGGTGCTCGTGCGCCCGGGGGAGCGAATTCCGGTCGACGGGCTGGTGCTGGACGGTCAATCCGCTGTTGATGAGTCCATGCTCAGCGGTGAACCCCTGCCGGTCGACAAACAGCCGGGGGATACGGTAATCGGCGGCACTATAAATGGTGAGGGATTGCTGAGATTCAGTGCCACGCGTGTCGGCAAAGAAACCGCCCTGGCCCAGATAATTCGCCTTGTACAGGAAGCCCAGGGCAGCAAAGCGCCTATTCAGGCCCTGGCTGACAAAGTTGCAGCCGTTTTTGTTCCAGCTATCATTGCAATTGCATTCATAGTTTTCATTCTCTGGTGGGCAGCAACAGGTGAATTCGTACCGGCCATGATCCGGCTGGTGGCGGTGTTGGTCATCGCCTGTCCCTGCGCTCTGGGTTTGGCCACCCCGACGGCGATCATGGCCGGCACCGGCAAGGGGGCTGAACGCGGCATCCTTTTCAAAAGCAGCGAGGCCCTTGAAACCGCAACCCGCCTTGACACGGTTGTCCTGGATAAAACCGGCACTATCACCATGGGCAAACCGGCAGTCGCTGACGTTATCTCCCTAGACCCCGATTTTCGTGACACCGATGATTTGCTAAGAATCGCAGCTTCGGTGGAAAAAGGCTCCGAACACCCACTGGGCAAGGCAATTGTAAAGGAAGCCCGGAGCCGTGAGTTAAAATTTTCAAAAATCGAAGACTTCAAGGCTTCCGGCGGATTTGGCGTCAAAGCGGTGGTCGACGGCAACCAGGTGATGATCGGAAAGCCCGGTTGGTTTCAAGAGCTGGGCTTCGATATTACTCCCGCCGAAAAAAAGATAAACGGTTTGCAATCTGAAGGCAAGACCGTCATGGTCGTCGCTCGCGACGATGAGTTGGGGGGGTTGATATCTGTGTCCGATAAGCTCAAACCCGAATCCGGCGGCGCGATCCGAGAGCTCCAAGCCCAGAATCTGAAGGTGGTTATGCTCACCGGCGACAACCTGCAAACCGCTCAAACCATCGCGGCCCAGGTCAATGTGGACGACATCATGGCTGAAGTGCGGCCCGATGAAAAGGCTGCCAGAATCAAGGAGCTGCAGCGAAACGGTCAGCGGGTGGGCATGGTAGGGGACGGCATCAACGATGCGCCGGCCCTGGCCCAGGCGGATGCGGGCCTGGCCATCGGTACCGGAACGGATGTGGCCATTGAAACTGCTGGTGTTATTCTATCCAGCGGGAGCCTGAGCGGTGTGCCCAAAGCCATTCAACTCAGCCGCACCACCATGCGAACGATCAAACAGAATCTTTTCTGGGCCTTCGGCTATAACGTCGTCCTCATCCCGATTGCCGCCGGCATCCTCTATCCTTTCGAATCCCTGCCGACCATGCTGCGCGAGCTGCATCCCATCCTGGCTGCTTTGGCCATGGCCTTCAGCAGTGTATCGGTCGTAACCAACAGTTTGCGGCTTTATAAAACCAAGATTACTTAAAAGGACAGGATATTTGCCACCGGTAGCTGGGCGATATCAGTATGACTCAGTATACAGTAAAGTGTTAAAAGCGAACCTCTCATAACAGGGATCTGAGGGCTGAATCCAGGCATACTACGCCAATTCCCCCAACCCGGCCTCGCACAGACCATCCCAGATCATCCCAACGTGTTCGTCGAGGACAAACAGGAGCTTGATGATCTCGCGCGGCCGTTTCAAGAAATCCGGTTTGGTGGCGAGCAGGTCATTCACATAGGGCTTGGCTTTTTCGGCTCTGCCCAGCTTCCCCAGTATCGCTGCCCGGAAAAGCGGGTGCAACCATGTCCCTTTCATATGGATCTTCTGCGCTTCTTCCCAGGCCGCCTCGTATTGCGCATTTCGAAAATGAACCAGGTAATTCACAAAGTGATACCAGCTGGGATAGTGCGGATTTAGCCGCTTGGCCGTTTCAATGAACTCCCACCCAAGTTCATATCCGCCTACGGACGTCACAGCTACCGCGGTGCCGGCCAGCACCCGCGGATGGTTCGGGTTCATGGCAACGACTTTTTTGGCCCGGGCGATGCACTTATGGGGGCGGTCAAAAAACGCGTTAATGACGACCAGGTTATAACGGGCCAGTTGCAGATCGGGGTCCAGGGATACCGCTTCACGTGCCAGGCCTTCCATCTTTGAGGATGAGTCCGGCACCAGATTCATTTCGAACAGGGCATCCGCATAATAGCTGTTCGCCAGCATCGCCAGCAACAGCGCATTTTCCGGTTGATCAGCCAGTGCGTCATTTAGCGCCACGATGGCGCTTTCCCAATCCCATGGCGCGAGCGTAACCATGGCGTTGTTGTATCTAAGTACAGCCATGGTCACGTCACTGAATTTGATGTGTTTAGGGTAAGTCTCAGATTGCAGTTTTTTAAAAATGATGCCCGCTCCATCTGCGATGATCCCCGCGACCTGGCCGGCAACCTCGTCCTCAATTTCAAAAAGCGATGTTTCCTCCAGATCATACCCAAAGGTATTGCTCCACTGTTTTTTGCCGGTTGATGCATCTGTCAGATCAGTTGTAATCCGAATCTTTGATCCGTAGCAGCGAACCCATCCCTGCAAGACAAACCTTGCCCCGTATTCATGACTGAGTTTGTAATAATCAATCGGTTGACCCTCGGCTTGCGTCAGGGGCCCCAAAACCGACAATCCTGAAAAGCGGGTCAATGAAAATAAAATTTCTGCAGTTAGTCCTCTGGCAAAAAAGAAATAATCATTTTCCTCGTTCAGGTTTTCAAACATAACCACAGCGATGGCTGGTTCTGATGTATCAAGTGTTGTTTGCGCGGGATTAGGTGAAGAGCATTCAGATGAATCAGACGCCTCTGACGTTACCGGGTTATCAAGAAAAACGGGGACATAGCGGCCTTTGGGGATGTCGATTCGAATCGGATCTTCATTGCCATGGGTTAAATAATATAGATCAAGGGCCCGCCGCAGCCGTCTTGCTTCCATTCTTACAATTGGATTGGACTGGGGGTCGAAATCGTCCCCATACCCGAAGGCTTCCACCGCAACCGTATATTGTTTGATACTGCCTGATTGGCCGTTTAGCGCTTGCTCGACAACGTAGCTCAAGAACTGGCACAGCCGTTCGCCGCTCCTGAATTCTGCACTGCTCAATATCCTGTCGAGCTGAGCCTTTACCCTATCAGATGAAATACTGGCCACGATGTCCTAACATGATACTTCAACCAAATATCTCGCAGAGCCCGCTGAGCACACAGAGATATTTTTGATTTTTCTCTGAGAACTCTGGGGACTCTGTGAGAGATCAATTGACCTAAATTTATTTTTGCGATCAACCTGTCCGCCCTCCCACGGCCGGGAAACTTCTCAGTCCGGTGGCGCCTCTAATGTGATTATTTAGGTCAGCCTAATATCGGGGGTAACGAACCCGTAAGTTACCGTCACGTACTTTTGTAATCAATAGTCATGAATAAATTCAAGGTATATTCAGATTAAGTGATTTTCAAGTATCTTTTCTCCCGTCCTCCCATAACCGCAACAGTTTAACAAATGACTGGTCATGTTTACAGGAGATTTCCAGATAATATCAACGCCATACAGGCGCTTTTACAGAAGGACACCACCTTCCGCGAAATCTGTGACGACTACGAGGAAATCAGCAACTGGCTGGCGTCACACGACCGCTCGGAGCTTCATCCATCTAAAGAATACGATCATGCCCGGGAGATGGCTCGGAACCTGGAAGATGAAATCAAAATGGCGCTGAAGGAGGCGGGATTCTGAATTTTAGATCTCGGATTTTTGGATTTTGGATTTTCGAATTCAGATTAGTGATTTCGTTATTCACATTTAGTTAATCATTAAATGGCCAGAGCGAAGCGATTCATCAAATCTAAAATCCCTCCGGGGCGTAGGTCTCTGTGGTCCCTCCGGGCCGGAGGCCGCAATCCAAAATCTAAAATGACAATTAGCAAATAAAGCAAAAAGATGGGGAAATATATGACCTCTCAGATCAAACAATCGACTGGGGCAATTTCAACGGGTTTCACGCGTACCTGGCGTTACAAAGTTGGGATGTTTTTGATCGTTGCCGGCCACGTCATTCTTCTCATCGGTTTGGTGTTGCCCGTTTTGGGAATGGGCGTAGCGATCTCGGGTGCCGTGGTTCTAGCAGGTGAGGTAACCGCCTTGGCAAGCATCGTTTTCCTGGGCAAAGAAGGGTTCAAGGCCATTAAAGCCAAGATGGTTGGTGCGGTCAAAGCCAGTTATACCGCGCCGGTGGGCCGTACACGCCATTTTATAGGTGTTATACTGCTCTGCACAAACGTTTTAACAACTTACGCCATCGCGGCTTATGCCTGGCTTGTATTTGACAGGATCACCGCTGAAAACCCCTTTCCCGAGGTCCTGGGACTCAGTTTTGCTCAGCAGGATGATTTAGTGCTCTGGCTGTTTCTGGCGGGTGAGATCACCTTTGTTTTGGCCATCTATGTGCTGGGTGCCGATTGGTGGGGCAGGTTCAGGCGGATTTTTATATGGGAAGCACCATAGAGTTAAAAAGAACCAAACCTTCAATATTGGATTTTGTACTTGTTCGCCGATGATGTGTGGCGGGTTGCTGATTCTGGATTGAAGGAATTCTGTCCTTGTATATGTCGCAGGACATCTTCAACATTTATGAATGGACTGAGCGACCTGTCGGGTCGTCTTGTCGCGGCGTAGCTCGAAGAGCGAAGACGGAAGCCGAAGGCGAAGTCTGAAGCGAAACTATCAATCCGCAATCCCTCCGGGGCGTAGGCCCTTAAGGGCCTTCCGGGCCGGAGGCCGAATTTTAAAATCTAAAATGTATTAAGGGAGGTGGCCCGGACAAGAAATGAAAGGAATTAATTTTAGGCAAATACTCTCTAATAATTAACATCTAAAAAGGAGAATAATCATGACTGACAAACCAAGTGAAAAACCCGGTGCGGATTGGTTCATGGCCGAGGCCGAAAAGGCGCGAGAGGGCGGATTTGAAATCGTTCCCGGAATGCGTGAACAGGGCAAGAAGATCAAAAAAGTCTACGTCGAGAGCGACTATGCGCCACTGAAGGCAGTCTACCTGGCTAATGCCTCTGGCTTCCATGTTCCAGATATGGACATCGCCTGGGATATGGCCAACATGATGTATCACAATATCCCTGAATCACAAGAATACATGCGCAAGCATGCCGGGAAATTCCTGGGAGACTCAGACCCCGAGCGCTTTGCAAAAGTAGTTGCGGAATCTGATGCACTGGCAAAGGCCTATCGCGATAACGGCGTGTATGTCATCCGCAATGAGTCGGGCGTGATCCCTGAGGAGCAGATCACCTTTTCAGAGAGCTGGTCGGGGCAGAAACTGGTCGGGACCTATGCCCAGGCTGCCTGGGAAGTCGTGGGAAATGCCCTGATCAACTTCTGGGAAGTATCAGCCGAAATGGGGGTTGAATTCCAGGCCCGTGAGGCTGTTGTGGAATTTTTTAGAAACGATCCTGAAGCAAAATGGTACTCAATGCCATTCCCGGTACCAACCAGTTGGCCGGATCCGGGTCCACGTACCAGTGCAGGTGACATTAAGATTTTTGATGGCAAAAAAATTCTTTGGGGTATTGGAGTTGCAGATCCAAAACATATGACAGATTTCTCTAAGGCACGCTCCTCGGGTGATGAGTTCGCTGCAGAAATGTTCCGTCGTATGGTAGAGCCACTGGGCTGGACAGTTGATATTGTATATTTCGACAGCAACTATACCTACCA